>JAGPNC010000003.1 GCA_018052565.1 Candidatus Shapirobacteria bacterium | reverse complement strand
AAGACAAATTTATTCTCCACCTAAAAGAAACCGAATACCGCTGGAATACTAAATCAACCAATGGTAATATGTATCAGTTATTATTAAAAGAATTTAGAAGAAAGCCGCTCTAAAGTTATCTAGACCCATTTTTATTACCGTTAGCTTGCTTTAAAAAATTAATCACACGTCTCGGCCTTCACTTCGCCGTCAACACCAAACATCTTTGAGCATTGTTTTCCCTCTTTTTCCCATATTTCCATATATTCGTATAATTTTCCTGTTTCCGAATCGGTCAACCAGGTAATAGACCAGTTATCGTTTTCTCCCCCCCAACAGTGTTTGGTTTTTTGGCCATCTGCGGTTAATTCGGCGCAGCAAAGGTCTAGCGACTTACCGCCAATAGAATGCTTTTCCATGCCGGTTATTTGATATTTGCTCTCTCCTTCCGACCACCACGACCCCACCTTACAATCAAAAGCTGTTCCCTGGCTCGCTTTTTCCTCTTCTGAAGTTTGCGAAGTTTCTCCTTCCGGCGTCTCGGTTTTCTTTTTTCCTCCGGTTGCCGCCACCACCGCCGCAACAAGAATCAAAATGATAATGCCAATAATAATTGATTTCTTTTTCATTAACTCTTCACCCCCTTGCTCTAAATTTTATCTTATACCTTCTGTCTAGGCAAAAGCTCCTTTAATAAACCTGATTATGGGAGCCGACATCGTAAAGACGAAAAACATCGCCTTCAATTTTATAAACTACCCGCATCTCCCCCGAGAGAGAAAAGGCTCGATAGCCAGCCTTCTTGCCTAAAAGCTGGTGATCTTTCAAAAGAAAGCTTTCTGGCTGATTAAGCCTCATCTTTAAACGTTCCTCAAATTTGACCCTCAGTTTTGGATAGGGGAGAACACGTTTACGAAAATTTTTAAGAAATTGGCGGTGATACTCAACCCTCATTTAGCTAACTGGTCCATTAAATCATCGGCATCAACGGCCTGAAAGATATTTTTCCCCGCCTTGAAATCTTCATCCATTTTTTGATATCTTTCTCCCGCTTTTTTGGAAAGATAAATCGGCGCCGGACCAATTTCCACCGCTAATTCGCGCTTTGATAGTTTGGTTAAAAAAATCCGCACCACTTCCTGAAGAGAAGAGAAGCCATATTCTTTGGCCACGGCGCTGGCACTAGACTTTAAGTCTTTCGGAAGAGGAACTTGCAAAACCGTTGTGCTCATACTCATTATTATTATAATGTTTTAATAATGTTTGTCAAGGACGCTGACTAACTTTTACTTCTTCCTGAAAAACAAAAATAGGGTAATAAGATTAGAAAAAACTAAAATTCCCAAAACAGGATAACACCAACCGGCCGAGCATTTTTGAGGAGCAGTTGCCGACTGAGCCGGTAGGGAAGAAACTATGGTTGGAGTTGTTGTTGGTGCCGCTGTTATTGTCGGTTCATTTTCAACCGCTCCTAACTTTTCCCCGTAAAGTCTAATCGTTCCGTTGCCGTCGGGAATCGCGCACTGTTTTTTCTTATCAACTGTAAGCTCATAATTTCCCTTTGGAAAAATTTTATCCATTTTTAAATCGCCATTGCACCAATTTTTTTGGTAAATATCGCATCCCGACCGCGTTGCCGTTCCTGTTAAAAATTCTTCTCCGTCTTTTTTAACAGTAATGCCAACTTCTTTTTCGTTGGCATCCCAGTTATACCAAATTTGGAAAAGTTTAATTTCCAAATCTTCATCCAAAGTCCAGGTGGTTTTATCAGTTAAACCGCAACCACCCAAATAACCCTTGCCGGTATCAAAAATCATCGCCGGTTCTTCCTCCGCCAAAACCGAAGTGGTTAAGCCGGCAAAACCTAGGAGTAAAGAAAAAACCAAAAGGCTAATCTTTTTAATCATTATAAATATAATAACAGGTTATTTATTTTTTTCTATTACCTAAATGCCAAAAGGGGACGGTTACTCTTTGCCTTTCATAATCTTCCCTTTCTTTTTCGTAATTTTATTTTTCAATTACTCCTTCAACTTTTTGTTTGGCTTTTTATCTTAAAATTTTACTCTCTAATGCTTCTTCAAAATCTTTTTTTAACTGCTCGTTATAAAATGGTAACCCGATTAACTTAAAATCCTTATTTTCCATGTCCATTACTAAATCTTTTTGCAGTTTAGATTTTTCTTCTATATCAAGTAAAAATTTTTGCTTCCATTCATCATTTTTTACTAAAAATTCTCCTTTTGGCTCAATAAAGACTTGATAAATGGTAATTTTATGGTTTTTTTCTTTCAATAACATTACAAAATCCGGCTCAAATGCCCTACCTTCGTCAAAATCATAAATTTGAAAAAACTTTTCATTTCGTAATAAGGCAATATCTGAGTATTTTTTCTTTAACTCCTCTATCAATCCGCTAATAAAATCAATAAAACTTTTTTCCTCGCTTGTCCCATAAAATATCTTTTGTCCATACCAATCTGTCTTTTCTAAATCAATATCTGTAAATTCTTTTTGTTCTGCTTCATCTTTGTCTATCTTTATTTTTTTATCCTTAAAAACTTCCCATAATGCTTTCGCTTTAAATAAAGTTGTTCCTTTGTATTCTGAGGTATTTATTTTTGCTTGATCTGCTATTTCGTTAACCACAGATAAAACAATTGCCAATTTATCATCTTGTGTCAACCTTTTTATTTTGTTCTCCGGCCCTATTATTTCTATTTCAACATTTTTTAAGTAATTATCAGAGATAATAAATTCTTGTATCGATTTTAAATGAGGAAAATATTTTTTAAATGCTTCAAACTTATAAAACTCTAATTTATCCAATGCGCCTCTTATAAGATTTTTTCCAAAATCAGAAATTTTATATTTTACTCTCTTTTTTACAATATTTTTCGATTTCTTTATTTCCCCCGCCTCGCCTAAAATAAATTCCTCTTTAATTTCGCCCGTTTTTATCTCATAACTATATTGTTCTTTAATTTTCGCATCATTTAAGCTTTTTATATCTTTTCGTTGGTTTAATCCCCTATCGTTTATAAAAATATAATCATTTTTCCATCTTTTCTTAATATTTTCTTTAATAAATAAATCTTTCTGAATATATTTTTCTGGCATAATCCCCATTTCTGTAAGTGTACTTTTTATCTCGTCAATATATCTTGGGTTATGAGCGCTATGATAATGTAATGTTTCTAAAATCCGAAGTTCATTTTCAATATCTTCATCAAATTTTCTTTTATATTTATCTTGAACAGAATCTAACTGAAATGGGAAATACCTTGCGCCTCTCCCAATGAGTTGAGCTTCACCTAATGTAGTTGGACCAGGTTTATATTTATTAAGCCTCCTATCCCATCTACCGTCTCTTGTATCATACAACCTTACAATGTCAAATAAATTTAACACATCCCAACCTTCATTAAGCATATTTACCGCAAAAATTGCCCTTATTTCATTATTTTTATTTTCTAATGAATTTAATTTTAATTGTTTTTCTTCATCAACATTTTCAGAATCCAAAAGCATCACTTTTTCTTCTGGAAAATCTTCTTGCAACTCCTTAATTAAATTTTCAAAAGTTATATTTTCTTTTTTAAAATAATTAAATGCCTTTTCTAAATCCGTTCCTTTTGCCCGTGAACTTATCTCTTGAATGTCTTTTGAAGACAAACTTTTTATTTTCTCTAAAAAGTCATCATAATTTTCTTTTGATTCTTTGATACTCTTTGACTTAAAAAGAAGAACTGGCTTCAAATGCAATTTATATTTTTCAGCAATTTTTCGACGATATTGACTTAAAATTACTGCTTGCAATGCTCTATCTACTGCTTCTAAATCTGCCTGTAAAACCTCTATTTCTTTTGAGTATTTATCTAATCTAAATTGTTTTAAATCGTATTGAAAAATAATCTTGTCTTCATATTTCTGCCTAATGTTTTGATTGCCCAAATCAATAGTAGCGGTAAATTCCAACAAGATATTTCTGATATTGCTATTTAATATTTTTTTAACTGTATATTCCCAACTTTTTTCTAATTCAAGCTCTTTTTTGTCTTGTTTGGTGATTGTTTGTAAATGGTGCGCTTCATCAGAAATTAAAACAATTTCTTTGTCGGCAAAATCTTCATAAGTCAAAGCGTTTTCTTTGGGAAAATTTAAACGAATATGCAATCCTTGAATTGTTGTAAAGAGGATATTTATGTCATCTGGGCTTGCCGCCTCAAAATTATCAACTTCTTTTACAAAAACTTCTTTTCCGCCAAACTTAATTTTTGACGCGAATAAATATTTTTCCGAAAGTGGATTCAAAAAATTGTCTTTTGTCTTTTCGATAATATTCGTGCTGTTTACAAAAAAAATAAAATTGCGATAACCTTGTTTATAAAGCTGTAAAATATTAGCAGCCATAATCAATGTTTTACCGCTTCCGGTAGCCATATGAAATAGTAAATGTGCCGGATAAACTCGTTTTTGATAATTTTTAAAATAAAAATCAAAGCGGCCTAATGCTTCTTTTTGATATTCACGTAACTCAAATTTCGGATTCAAATTCCGGACTACTTCATCATCGATTCGTGAAGTAAAAAAATCCTCTCCCAATGATTCCTTATTAGCATTAAAAGTTTCGTAAAGCATAGTTATATATTTGAAAAAAATAAACCTAACAAAAATAAAAAAGCTGGAATAAAACCCATTAAAACTACTAAATATTTTAATCCCGTTTTTATAGTAATATTCAAAAATGGTATAGCAATATTCGCAGCTCTAAAAATCTCTAGCCCTAAAAAGATTAAACTGGAAAATATTAAGGTGAGAGCAGAAAAGTAAATTAATTTATATCCAAACCATCTAATCTTCCTCTTAACAAGAAGCTCTTCCCTATATTCCGTCTCTCCTCTTTTAATATTCTCATCCTTTTTTATCTCATATAAATCAGCAATAACAAGACCATAGTCCAATCCTTTTTGGGATACAACAGCGCCATTTTGCCAAGACGCTAATCCTCTACTAGTGAGGTTTTTTAATACTTCCTCTTTTCCAGCAAACTCTAATTCTGTTTCTGTGCAATGTATATCTTTTTGAAAACTTTCATCAGATAAATGGGTAGTTGTAATAGGAGAACCAAGATGCTTATGTTCTCTGGATGCCCAAAAAAGAATCTTCTTTTCTATTTCCCAAGTAGGATAGTTAATGTTGATACTTTCTGAAATACCCCCCTTTTTATATCCGCCCTTTTTCCATTCGAGAAGCATTTCATCAAATTGTTTATCTAAACGCTCGATTTCCTGAAAACATTCAATTTGTTTGAAAAAATTTAAGGAGAACGGTAACTTATCCATAAAACTCCTTATTTAACTTTTTATCTTCCTTGCTTACTCCATACTCTTCATCATCAATTTCGCTATAATTTACATAAAGATGATTTTTGTCTAAACACTCAACTAAAAATCTTTTCTGGTTTTCAATAGATAAATCAGCAAAATCTTTTGCATTTTCATCAATCGCTTTTACATCAACTTTATAACTCAAAAACGCTTTTTCCTTTATTGTCTCCCATAATCTCTTTAATTCTTCTTTTGTTTTTGCTTTCTTTATTTTCTCAATAAAATTCTCATTCCATTTCATTAGTTCTAAATAAATAAAATCACCACCATCTAGATATTCAAAAACTTTTTTCATTCTTTCCCTTATAACTGATAAATGTTCATCAAGTTGCTCAACCAAAATAAATTTTCTCTTCCCACCATCTTGTTTGTTAAGTTCTAAAGTTGCATGCCCTGTTGTTCCTGACCCGGCGAAAAAATCAAGTATTAAATCATCATTTTTCGTCATTATCTTGAGAGTATCCCGTACGGCGTATAATGACTTTGGATAACTAAACTTGGATTCCCCTAAAAGTTTTTTAAGTAATTGAGTGCCCTGGAATTCTGGAAAATACTTTTTGTCTATCCATATATTTTTT
The DNA here is from genome assembly GCA_018052565.1 of Candidatus Shapirobacteria bacterium. GTDB lineage: Bacteria > Patescibacteriota > Microgenomatia > 0-14-0-10-38-17 > 0-14-0-10-38-17 > JAGPNC01. Next base: position 59,922 of record JAGPNC010000003.1, on the reverse strand, counting down.
AAAACTTGCTGTTCGTAGAATTTATGATAAATGACAATTCTCTCGTTTTCTTTTTTAGCAACAAAATAACCTTTGGAATTTCTTTCATCAAAAGTTTCCGGAATTGTTTTCCACGTAAATTCTTTACCGTTTTTAACCGGCCAAACTTCGTAATAGTTGGGTTTTCTCTCTAAAATTATTTCTTTTAGGTCTTTACTTACATAAATTGGATACCAAAAATCTGGTTTATTCTTTCTAAGGGTATCTGTTCTTGCTCTTATAAAAGGTTCTAATCTATATCTTCCACGTTCATCTTCTAAATTAAATTTCTTTGCCTTCTCCTCATCCAGGATAACCTTATTAAACTTCGCAGCTTTTATGTTTTTTGCATAAACCAGCATATACTCAGTCGAGGCAGCAAAAAATTTTTCATGCTGTCTCCCTTTAGGGTTTATATAAATTGTTACTATTCCAATCCTGTTCTCTTTCCCAAATACCTCATCAGCTAGTGCCCCCAGGTAAAAAAGCTCAACATGGTCAATCGTTATTGCAATAAATCCATCCTCCTGTAAAAGACTCTTGGCTATCTCCAGCCTATTTTTTATAAAGGTTAGCCATGTAGAGTGTTTAAAGCTGTTGTTGTAAGTGAAAGTATCCTGCGGACCTCCAGTATTATACGGCGGATCAATGTAAATGAGTTTTACTCTTCCGGCAAAGCGTTTTTTGAGGGAGTGGAGGGCTAAAAGATTGTTGCCCTTGATGATGAGATTGTCTTTTATATCTCCGTTTTCATCTGTTTTAAATCCATCAAATTTATGTTCGCCGTTTTTATCAATCCTTTTTGCATTAGTAAAAACTTTCGGGTCTAAAAGGCGGCTGATTTCATCCGGCGCAAGTGTTTGGTTCCAGAAAATTTCATCTCGCTTTTGGTCTTCCTTGGTCATTCCGCCTTCTAAAACACAGTCCTTATAAGGCCAAGAAAGAACAACTTCTTTTTTCTCGCTAATAAATTCATCATCAACTGTTAAACCAATCTTATTTTTAAAAGCAGTATAACTATCCGGTAAAAATTGCTTATTGGAAACAAACTTAATAAACTTATCTTTGTCAAAAATTGCAGCTTTACCAACTTGCCTAAAAAATACTTCTTTTATTTTTTCATCAGATAAAAGAAGTTCAATCAAGTCCTTATCCAATTTTAAAGCTAACTCAACAATTTTGTTTTTCAAAAGCTCGCCTTCGCTCACCAGCCGTTCGTCTTTTTTAAGTAAGTTTTTTAAATTGTCTAATAAGTTTTCCATATTTTTATCTTATCAAAATCTCCCCGCTTTTTCACTTAAAAACCATGAAGATACTAAATGAAGATAGAGGGGTATTAAATTAACATTAAAATCCCAGGCTGGTATTTAGGTAGAAGAAAATCTATATTTAGTGAATTAAGGAGAAATTTTACGCTCCCGTGGCAATTTGGTTAATTTTCCAAAGATCTCCCTCTTTGACAATTTCCACCCAGCGCAGGTTATCGCCATTCTCCCAGCCATAATAGGGGATGGGGGCGTTGGCGGCATTTTCGGAAACCGCCACCTCCAAATTAACCTTGTAGGTATGGCTGCTGGGGCTCCAATTTCCCTGATCATAAGGCTCAATTTTGGAAACTTTAATTGAGTCAAGGGCGTTGAACTGCACTCCCCAGGCTTGCCTGTAGCTGTCATCGGGAACGGCTTCAACACTCATCATCGCCACCGCCTCGGGGATTCTTTCCTCGTCAATAAGGTTAAAAAAGAGCCTGACAATATCTTCTTCTGTCGGCAAGGGAACCGTCGAAGCAGCGCTTGTTGGCGTCTCTGTTGTGGGAGTATTTTCCGGAAGCGGCGTTGGCGTGCTATTTATTCTTTTTAAAAGCTGGGTTTCGTCTTCATCTTCTTCAGAAACCGTTGGGGTAAATTCTTTCCCTTTCCCCACCACCAGCCATGTCCCTATTCCGGCAAGAAGAAGAAAAAAAAGAGGAACCAAAAGCTTGGGCTTCATCGGTTTTATTATACTACATTAGCAAAAATGCAAAGGTTTAATCTTACTTTTGAATTTTAACTTGTAATTTTGACTTTTGAATTTTGAATTTTGAATTTTCATGCAACTTAGCCATTTATTTTCTCTTGACAACTGCCGAAAAACGGTTCTTAATGATAATTAAAGATGAGAGCGCTAATTTTTTTAATCGCGGTTTTAGTTATTTTCGGCCTGCCGGTTTTTCTTTTTGCCAAATCCGTCAAGAGAAGAGGCGAGAAGAGAAAAGCATCCGTTTGGGAAGGAAAGCTGGTGGACAAAAAGCACCTGGAATGGGAAGACGACGACAGCCCCTACACAAAGGATCTTTACACTCTTTACTTTGAAACCAACGACGGCAAAAAAGTGGAGATAAATGTGGAGAAGAAAATTTATGACCAGTGGGAAATTGGCAACCAGGCCAAAAAAGAAAGCGGCGAGCCCTGGCCCCAGAAAGTCTCCTGATTTTTCTTTAAACTGAACCCCTGGCGTCTTACTTCAGAAATTCAAAGCTTTCGGCCATTTGGGCGTCGAAGGGGTGGTCGATGTCCTGATAGAAAGTAAAGTCCTGCCCTAAATCCCAACTAGCCACCTTATTTTTTTCGGGAAAATACTTAATTGCGTAGGCATAATTCACAAAACAGCCGGTTTCCTCGGGCGCTTCTCCTACCTCGTGGCTTTTAATTCCCTGATCAATAGAGATCTTGTAAACTCCCTCTTGGCGATCATGAATCCGGTCGCCCAAACGGCAATCAGGGCCAAAATATTTCTTAATAAAGCGGTCCAGATCCTCATCATTTTTGGCCTCCTCCACAATAATCTGCCAGCCGCGCTGGTAATAATTTTCCTTATCCTTAGCTTTGGCCAAAGAATTGATAACCTCGTTGCATTCGGAAAAATAAGATCTTATCCCCTCGGCGATTTCTTCCCTTGTCTCTCCTCCCAACTCGGCATAGGAGCCATTAACGATGTAAACCATATTGTCCTCCTCAAAAACTTTCACCGGCACTAATTTCGGCGCCGGCCGGTAGGAATGATCGCCTTCCAGCACCCACCGGCACGCGCCACTCCCATGCATCATCATTTTGGGGACATTAATAGAAAAGCCAAGACGATAATTAATATATTTATTCCAAGTATCGTCTAAAGAAATTAACTCCGATTCTTTTTGGGCCGCCGATGGGGAAGGGGAGGCTTCAACAGAAGAAGAAAAAGCCACCGTTGGCTCGCCGGTAGGCGCTGCTGTTTGCCCGCTGGGCGTCGCCGTTTCCTGCTCCTCCAAGGGCGCTAACTTCTCATTTTGATTTTTCAGGTAAAAAGCATAAGCGCCTGCCGCCAGGAGGGCGATTAAAAGGAGAATCGCGATGATTAGCCACCAATTAATTTTCGTGCTGTTTGAAGCTTTGGGCTTTTCGGTTTGAAAGCTTGAGGCATCCACCGGCTCCGCCAATGCCGTTTTTCCTTCCTCCATTACTTTCTATTTTAAAATTAATTAAAACCGAAGTCAATCGCGCTTGTAGATTTTAGGCTCTTATTTCTTGGGGGGATGATTGAGGCTAAATCCTGCCGTATCCACGATACCATTAAGATAGTATTTTCCCTGACCTCCCAACTTTACATCTTCACCAAAAGGACTTCTACCTACGTCCGCCAACCAAAACCAATCGCGGGTGCCGCCGGGCCGGAAAAACTGATTACCAGTAGTCTTATCAATCACCAGAAAACTACCTGACCCTTCTTGCACAACAATACGTATTTCACCGATATGGGGGGGTATATAGGATCTTTTTTCCCTTTCCATAATTATTATTGCCCTATTATATCACAAAAACTAATTAAACGCTTTTCAAGCCGGCTAACCCAAGCCGATAATTCCACTTCAAAAATAGGGGCCAAAAAGCGCTGCTTCCTCTTTTGGCGCCGTCAAAAAAGGCCTTAATAATTTCATTATAAATCAAGCGATTACTCTTTCTAACCAAAAGCGGCTAAATTTTTCTCCGTCTATTTTCGTCACCACCCGATAAAATTTTTGGCTTGATTTATCAACCATCTCCTTTAACCATCCATTCTGAATACTAAAACGCAAGGGCAAACCTTTAAACTCAACGCCATCATGCCAGCCTAAAGCAATCGCTGTTGTTAAGGGATCATGCTGAAAATTAATAATATCATCAGGGAGTTTAGGACAGACTCTGCCATACTTTTCCGCTATTTTCTCGTCATCGGCAAAAACTTCTGCCTGCTTAGCAAGAAGTCTATTTAAATCGTCTGACTGCCTTAGTTTTCCCAAATAGGCTTGCCTAAGAAATGTCTCAATTGTTACCGTTAGCGGCACCAGGGTAGGGCAGGAATTTTCTAAAACCTCTTTGGCGGCTTTAACATCCACCTGGATATTAAAATCATAATTTTGCCCCCATCGGGGATAACCGTCTCGGGGTGGATAAATATAGCCCCCCATCAAAAATAATTTCGCCTGGCGCAAAATGCCGGGATATTTCTTACCAAGAAGATAAAGGTTGGTAAGCGGGCCGATGCCGATGATGATTGCCCCCTCAGCAATGCTTTTTTTTAAAAGTGCCAACGCTTCACCAATGGGATTTTTTGCCCTTTTGATTGCCTCCTTGGGCCAATATCTCTCGTCTTGGTAGCCGCGCCGAACACGATAACGCCCTAAAGAAATATCGGCGCCAGCCTTAACAGGAATATCACTTTTCCCTGCCAATTTCAGGGCATACTTTACAAAGCCAGCCCTTATTCCCTTGTCGTCAGCCACGGTGGTAATCCCTGTAATTCTCACTTTCGGCCACTTTAAAAGCATTGCCAAAGCGCAAAGATCGTCAATATCGCCTCCCAAGTCGGTATCAAGATGAACTTTCACCATAAAATGATTTTATCAAAAGCGGCTGTCTTTACTTTTTAGCAAGCAACTTTTCCTTATTCTGAAATGCTTTAGAGCATTTAATGTCGGCTGCTCCGTCTTTCTCTATTTATTGAAATACTACATAGTATTTCAATCACCAGAATGACAAACCTTTTCGATAATATTATTTTTTACTTTATGCGGTTTGCCCACAAAAAATGCCATAAATTGGCTTGCCGAGCAGTCTTTTCCTAAAACCTGCTTTGGCTTTAGTTAAATTTTTTTCTTTTAAGAAATTAAGCCAAGGGTCCATCCAAAAATCATGATAGCGAGCAAGATAGTGGCCAAAGGGGAATTTTTTGCTTCGTTTTAAAAAAACAATCGTCCCTTCCTGATAAATTCTTTGTCTCCACTTTTGATTAAGATAATGAAATTCCGCCTGATAGCCTAAACCTTTTAAATAGGCAACTAGCTGACGGCAGGAAAAACCTTCTTTTTTGGCTTTTTCTTCGCCCAATTCTTTTACAATCTCCTCATAAGATCTGTTGGTTATAAAGGCAAGGCAAGCAACACCGCAACCAAAATTATCTTTCTGGCAAACCGGATCTTTCATTACTCAAAACTAAAATTGAAGAAAAAAAAAGGAACCAGCTTAGACTTTGTTTTACTCTCGGCAGCAATCCAAGACTTTCTGGATAACGTCTCCCAGTTTGGCAAAAACGGAAACTTTCTTGCCTTTCCCAAGCCTAATCTCTTCTTTCTCGTCCTCTTCGGCCTGGACATCTTTTACCTCAATTAGCCCTAAGTTAAGGCCCCAAAAAATGTTCCAAAGGTCATAACTTTTTTCAAAAAGATCCTTGGTTTCTTTTTCCTTGCCCTCGTTTAATTTCTTGGTGCCCACCTCCATTAACCTCATCGAGGCGCTCAGCAGGTGCTTGGAAATACACCAAAGCTCTCCTTGGGGGTTTTTAACAATTTGGGCGAGGTATTTTTTCCGCAAATCCCTGATCTCGTTTAATAAGCTTAGATATTTCTTGCCGCCGGTTTTATTGTAGGTAAAAAAGAGATGCTCTTCGATGCTGATAAGATTCATCACCGCCACGGCCAAGTCCTCTTTTGAGGAAAGATCAACCTTGTCACTTTCTTTAAAATTTTTAACTTTTTTTAAAATTTCTTCTTGATCCATGATTTAATTAGGAAACTAACGCCATTATCAGGCTGGCAAGAATAAGAAGGGCAAGAGGCAAAATTACCTTTTGGTACGGGAAGGCCGCCTTTCCCTTCCTGCCGGCTCTCAGATCCTTATCCAGAAAAATGCCCAAGAGCGCCGCCAACATACCAATAATGGAGCTTAAAATTAAGCGGTTCATTCCCCAAAGAGAGCGGCAATTCTCAAGAATACCGGCATAATTTAAGGGAAGGAAGGTTAAAAGCCAAAAAGAAACCACCAAAAGCAATAGGGCGCTAAATGACTTCTGGGATTTCTTGTTATAAAGCCATCGCCAAAACCAAATGGCTAAGGCCAAAATCAAAGCCCCAATCCAAAGGCCGGAGATGGCATCGTCAACTTTAAGCCAGCGCGACAGGCCTAATCCCGCCGCCACGCCAACTGTACAAACAGGACACATATGCTTTTTAAAAAAATTATTTTATTTTTGGGCCCTAAGTCAAAAGAGGCAAAAGCCCCGCTTGGCTTATAGCGTCAGAAAAACTTATGACTCAATAATAATCAAATTTTAACATAACCATAATCAGTTTGCCGTCATTAAATTCTTGGAGAGCATTAAGATGCGACCGCAAACAGACCAAGCGATAATTTTTCTAAGAATAAAGCGTTTATTTACCGAAGGAGATAACTAGCCGATTTATTTTACTTAAACCCAATTACCTGGTAGCCATATTTTTCAATTTCTTCTTGGGGCCAGAAACGACACTCTTTAGTTTTACTTACATAAGTGATTCTTTTCTTGAGTTTACGACCGGTGTATTGCCTGGTATCAGGGTTCCATTCCCTTAGCACTAATATATCCCCAGGGCCGCATTTAAAGTCAGCAAGCCTTAGCTCAAAAGTTTTCTCGCCATCTAAAATTGCCTGAAAATACTTTGGCCAAACCTTCTTTTCAATTTTCATTTTATTTCAAAAGACTTTAAAAAATAAGATAAAGACACTTATAGCTCACACCACGAGCCCCCTATCGAAGGCACAATTGGCTAAATAAAACCGATTACCCGGAACTGAGTTGACAAGGAACAGAGAAATTTTTATCGGCAAGGTTCAACAATCAGCCAATCGCTTATTTTTATCCCCTCGCGATTAACAAACCAGAGGCATAAAGAACCCTGCGAGATTTCTGATCTATCAAGGGAACTAAGTCATCGAATTCGGCCTCAAATTTTGTCCAGTTAAACCTACTTTTTCCTTGCTCACCTTCAGTAGCTCGATGGACAGCAACCATAAATCTCTCGGTAAGTTCATGGTCTACCATGTATCTATGAGCGCCGACCGGGACGCCAAGTTCTTCACCTAATAATTCAGTTTGCCTGGTTACAGACCAGCTATCACCCCACGCCCACATACCGCCTGGTTTGACAGCAAAGCCTCTTTTCCTTATTACTTCTCTCACCGTTAACTCGTTTATTTCCATAAACATGGCTAATCTAATTTTGTCAGCCAATGTCTTAGCCAGGGTGGCTATAGCCATTTCTCTATCCTGAACTTCAGGCCTTAAGCCGCTGACGGCTCCAGAATCTAAAATGAGATTTTTTAGTCTTGTTTCGATATCTGTTGGTGCTTGACCTTCAGTTTCAGCAGTTATAAAACCCAACAAAGCTGGTTGATGTCCCCAGTTATTATCATCGTGATAAAGAAATTGATTTATGGCTTTCTGCGTTACCGCAAAATCCCATTGTTCTCCTAATTCCATCGCAGAACCATAAGGATGCAACGCCCCGCTCACTGCTAAGTCAATACTTCTCGAAAAATCATAAAGGTAACCGTTTCTCCGGGCATATTCTGAGAGGGAAACCAAATCCTGTACATCCAAACCTTCTGATTTGAATTTTACAATATTTCCTTCCTCTTCAAATAAACCCTCAATTTCTCCACCGCCTGGGGCAACAAGCGTGCCATCGGCAAAGATTAAAGGCTCTCCCGGGTTTGTCGCCCAATAAGTATCGACAGTATTTAATACTGTCGGCACACCATTCTTTCTTATCATGCTTTCGAAAGGAGAGATAACTACATAACCAGCATCTGCCCAAGAACCATACATATGCCCAGCAACTTTATGGTTTAAAGCGGTGTGGACAGTATTGCGCAAGACTTTTCCTCCGGTTGCATCAAAAGTTGTTTTGACTAAGAACTCACCATCTTCTGTGCTCTCTGGCTCATACCTTGTTGCGTGTACAACACAAAGATCTTGAGGCCTAAGTGATTCTCCACTACTTTTGGCCCTTTCTTCCCTTACTTGTTTAGATCGCTCGTGTCTTCTGAGCGTTTCGACTGCTTCGGATACTGCGCTCTGTGCCTGAGGATCACCCAATAAAGATAACAAGACAACAGCTTCTGCGTTACTGCTTGGTTTACTACCGAAACCAGTGAAATCAACATAATTCAATGCAAATAAGGCATCTATAAGTAATAAAGAACGAGGGCTATAAACTCCCTCAGCAAGCTCTTCTCTTAGCTGCGACAAAGTAGTATCCTTGCTACCCAATTTAATAGCCAGTTCGACAACCCCCATTAGCGTTTTATTTACAACAAAGTGTTCGGGCGCACTCTTTTGGGTTTGGGTTAATCGTAACTGCTCTTGATATTTCTGAAAGTCTTCTGGCTCTACCCAGTTCGGAGCTTCACCTAAAAAAATGCTTCTCGAACTCGTCAGGGTTGCATAGATAGGCAACTCTTCACGCCCCTTGAAAGAGAAGGTAACCCCATTAAGGGTAAAGACTTTTCTCTCAAAACCAGCGTTGTCTCGTTCCACTTTGGGACGGAGTCTCTCCCGAACAAGTCCTTCTATATCGACATAATCTCCTTCTGCTCTATCTGCTACCTTGATATACAAAGCATCTTTGTCTGGTATAACGGCAGTATCACCAAAAAGCCTACGCCTTTCGGAGATAATTTCTTCTACTCTTGCCGTTCTCTCTGCTATTAGCTGTTCCGCAGGTTTACCTGTTAAAACATCTCTAAGTTGTTCGTAGGTGGCTCTATTTGTAGGCATTTCGCCATTAGAAAACGGCACCCAGATGCCACCACTCTTATATCCAGCTTGTATTAATGCTCTCCAGTTCTCGGCAGTTGAGGCGCCAACCCACATCTTTCCTTGCCCGTCAACAAAGGCTATTATGCCGTTATTACTATCATAAGTACCAACCTGATCTACACGACTAATTGCCATATTATCACCATCCGTGTTTAGATCCACCCGACCAGTTTCGTTGCCTAAATATCGATATTCAACGCCATCAACCATCATAAACAAGCCGCCCTTGACAGGTTTTATTCCTCTTCTCTCAGCAATATCGCCGTAAATCTTAAGATGTTCCCTAATATTTCTCTGCTTGTTGGCTTCTCGCCCTTTTTCTCTTAATTCAAGATATCGCCGTTTCAAGGTAGGGTCAGTGGGATTTTCGCCGTTTGAGAATGGCACCCAAATTTCTCCTCGTCTGTAACCAGCTTTTTCTAAGGCAGCAAGGTTTTCTTCTGTGAGATGACCTATTCGCATTACGCCTTGTCCATCGACAAAAGCCAAAGTATCGTTGTTTGAGTCGTAAGTTCCAACTTGGCTTAGTCGTGTCGGGAAAGTTGCTTCGTCGGTGCTGGCTGGGAAAATGCCTTTTTCGCCTCCAAGCCGGAAATACTCTACGCCGTCTATAACCAACCAATCACCATTCTGAACTGGCTTTATTGGAAGTTCCCGCGCTCTGGTTTCGTATTCTCTGACTAACGGCCTTAGTTGATTGGTAGTTTCTGGAGCCGCTGAAACTGGCTGAGGTGATTCAATCCCTCCCGAGACAGCTCCAGGTATCGGCTCTGAATCGGTCATATATTATAAGCATAACACATTCATAAAAAAATTATACTCGTCTTTTTCGCGCTTGGTAGCAGAGTTAACCTCCGTAATCGCCTGTGTTGACCTGTCGGGGCTTTCGTGCCTGGGGTGGCATAGTTTTCCACCTATTTTGCTTCAGAAGCCTCGCGGGGGATTTGTTGCGGAAATCCGCAGTAGTTCCGGAAGGAATTCTTAACCTCCACGCCTATGCGGGCTCCTCGGGGAGGACTCGAACCTCCGACCAGCCGCTTAACAGGCGGACGCTCTACCAACTGAGCTACCGAGGAATAATATTCTGATTATAACAATTTTTAGCTCAGGATGGCAACTATTTAGAAGAATAGGAGCCTATTTGTCAGAAGCCTGTTTTGCTTTTGAGTTTTTTATACTTAATACTCCTTTCGGCAAGGCACCGGCCAAAGGTGGCTCTTTCCTCAATTTTTTACTCTCTTGGCTTGGTGGCTTTAATCATCAGCCCAAGTAGTCTTCCAGTTTGTGGCGGCGGGAGGGGTGTTTTAGTTTACGCAAGGCCTTGGCTTCAATTTGGCGAATTCGTTCGCGGGTAACGCCAAAGTGGCGACCGACCTCCTCCAAAGTGTGGGGCTGATCGCCGTCAAGAGAAAATCTCATGCGCAAAACCTTGGCCTCTCGATCAGTTAAGGAGGAAAGCACCTCGTCAATGTTTTCTTTTAAAAGCTCCCGCGAGGCCTCCTCGTAGGGAGAAAGCTGGACCGAATCCTCAATAAAATCTCCCAAAACCGAATCGCCGTCTTCGCCCACCGGCGCCTGAAGCGAAGCCGTCCCCTGGGAAATCTTAAAAACCGTCTTTACTTTAGAAACGGGGGCACCAAGCTCTTGGGCAATTTCTGCCGCGCTCGGTTCATAGCCCAACTTCTGCGTTAGTTGACGCGAGGCGCGGTAAACCTTGTTGATCGTCTCCACCATATGCACCGGAATGCGAATGGTCCGCGCCTGATCGGCAATGGCCCGGGTGATTGCCTGCCTAATCCACCAGGTGGCATAGGTAGAAAATTTAAAGCCTCGCTGATAGTCATATTTCTCTGTCGCCCGAATCAAGCCTTTGTTTCCTTCCTGAATTAAATCTAAAAATGGCAGGCCCCGGCCAATATAACGCTTGGCAATGGAAACCACCAGTCGCAGATTTGCCTCAATCAGCTTCTCTTTCGCTTTTTTAGAGCCGCCAGCGACTTCTTCAGCCAGTTTAAGCTCCTCATCCGGCTTAAGCAACGGCACCCGCCCAATTTCCCGCAAATAATTGCGGACCGGATCCAAGGGCTCGTTTTGTTGAATGGTCAGCTCTTCAATCTGGCGGCTTAATTTTTCAAAATCCTCCTCTTTTGCCTCTTCAAGATCAATCGACTCAAAAATATCAATGCCTCTTTTTTGAGTCTGATCATAAAATTCATCCAATTCTTCCAGGCGGTTTTCAGCATCAGGAAAGACAACCAAGACATCATCTTGGGTTAAAAACCCTTCTTCTTTTCCCCGCGCTAATAAATCTTTCGCCGCCGGCGAAAGAACATTTTTAACCGGAGAGGGGATGCTGGTTTTAGTTTTGTCTAAATTTTTAGCCATCGTTAGCGGGTAAATTGCTCTATCACCGAGTTGTTACGGCAAGAAAATTCCAAGCCCCAAATAATCTCCCTACAAGAGACCTCCCGCAGGGAGGCAAATCGCAAACAAATTCTAAATTCCAATTTCTAAATTTTCTAAACAAGAAACGCTACTCGCATTGTCCGCCTTCTCTTTTTATTTTGAATTTAGGATTTTGGTTATTAGAAATTGTTTGTAATTTGGAATTTCCTTGCTGTAGATAGATCCTGATTTTCATCAGGATGACAGGTTAGGGGCAGTTTCTTTTTATCTTCTGTAATTTTTATACTTAATATCTAATATATGATAATTGATACTTTTTTATTATACCTCTTCACCCTGCTCTTTTCAGCTCTTTCAGGACTTGATTGATCTTCTCCTCAAGATTAGGTAGGGCTTCTTTCTCGCCCGCCTTTTCTCTTGCCTCCAATTCCTCGGTAAGCTTCCCCAATTGTTTCTTTAGGTAAAGCTGTCTCAGCTCGTTTAGTACACGCCTAATCTCCTTTTCCTGCTCTTCCGGCTGGTCTAATTTTTCCGGCAAAGGAACCAAGTAAAACTCGTCAAAAATTTCTTTCAATTCCGGTGCCAGCTTTTGGCTAAAGTCAAAGGAGGAAAATTTTTTCTCTTTTGCCAGGAATTTTTCTAGGGCGGCAACGAAACGCCGGTAGCCGGGATTATCGAGCCACTCTTCAAGGCCGGGCGTTAAAAGCGCCTCCTCCTGATGAGTCTGGAAACAAAGAGCAAAAAGATAGCGGGCCAGCACTTCCTGCCGACTTTCTTTTTTCTCTATTAAAACCGGCTCATCTCTTCTCCTAAAATTATCTTCCAAAGATGTCTTTCTTGCCTTAGCAATTTTAGCCAAAATCGCCTCCTCGTCAATTTTCAAAGCCGAAGCAATTTGTTTAACATAAGAAGAGAGCAAAACCTCATCTTCGATACCGGAAAGAGTAGGCACTAAATCCTCCACCGCCTGTTTCTTGCCCCAAGCCGCGTTGATGTCAAAACGTTTCAGGGCGGAAGCAAGATAAAAGTCAAAAACAGGCACCGCCGCCGCCATTCTTTGTTTAAAAAAATTCAAATCGGCTCGCACCGCCTCGTCAGGGTCCTTATATTTTCCTGAAAGCGAAACCACCAAAACATTCAAGCCTTCGTTAAGGGCCACCTGAATTCCCCGCCGGGTAGCGGCATCGCCGGCGCTATCCTCATCCAAGGCCAAAAGAGCCTCCTCGCTAAAGCGATGTAAAAGTTTCACCTGCTCTTCGGTTAACGCGCTTCCCTTAATCGCCACCACATTTTTTATCCCCGCCTGATAGGGAGAAATCATGTCAAATTCTCCTTCCACTACCAAAACCTTCTTCTCCCGCCTGATGGCTTCCTTTGCCTGCGCTAAACCGAAAAGCATCTGGCTCTTGTGGTAAAGCAACGTTTCCGGAGTGTTAATATATTTTCCCGCCCCTTCTTGGGGAAAAATTAACCGGCCGGAAAAACCCAAAACGTTCCCCCGCTGATCAGTCAGAGGAAACATTAATCTTTCAAAAAAGCGGTCCTCCAATTGTCCATTTCTTCCTTTAAAAACCAAACCCGAAAGCTCCAGCTCTTCCCGGCTAAACCCCTTCTTCTTGACCAAAAATTCTGCCAATAGCTGACGATGGGGTGGGGCATAACCAAGATTAAACTCCTCAATTGTTTCTCTCTTAATTCCCCTCCCTGCCAAATATTGCCGCCCGGGCTCGCCGGCGCGATGCTCCAAGAGCAAAAAGTGATAAAGCTCAGCCGTCAGATGGTTAAGTTGTAAAAGGCGCTCTCGTTTGGCTTCTTCCGGACCGGGCTGATAAGACTTCAGAGTAATCCCTGCCCTTTTGGCCAAAAACCGCAGCGCTTCCCCAAAATCCATCTTTTCGTATTCCATTAAAAACTTAACAGCGTTTCCCCCAGTTTGGCAACCAAAGCATTTAAAAATCTGCCGTTCGGGAGAAACAATAAAAGAGGGCGTTTTCTCGGTATGGAAGGGGCAAAGAGCTTTAAAATTACGACCCGCTTTTTTTAAAGGCAAATAGCCACCAATTAATTCCACAATATCCGTTTTTGCTAAGACTTCATCGACCTGGCTCATCACTATAATTATAGCAGGAAGCCGCTATCAGAAAGCTATTTCTCTACCGGCGGGGCTTGTTTTTGGGGCTTTTCTTCTAAGGGGAAAGTTTTTGCCAGCCAACTGGTTGCTTTTTCAATAAAAGTAGGTTCCGGCTTCTCGTAGGGCAAAAAATTCTCCAACACCTGCCGGATCGTTTTTTCATCTTGCTCACCTAAGGGTAAAATCAAGCGCTTTGGAAAATTAAGGTAAGTACTCACATTCAAAATCGACTGCCCTTCATCGTCTTCAATCCAAAAAGAATGCAAAACTGGCCAATTATATCTTGCTTCTGCTAAAAAAATTCCCTGATTAGTAATTTTATAGGTAATATTTTGGGGCGGACGGGTAGAAAGAACGTAAAAAAGAAAAACAAGAGCAAAAATGGTGGCGATTAAGAAATATTCTTTAGCAAAAAAAAGAATTAAGGAAATTAGCAGCACCAGGGAAAGAAGAGTGGTCCAAAATTCTTTGTTTCTTTTTTTGAAAGGCCGCTCCGGCGCTTCCCAGGAAAAAATTTCCTTAAAACGGACATCGCTTTTTTCAAGATTAGGAAGAGGTTTCTTTTCTTCGGCCATTAAAACCATTGTATAACAAATTTTTCTCCTTTTGCAAGTGAGGTTTGATATAATAAGAAAGAATAGCTAAATTGTTCAATCGCTAAATGGCTTAGAAATCTCAAAACTCAAGTGGCAAAAAAATCTCAAATCGCAAATGTCAAATGGCAAAACTACACGGTAAACGTTAAAACTTTTTAAAATTTAAAATATTTCTTAGTTTTGAGTTTTGAGATTTGCGTTTTGACATTTCTACTTGAGATTTGACATTTGAGATTTTTCATACTTAATACCTAATACATAATACTTAATACTTGATACTTCTCTCGCGCCTGTAGCTCAACTGGATAGAGCATCAGCTTGCGGAGCTGGCGGTTGGGCGTTCAAATCGCCCCAGGCGCACTAAAAAAATTCAAAATGCAAAAGGCAAAATTCAAAATTACAAGTTAAAAGCTAAAAGCTTTTTACCTCACTTTTGAATTTTAAATTTTGAATTTTGACCTAGCTATAATTAGCGTCTTTAGTTTAAATTTAGGCGTTTTTTTTGGAGGGATGCAGGAGTGGCTTATCTGGCAGGTCTCGAAAACCTTGCGGGCATTATTGTCCACGGGAGTTCGAATCTCCCTCCCTCCGCCAGTTTATTCGCGACGCGTTCTCCGCATTATTCTGCTTGCAACGGTGAGTAGGAAAAATCTGTCGGCTTGCGGACGAAAAATTTCTTACTATAAAGCCCCCTTCATTTTACCCGCTCACCGAAACCCTATCGCGCGCAGGCGCGCTGGCGAAATTTGAACTATTATTAAAAATCAAGTAAAATAATAAGGTTAACTCTCTAAATATGAAGCCAATAAGCGAATATATAAATAAGGTGATAGAAGGCGATTGTGTGGAAGTGATGAAAGAAATGCCCGATAACTCGATTGATTTAATTTTTGCCGACCCCCCTTATAATCTTCAACTCCGAAACGAATTGATAAGGCCTAATATGACAAAAGTTGATGCGGTTAATGATGAATGGGATAAGTTTGATGGGTTTGATGAATATGATAAGTTTTCCGAGCAATGGCTCAAAGAATGCCGAAGAATACTTAAAAGAACCGGAACTTTTTGGGTAATTGGTTCTTACCATAATATTTTTAGAGTGGGGAAAATCATGCATGATTTGGGTTTTTGGATTTTAAATGATGTTGTTTGGATTAAGTCAAACCCTATGCCTAATTTCAGAGGCGTAAGATTTACCAACGCTCACGAAACTTTGATTTGGGCCTCAAAAGATGATAAAGCGAAAGGATATACTTTTAATTACGAACTAATGAAACGATATAACCAAGGAAAACAAATGAGAAGTGATTGGTATTTCCCAATTTGTAATGGGAATGAGCGGATAAAAGATAGGCTTGGCAAAAAAGTTCACACAACACAAAAACCCTTAGCCTTGCTTGAAAGGATTATTTTAGCAACAAGCAAGAGCGGCGATATAGTTTTTGACCCGTTCGCGGGAACAGGAACTACAGGATTTGCGGCAAAAAAACACGGAAGGAACTATATAATGATTGAAAAAGAAAAAAAATATATTCCGATAATTAAAAACAGACTTAAAGAATTGCAGGATAATAATCTTTTTGGGGAAAGGCCTTCGAAAAGAACAAATTTACAATATGCAAAACAATAAAATAAAAAAGTTAATTAAGGCGTCTGTCTTGGATTTGCTTGCTAATACCACTTCGGAAAAGAAAATTTCACAAATTGTGGCAAAACATGCGGCAAAAGTCCATTTTGTGCCGACGACATATAGAATATTTGGCGGCCTGCTGCAATCCCTAAACATCCAGTTCGGAAATTTCATTGAAGTTTTAATGCAAAGAATTATCGCAGAAGAAAAACGGCTCAAAATTGTTGAAGAAATCTCCGGAAAGAAAAATGTCATTCTGTCTTTGACCGAAGAAACCGATTCTTTAATAGATCGTTTTATTTCTGACAGACAAAATAATAATGACAGCAAACTTTCCAAAAAATTTGAACAGCTATTAAAAAATATTGTTGCCTATCAGCAATCAGACAAAAACTTAATCACCATGAAGCACGATGTTGACGTCTTGTTCCAAGACAAGAACGGAATTTACTATTATGTTGAATTGAAATATAACGACGATCACGACACCGGAAAGTTTGTTGATATAAACAGAAAATTCTTGAAAACTTATGCCGGTTTAGTTAAAAAACTTGGAATTAAAGACACGAAAAAATTAAAGCCGATTCTTTATTACTTCAACCGGAAAATAATGAAAGGGAATATTTATGTGCCGGAAGAAACATATATTTATCGTGGCGAAAAACTTTTCAAAGAATTTTTAACGATGAAATATAAAGATGTAGACGGCTACTTGAAAAATGTTAGCGAAGACAAAGAGATTTTAGAAATTTTCGATAATTTATATAAAAAAATTAGATATGGAAAATAATAAGCCAACAACCGAACAAAGAAAAACACAAGAAAGGTTCGATGTTAGTTTTGGTAATAGTGCGTTGAAAAAACTCAAAGAGTTAGCCAATTACCTTTCTATTTCGGAAGATAAGCTTGGAGATGTTTTAGTTAAAGGAATAAAAATAATAGACGCTATTAAGGATGCCGGGGAATACAAAATTATTATTGAAACCAAAGATGGCAAAAGAGAAGTAATCAATGTACGAGATTTATAATTATGGCGATGAAGGAAAAACAAAACATAGATGATTTAACGCCGCCGGGGGCTAGCCAACTTGCTGGCCCAGCAGAACAGAGAGCGACCAAAAGAGAATCAACAAGAAGCTACATAGCCCTTATTTATGTGATTGCATACCTTGCGATAGTAGCCGCTGCTTTATCGATTAGCACTTTAAAAGAATATAGCATTCAAGATAATAAAGATCTTCTACTCGCTATCTCTGGTATATTGTCTGGGCCACTTGGTTTTATAATCGGTTATTATTTTAAGGCAAGTAGCGAGAAATAAACGGAAAAATATGAATACTTTTTTAATAACTTACGATTTGGGATTGCCCGAAACATACGAAGACTACAAACTTCTATCTCAATATCTTAAATCATATCCTTATTGGGCCAAACCGCTCCAATCTGTTTGGCTTGTTAAAACCACAAAGACTGTTTCTGAAGTTCGAGACGAAATAAAATCAAAAATTGATGCTAATGATAAGGTATTAGTAATTGATGTAACGCGAACAGGCTGGGCTACTTTTAATGTTTCAAAAGAAGTAACTGATTGGATGAAAAATAATTTATAAATTTTCCTGCCGGCGTGCCTGTACACGATGGGGTTTCGGCGGGCAGGAAAAAATTAAAAAACGATCTGCGGTGGGAGGATAACTTTTAACCGTGAGCCGACGGATTTTTCCTGCCTGCCACCGCAGACGGTGGTTTAAAAAGTATATCGTCGCTTAAGAGCGCTTTTGTCAAAAACAAATTACGCCCAATCGTTATCCTGCCCATGAGCGAAGCGAAGGAAATTTTTCCCCCGTCAGAGTGGGGTCAGAATGACGTATTACTAGTTACGAGTTGCTATCCTTTTAATCTCGTGATTTAATGATCTCTTGCCTTTTGTTCTTTTTTGACTTTTGATTCTATAACTTAATACCTAATACATAATACTTAATACTTTTTCCGCGCCTGTGGCTTAATTGGATAAAGCGTTGGCCTCCGGAGCCAAAGATTGCCGGTTCAAATCCGGCCAGGCGCACTAAAAAAATTCAAAAGTCAAAATTCAAAATTAAAAATTAAAAGCTAAAAGTTTTTTGCTTTACTTCTGAATTTTAACTTCCACTTTTGACTTTTAAATTTTGAATTTTGACTTAACCAATCACAGGAAAGTAATTTTTTTGCCAATAAAAGAAAACCATACTTCAATAAGTTCATCTCGTACTATCTTTCTATCGGCAAAGGGTAAAGCCCCAAACTAAAGAAGCGCCCCCATGTTTTAAGGCAGTAGCCGCGTTTTTAAGGCTCGCGCCGCTGGTCCAAACATCATCCACCAAAAGCGCCGCCTGAGGACAGCGTTTCCCCGGCAAAACGGCAAAAGCATCTTTAACATTTGCTTTTCTTGCCTCTTTTTTTAACAAAGACTGCGGCCTCGTTTCTTTTGTCCGCCACAAAAGATGGTCATCAAAGGAAAGCTTAAAAAAAGAGGCCAGGAAACGGGCCATTAATTCTGCCTGATTAAAACCGCGCTCTTTCTCGCGGCCGGAGGCCAACGGCAGGGGAATCACCACCGGCTGCTGCCCCTCCACAAACTGCCGCCATTGCCAAAAGCTTTCCTCGCTTTTTAAAATAGGGTTAACTTTACTCATTAGCTCTTCTATGGCGGCAAAATAATAGGGCCGATATTTAATCTTCTTTATCGCCAAAGAAAAATCGGGGTAAGAAAAAAGACTGATCAAGCCATTTAAATTAAATTTTGTCTGGCAGGAAGGATGGGTTTGGCCGGAAAAACTGGGATGTTGGCAAATCGGACAAATTTGGAAAGAAATGAGGGGCTTTTTTGAAAAACAAGCGGGGCAGAAAAAACTGCCTTCTCGGCCACAAAAGAGGCAGTGACGGGGGTAAAGAAAATCAAGCAGAGAAAAAGGCATAATAGTATATAAAGTATAATACAAAAGTAGGGGGCATTACTTGCTATTCAAATAAAAGCCAAATTCAAAAGTTAAAAGTCAAAAGTCAAAATTTTTTTTGTTTTACTTTTGAATTTTTACTTGAACTTTTAAATTTTTAATTTTGAATTTTAACCTTTTATCGTGCTTATCAAAAATCATAAAGCCTATCGCGATTATTTAATTTTAGACGAACTTGAGGCGGGGATAGCCTTAAGCGGTCCGGAGGTAAAAAGCTTGCGCGCCGGGCAGGGGACCCTTGACCAAAGTTTAATTAATATTAAAAAGGGCGAGGCTTTTTTGGAAAACGCTTATATCGCCCCTTATCAACCGGCGGCCGGCCTTAACCCCCCTAATCCCCGCCAAAGCCGTCGCCTGCTTTTAAAAAAAAGAGAAATTCTGGCTCTCCATAACAAAGTTAAGCAACAAAAGTTGACGCCTTTAGCCTTAGAATGGTATAATAAGGGCAATTTGATTAAGCTAAAAGTAGGATTAGGGAAAAAGAAGAAAAAAGGAAAAGAAAAAAGAGAGAGAAGAGAGTATTAAATTAAATTGTTCTATTGCTAAATGGCCAAATTGCGTAGAAAAGTCAAAAGTTAAAACTCAAAAGTCAAAATTACAAGTAAAAGGTTAAAAGTTTTTGTTTCAATTTTGAATTTTTACTTGTACTTTTGATTTTTGACTTGTGAATTTTGAATTTAGTTTTTTGGGGATGCTCTTTGAATCGACGGAGAAAGCCTGTTCTGAAGGGCAAGCCAGGGAAGGTGATTACCCTGTCAAAATTCACCAAAAAAGAATGCCGACAATAATGTCGACTACTCTTTGAATTACGCTTTCGCGTAAGGAAAAGCATCTTCTTTTCCCTCTCTTGTCGGGGCAGGGAAGGTGAAAACGGAAGGCAAGAGGCGCTTTTTTTCTTCGCCTTAAGAAAAAAAGCAGAGAATTAAAGGCTATTTTTGGGAAAAGCGGTTAGCAGCGAAAATCCCAAAAGAAAATTTAAAGGGCTAACTGAGCTTGGAGAAATTCAGAAGGGTTTTTTTCGGACGGGAGGTCATTCCTCCCCATCTCCACCTGTGCAGAAAAGTTAAAAGTCAAAAGTTAAAAGTTCCCGCCCAAGGCGGGTCTCTGCCCAAGGCCGACAGACCTCTGGCCTGCGCCTCTGGCGGAAAAGACTAAAAACAAAATGTAAAAATATTTTTGAGCTTTGATTTAGGTTCTAATCTCTAATCTTTGATTTTTGCGTTAAATATTTTTTAAAGCTCCATTTGTCTCGGCACACGCAAGAATAATAATACCCACCTGTTTTTTATTTTAGCTCTATTTCTACCAGCTTCTTTCCCGCCCCGATTAAAGCCATTGTTTGGTCAGGAGAAACAATAAAGTTGCTGCCGCCTTCAATTTTGCCAATATTTTTTTCGCCCGTAATTTTCCCGTCTTCTTTGTTTAGAGAAATTATTTTCCCTTTTTCTTTGTCCCAAAGATAAAGAAGGTCAAAATCGGCTGTGGTATAGGGCAGAACTTCCTTCCCCAAGCCTTCGGGCGAAAAGACTTTTTCCTCATAGCCCTTCCAATAGCGAAAAACCGTACCCTGATCCACAATCCAAACCGCGCCATCAATGGTCATTCTCGCCTGCTCGGAAAAATCCCGCTTCTTTTCCTTAATCCATTCCCTTGCTGCCCCAAAGCCGCTAGCAGTAGCCGGATATTGCCAAATCTGATCTTTAGTGCTATCTAAGAGGTAGAGATTACCGAGCCAGGAGCTCATGCTCACTATTTTTCCCCAGCTTTCCTCTTTTTCGATAATGGGGCTCAATTTACTTTTATCAGCCTGATGAATACCGTCGTCAGCCAAAAGCAACATTTTATTAAGCTGGGGAACGATAAGGCGCATTTTGCTAATTTTTTCATCGCCTAAGAAAACAGCGCTGGTTTTTTCCTCCCAATCAATTTGGAAAATCTTTCCCGACTCCGGGGAAAGAATGTAGATGGTTTTGCCTAAATTAGCCACATCGCTTATTTCTTGCGTCTCTAAAAAAACCGGCCATTCTTCTTTTGGCAAAGGGGTTTCTTCTTCTGGCTGATTCACTTTTGTCAAAAGCTGTTCGAGCCGAATCGCCAGCTCTTCCTTCTTGGCCCCCAACTCTCCCTCACCCTTAATTTTTTCCAAAACTGCTTTTTGCTCCTCGAGGATCGTTTTCGCCTGAAGAGGGTTAAGTTCTGCCAAGGCTTGAGCCTGAGAAATTTTCTCCTCCGCCTGAACTAAAATTTTTTGCTGTTTTGACAAATCACTTTCTTTCTTCTTGCCTACACCCCAGAAAGCCGCCCAAATGAGGAGTAAAACAAAGAATACCAGCACGACCGGTTTGCCATATTTTGAAAGGCCTGCTTTTACCCCCGAAAAATTTAGTCTTTCTTCTCCCCCGCTTTTTTCTTTCTCGCCACTTTCTTTTTCTCTTTCTTCTAGCTTCACCGCCAAGGCCGCCGCCCCCAACCTTCCTTCTTTAGCTAAAAATGGGCTTAGCGTTTCTGCCGCCAAGGCGGGACTAAAAGTCTCAAGGGCCTGCCGCACTCTTTCCGCCGGTAAATTTTGGAAAAATAAATTGTTGCCCAGAAGAATTAAGTCGCCTGCTTCTGCCTTTCCCGACGAAGAGGAAATTTTCCCTTCCCCTGATAAAACCGCCGAAAGAGTCGGGCCGCGCTTAACATAAGCCCGCCCTTCGCCATTGGTGATAAAATACCAAATTCCCCGCCAAAAAACTGCGGCCGTAATTTCCAGTTCCACTCCCAACCGGCTTTCTTCTACCTCGGCTGCCACCTTTTCCACCGCGGCAATTAAGTTTTGCATTGGCCAACCCTGGGCTTGACCATAATATTCTTCCTGAAGACGAAAAATCAATTCCTTTCCCAAATCGGGAGGAAAAGAACTTTCTGAAGCAAGGGAAAAAACTGCCAAAAGAGAGCCCTTTTTCTCCCGCTTTTCTTTTTCCGGCGGCACAAAAACATGGGTTTGTGACCAATGGGTCTCGTCTTGCGGCCCAACAATTTTTCCAACTTTAATCGCCCAGTTTTTCTTGTCTTCAACCATCACTTAAAAGAATATCACAAATCCTCTCTTTTTTCCCAATTTATGCTTATCCCAGTGTCAGGGTCATCAAAAATCCCAAAACTCCCAAGCCAAAAAGCAGCCAGTTAAAAATTTTTAAAAGGGGCTCAAGGCTTGTCCCGAAAAGCTGACTCATTAAAGTAATTTGCCGACCCAAAATAAGATTAAAAATTAAATAGCCCAAAAAATAAATCAGGAGAAAAATTCGCCCCGCCGACCAAAAAGAAAAGCCCTGAAATATGTTAAGCCAATTTTGAAGATCAATCATTGATGCTATTTAATTTCTCCATTTTTTCCGCCTCTTCTCTAATCTGGCGCAAAACTGCCGCTATTTGCGCCGGCCGGGGGACTCTTAAGAATTCAATTTCCGGTTTAGCCCCGGCCGTTTGGATAAAAACGTCGCCATAATTAAAAATTAGCCCAAAGAGGCCGCCCATTTTATGAGTGACATCTTGAATTTTCCCCACCTCCGCATCGGTTACCTCCCGGTAGATAAGATTATAAAAATCAATGTCCACCACTCTTTCGTTGGAAACGATATTAACATTAAAAAACCAGCTTAAAAACCCGCCCCAAAAAACTGCCAGCGCCAACGTTAACCAGGCAAAAGCAATCACCATTTGGAAATTAGAGGGGAGAGGCGCTAGCCACTGAAAATGACGGGCGGCCGGCAGAGCAAAAATCATTAAAACAAAGGCGGCCATCCAGATAAAATTGGTAATCGGGTGGCGGCGGATCAAAAGCAGCACTTCCTCATCTTTTTCCTGGCTGGCAAACTTGATTTTCTGGGGATTAATTACCAAACCCCACTTGGGGGGAAGATTTTCCTTGACAATTTTCTTAAAAGGAGAGACGTGAGCCTTAAGGGCCGGCTTTCCTTCTTTCTCTCTTTTGGGCGTCTCCGCTTCTTTGGCTGGTGAGGAGGTATAAAGATCAGGCATAAAAATTAACGGTAAATTATCCCCCTTGACAAAAATCGTGATTACTCATCAATTACTACCAATCAAAATGTGTTTTTTAATTAAATTCAAAAATCAAAAGTCAAAATGCAAAATGACAATTCAAAATCCAAAATTTTTAATTTTAACTTGCAATTTTTCCGCCAGAGGCGGATCCGCCTTGGGCGGGAACTTTTGACTTTTAACTTTTAAATTTTTGATCATTTCCGCTATTTAACAACTTAACTATTTTCTTTTATTATATCTCATTTTTTCTCAATATTAAAAAGAGGGCCGACAATTTGGATATTGGCCGGCGCGCGGAGATTAAAAAAATCCTTAAATTCATCACCGGAGAAAGAAATATTTCCGCCGTCGCCGGAAAAACTAATCGAGGTGGTTTTCCCCAATCCCCAATCAACACCACTAACAGAGACGTTATCTATCCGATTAAAGGGGGCAATCCCTCTCTGCCGCAATTCCTGTTTCACTCTTTCCTGATTCCAAACCTCGCCCCCGTAAGGATGAGGCTTATCGGGCTGGTAAAGACGGTCCTGGGTGTCACTATCGGCCTTGGCCAAAAGAATCGCGTTAACAATGTCCGCCACCTCATCTGCCTTAAGCCAAGCCGATTTGTTGTACTGCGCCCGCCAACCCTGGGCGGAGTAGAAACAAGGCGACTCCCGGTCATACGCTTTCTCCATTAGCTCCCCAAAGCTGCCTGCCGAAGAAGTAGTATCTTGCATTCTTTTTGTCCAAGACCGATCCTGCCAGCCCACATCAGAAGAACGATAAGTATAACCGCCGGCCGTCGAGGCATACCAGGCAGTAATTACCCGCCCGCCCAAAACCATCACCTCGCCCGCGGTTTCCCGCACCGCCTTCTCCCAATCGCCTCCTTTATTGCCGCCCTTATAAACCTGACAAGCCTGGGTGGTACAAATTTCCTTAGCGCCATTATCGGTATAGGCGAGCGCGTAAGAACGAGCCGCCACTACCTGCGCTTTTAATGCCTCAAGCGGCCAATTGCCGGGCATTTCATAAATTCCCAAAAGATAATCATCCAAAGCCATCTCTCCATAACCCTGAACCTTAATCCTCGTGTTTGGGTCTCTTTTCTCAAAGCCAACTCCGGCAAAATAGCTTTCTAAAATCTGGTGATAATTCTGGCCGGCTTTAGCCCGTCCCAAAGCTCCATATTGATTCATTCCTACCCGATGGGGAATACCAAAAGTAAAAAAAGCAAAGGCGGGCCGGAAGCCCGGGTCAACTATCCGATCGTCTACACAATAAAGCGGCCCGGCGCCAAGGCTGGTGGGTAAATTAAGGCTGGCTAACTTCTTGGCAATTAACTCTTTTTGCCGGGCAGTAAGTTGGGCCCGGTAGCTTTCGGCGCCTTTAATCTCTCCTTCCAAAAATTGGGCCCGCGAGGCAAAAGTTTTTTTTACCCCCGCTAAATTAACTTTCTCTTTTTCCAAAAATTCCTTGTCTTTTTGTAAGGCCAGTAAATTTTGGGCAATTTCAATTAATTCTTCCTGATCGCGGCGGGCCACCATCCGGTTAGCCCAAACTTCCTGAGTTAAATCAATGGCCTCATCGGTTGCCAAAAAAAGAAGCAGGGGAGAAGAAGAACGCTGTTTTATATACTGGTTTCGCACCCTTTGATTAAAAAGCATTTTTTGATAAGCAAGTTCTTGGCTTCTTTCTTTAATGCTTTCCTCAAGGCGGTCAATGCTGACAGAAACATTACTAATTCTTTTCTCAATATCGGCAAGTTTTGCCCGTAACTGGGAAAGCTCTTCTTTCAAAGGCTTTTCGGCAATTTCCAAAAGCCGTAAGGATTCGGCAATTGCCGCCAGTTCTTTTTCAATCTCCTCGTTGCTTTGCGCCAAAAGAGGAAAAAAAGAGGTAAAATAAAAAGGGAGAGAGAAAACAACGGCCGCCATGACCAATTTTAAAGATTTTTTCATGGTAAAACGATACTATTAAGATAAGATAGTAGTTAGTAGATGGTAGTTAGAAATTGGGGAGAATGTTTTTCCCTAACTACCAATTACCAATCCCCAACTGCTAATAGTAATTTATTCTGTTTATTATTTTTAACTTCTGACTTTTGGCTTTTGACTTTCTTTTCCATCCTACCAAAATTTCCTCTTTTTTGCTATGATATGTACAACTATTAGGATATCCCCCGATAGGGTAAAAACTAAATTTAGTATTAATAAAATGAAAAAAGAAAAAATCCTTCCTCTCCTTTTAATTTTCGCCATTTTCTTTCGTTTTTATTTAAGCTATCCCGGGACGGCAATAGCGGCAAATTCTTGTTCTTCAGTAACAGTTAGCCCCGGCCGGTTAGGCAATAATACTTTAACCATAAGAAGCGAGCAAATCGTTAAGGAAGAAGAATATCAAATTAGTATTGATGGGGGCGGGGCAATTCCTAACGTTGATATTTCGGAAAAAGCAAAAGAAGGCAAAATTTTAGAGGTTATCCACAATTTTACTTATATTGGAGATTATAAAATAAAACTCGAATATTCAGACGGAACAAACATTTGCGAAGGGGATATTAGCATTAAGCCCAGCACAAATTGTAAGTGGGAAATTACCCCCGACAAACCTTTTAAAAACACAAGGATCGATGTTAAAGTCACTAATATTAGCGACGTTATTCCCCAGGGAGATTTTCAAATAAAAGTCGCCAAGCCTGATAATAATGAAGATCGTTTCGAGAAAAATAAAAGCGCCGTTTCTCTTGAGCCAAAACTCAGTGGTAGTTATTACTTTCGTCTTTACAGTCTTGCTGGCGGCGGCGCAACGAATTATCTTGCTTGCTCCATTCATGTCTTTGTCGGCCCTAACGCAGAAAATCCGGGGTATATTGGCCAGCCCCAAATAGGAGGGCCCGACACGGAAGTGTACGATATTTGCCAAGGCGACGAGGCCTGCAGTAATTGCTTCAGTAATGGCAATGCCTGGACCGCTTTCGGCTGTATCCCCACCGATCCCATGAATTTAGTAAAGTGGCTTTTTCCCTATCTTTTAGGTTTCGGCGGGCTGGCCGTTTTTGGCTTAATTGTTTTCTCCGGTATCCAAATAATAATCTCCTCTGGCGATCCCCAAAAAATCCAGGGGGCCAAAGAAACAATTACTTCCGCCATTACCGGCTTAATTTTTGTTATTCTCTCTTTGTTCCTCCTGCGCCTAATCGGAGTTGATATTCTGGGCCTGCCGGGGCTAGAATAGAGTATTAATTATTATGTATTAAGTATAAAAATTGCAAAATAGAAATAAAATAAATGGCCAACACGCCATCACCCTGGCATAAACACCCGTAGCAATTGAATAATTTAACAAGAGGACAATTTAACTATTAATTCGGTGACTTTCCGCCATGAAACTTGTTGATAATATCACCATTCCCAAGTACAAAGATATCGATCTGCCGACTGTCGTTGACAACCCCCCCATTAAAGACTGGGGCACTATCGGCGATATCATTTCCCGCCTTCTTGTTTATGTTTTCCCCCTTGCCGGTATTGCCACTTTTGTCTATCTTTTAATCGGCGGATTCAATTATCTTACCGCGGCCGGCAACGAAGAGGCCGCCAAAAAGGCCCAGGGCCAAATCACCAACGCCCTAATTGGTTTTTTAATCATCTTTTTAAGCTACTGGATTGTCCGCCTTTTGGAAATAATCTTAGGGGTAGAGCTCCTTTAAAAATCCCCTTGAAAATTGTGGAAAACTTGCTATTATTAGTATAGTTGCCTGCCTTCGTTAAAGCTCCTTTTTCTTTTTTCTTTTGAAAATGAATCAAAACGCCCTTTGGGAAAATATCCAGGAAGAGTTGAAAATTGCTGTTTCCAAAACTAATTATCAGGCCTTGCTCTCCCAAACCCAACTTTTATCGCTTGAAAATAATGTCGCCACCATTGGCTGCCCCAGCGCCTACCTTCAAGAGCTAGTTGAAAGCCGCTATTACTCTTTAATTAAAGAAATTTTGGACCGCCAAACGGGAGAAAAAAATAGTCTCGTCTTTACTATTAGCCAGCGTCCTAAAAAAACGCCCGTTAAAATAGGGCCGCTTTTTGAAAAAAAAGAAAGAAAAGAGAGTTTTAATCCTAAAACCGGCCTGCTCCCCTATTATAATTTTTCCTCCTTTGTGGTTGGTTCTTCCAATAATTTTGCCCATGCTGCCGCCCAAGCCATCGTTGAAAACCCCGGCCAAGCCTATAACCCCTTTTTTGTTTGGGGTGGAGTAGGGGTAGGCAAAACCCATTTAATTCAAGCCATTGGCAACGCCATCGCCGAAAAACATCCTAACCTTAACATTCTTTACGCGACCGCGGAAACTTTCACTAATGAGTTAGTGGCCGCCTTGCAAAGCAAAACAATAACCAGCTTTAAAAGAAAATATCGCCAAGTTGATGTTTTATTAATTGACGATATCCAATTTATTGCCGGCAAAGAATATTCCCAAGAGGAGTTCTTCCATACCTTCAACTATCTTTATTTAGCCGGCCGGCAAGTGGTTTTAACCTCAGACCGGCGGCCCGAGGAAATCCAACCCCTAGAGAATCGTCTTACCTCTCGTTTTATGGGCGGCCTAACCGTTGACATCCAGCCGCCGGACTACGAAATGCGCCTGGCGATCTTAAAGCAAAAGGCCAGGGAAAAAGGTTTTGCCGTTCACGAGGAAGTGCTTTCTTTTTTGGCCCAAACCATTGAAAGCAATGCCCGTGAGCTTGAGGGGGCTCTTCTCCAACTTAAAACCCGGGCTTTAGCGGAAAATACTCCCCTGACCTTAGATTTTGCCAGCAAGTTTTACGGCCGTCCCCAAAAAAACCTTATTAAAATTACCCCCCGCAAAGTTCTTTCCCAAACCGCCAAAGAGTTTTCTTTTAAAATCCGCGATCTTTGCGGGAAAAGCCGAAAGGCGGAGTTAGTTAACGCCCGCCACATTGCCATGTATCTTTTAAGAAAAGATCTAAACTTACCGCTAATGAAAATTGGCGAACTTTTGGGCAATCGCGACCACAGCACCGTTATCCATGCGATTGAAAAAATTAACCAGGAATTTACCACCAATGAAACCATCCGCCACCACGTGGTAGAAATTAGAAAAGAGATAGGGGCTAATAATTAAAAGTCAAAATCCAAAAGTAAAGCAAAAAAACTTTTAACTTTTAACTTGCAATTTTAAATTTTGACTTTTGAATTTTGAATTTCAACTTATAAGTTGACACCAGTTTTAATTGATTTAGCTAAAATGGTTCCGTTAGAATAGTCATTATTAGTCGAAAACAAAAATTAGTTGTGGAAAAGTTTATTTTTAGTTTTCAACAGCGGACTTATTTTTTTCCACAAAAAACCTTTTCTTGCCCCTGTTTTTTCTCACTAAAAAAACCCAAAAATAAAAAGGAAATACAAGGCATTAGAAAAAAAATAAGCGGAAAAAACAGGTAAAAATAAATAAACAACATTAATTGTCAAGTCAACCTAAAGCCCAATCCACTTATTGACATTCCCTACTAAAACTAATACCATAAAGATATAATCTAAAAACTTAAACAATGAAACTTACCCTTCTTCAAGAAAACCTAAGCTCTGCCTTAAATACTGTTTTTCGTTTTCTTCCCGCAAGGCCAACACTACCGGTATTGGGAAATATTCTTTTAGCCACGGAAAAAAATCGACTGAAAATCTCGGCTACTAACTTGGAAATGGGAATTAACTATTTTGTAGGTGCCAAAATTGAAAATGAGGGAAAAACAACCGTTTTGGCTCGTCCTTTTTTGGAATTTGTTAACTCTTTGCCGCCGGCCGGGAAGGTGGATCTTTTTTTAAAAAAAGAAGGCTTAGAGGTTGCCTGTGGCGGTTTTCAGGCGCTTTTTCCGATAATGCCTGCGGAAGAATTTCCCCAAATCTCAACCATTTCTTCCTCGAAGATAAGTTTTAAAACTACCGCCTTAAATCA
The DNA here is from genome assembly GCA_018052565.1 of Candidatus Shapirobacteria bacterium. Lineage (GTDB taxonomy): Bacteria > Patescibacteriota > Microgenomatia > 0-14-0-10-38-17 > 0-14-0-10-38-17 > JAGPNC01. The sequence continues at coordinate 31,024 of JAGPNC010000003.1, read as the reverse complement.
GGCTATCCGGGAGACTATTTTTGCCGCCACTAATGATGAGAGCCGGCCGGTTTTGGGAGGAGTTCAGTTCAAAATTAGAGGTAAAGAATGCCAGTTGGCCGCCACCGATGGCTATCGGCTTTCTTTAAAAAGGGTTGTTTTTGCTTCTTCCTTTGGGGAACAAAGCTTTATTGTGCCGGCGAATGCCTTGGCAGAAGTTAGTCGGGTTAAAACTGACCAAGAAGAGGTGGAAATGGGCCTTTCAAATGAGGAAAAGCAGGCGGTTTTTTTTCTCCCCAATATTGAGCTTTCTTCAAGACTTTTAGAAGGCAGTTTTCCCAATATTGAGGAGGTAATTCCTAAGGAAGGGAAGACAAAAGTAGTTTTAGAAAAAGAGGATTTTCGGCGGGCCATAAAAATGGCGGCCATTTTTGCCCGCGAATCGGCCAACATCGTGAAGCTTGAGGCAAAAGAGAATGAGTTGGTTATTACCGCTAATTCTCCTCAGGTAGGGGAAAACAAGAGCAGGCTTGAGGCGCAAGTTGCCGGGCCGAAGCAAAAAATCGCTTTTAACTTTCGTTTTTTGTTGGATTTAGTTGAGGCAAGCGAAGAAGAGTCGCTGGCGATAACGTTAAACGATTCTTTATCACCCGCTCTTTTTTATTTTCCCAAAAGTGACTCTTTTTCTCATGTGATTATGCCGGTAAGACTTCAGGAAGAATGACTGCTCCTTTTTTATTTTTCTCCTACTTCCTTCTTAATGATATTAATTTCTGCCAGATTTGTTAATCCTTGTTGTCTAAGCCAATCTTCAGCTCTTTGGTAACATAATTCTTTTGGCTGATGAGTGGCGATAATAAAGAATATGTCGGTGTCAGGCGAGTATTCAATAATGAAATCTTCGGTTGTTATCGGCAGAAGATTGATAACTTTTTGTTTTAAATAGCTTTTAGTAGTATTGGTGACCGGAGGGGCAGAAGGCGACGGTGAGGGGATAGCGTCAAGAAATAATGTTTGCCCAGACGTTTTGGTTTGTGCAGGCGAGGGAATCTCGCCTTTCTCACGGATAGAATAAATCCGGCCAAATATCAGCAAACAACTTAAAAAAGATAAAAAACAAATTAAAAGAAGAGTATTTTTTCTTTTTCCCATATTAAAAGTTTTTTGCTTTTAACGAAAAGATATTTTATGGTTTTGCTTTTTAAAATCCTCCCTTTTTTCCCCAGATAAGAGGTAATTTTTCCCAGTTACTAATGCCTTGGCTTTCCAGCCAACTGATTGCTTTTCTTTTTCCGGCATTGAAGTCATTGGCGGAGATCAAAACAATAAAGACGTTATCTTGAGCTAGATATTCCATATCAAAATCTGACTTTCTAACAGGAAGAAGGCTTATGAGTTTTTCTTTTTGGAGATAGTCTATTTCTTCTTCTGTGGGCGAAATAACTTCTTTCGTGGGCGAAATAACTTCTTTCGTGGGCGAAATAACTTCTTTCGTGGGCGAAATAACTTCTTTCGTGGGCGAAATAACTTCTTTCGTGGGCGAGATGGAGTGGTAATCTTTTTCGAATAAAGAATTTTCCTCTTCGGTTTGGACAATAAATTGCCTGAGGAATAAGAAAGCAACTCCAAAGACTAAGATGATAACAAGAAAAAGATTATTTCTTTTCATATTTTAGGGTAAGGCCAAATATTGGCCGCTGAATTTAATAATTTTCCACTCTATTCTTTGGCTGTTAAGTCTTTATCATTATATCTTAATAGATATAAATGTTGTTTGGCTAGATAGAGGGGCAGTTTTTCTCTTCCGGTTTCTCCCCGGAGTAAGCAGCCAAAGAAACATTCTATGCTATTAAGATAGTTTTGCTTCGGGCATACTCCTTTTTTGGTGCCCCATGGGTCGGCGAATATGGCCTCAGGTGTAAGCCTTAGCCTGAACTCATAACCCAAAATTTTTATAACTTAGTTTTCTTTTTTTGGCCCTTCAAGACTTTTTTCCCGGAACATCTTTTGGATTTTATTCCGGCTATCGCCGCTACTTTAACATTACTAGTAGCTATTTTTAAACATTACCTTGTTTATCTATTTTTCCTCCCAGATATATTCGTGGCTGTTTGGATCAAGCCCGAAGCTTTTTATCCAAGCAAAGACTTCTTGCCTAATGGTTTCTGGATAAAGGCCTTTTTTATAGGTAATAATTAATTTCTTTTTGCTAAGATAATCGGCAGTCCAGTTAGCTGTTTTTTTAGGGGTGACTCCAAGGAGGGGGTAATTCTCTTTTATGTATTGGTCCATATCTTCGGCAATTTTTGAATCATCGATCGTTTTGGGATTAACCTGTTGCCTGCTTTTTTCTATCGTGCTAAAAAAAACCAGCTCTTCCTTGTTTTGGCCATAGCTGATATAGAGATAATATCTCTGGCCAGAAACAAGGGGATGGCTGGGGATAATTATTGCCTTATTTCCTTGCTTCTTGACTTGATATTCAAAAAAAGGTTCTGTTCTGATAAGCAGCTGCTGATCATTGATTGGCTGATTAAAGGTTAGAATAATCTCAGTATCAAGAGAAACATTCTCTTGGCTATTCTTGGGGGTAGTCTCTATTAATGAAAGCGGTTCTTCTAAATGATTTGCCAAATAAGTGGCCATAATAATAATTATTATTATGGCCACGATGATGGCAGTTTTGTTTATCGAGCGGAGGAAAGAAAATAATTTGGTCATTTTCGATGGATAAAAAGATAGCCCCTGCTCGTGAAATAGTCCCAGGGCACGATCTTCGCATTAATATTACCACCATTCCCGTCCTGGCCGCCACCCCAAGCAGAAACAAAAAGAAGTTTTTGGATATTGCCGCTACCATCTCTATAGATTTTAGTAATAAAGCCAATATGGCCACTGCTGCCGGGACTGCTTCCGGCAGTTACGGCGATGTCTCCCTCCTGAACAAGACTAATATTGTTGTTTAGGAAATAGTAATTATTATTTTGCCAGCATTTTTCTTGGGCCCAATCACTGGCGCTTGAACCGCAAGAAGGAAAGAGACTGCCTTCTATTGCCTGAATAAAACCAACGCACTGTAGGGTTCCGTATCTACTGACCTGATCTTTAATAATCGCGATTAGTCTTTGTTTAACCGAAGAATCAAGGTCAGAATTTTCCAAACAACCAATGGCGGCGTTTTGGGTCGAAGCGTTAATGAAACCATAGCCATCGGGATCATGGTTGCATCTGGCCATAATAACAGCGATTTTTTCAGCTATTAGGCCGTTGGGGTTGCTGGAGGGATTAGTGATAATATCTAGGGAATTTTGATAATCATGATAGTAGTAAAGGACAATGTCGCAATAATTGGGACAATTAGGAGAATCACAAGAGCCGCAGTAGGCCTTGGCTACTTTGCGGACGATTTCGTCTGACCAATCATCGCATTGGGTGTTGTCGGTGCCGCTATCGGCTTTTATTTTTAATGCTGCTGCATAGATGGAATCGGGAATAAGACAGCGATGAGGTTCTCTTCCTAAAATGCCCAAAAGCTCGTTGCGATAACCGTTAAAAGTGTTCAATTCAAACTGCATAACTCCCCGCACATCCGCTTCTTGACTGATGCCGCCATAATTAGTCCAAGCGCAATCCGGGTCCCACTGGCTGCATTCTCCCGGGTTGCAAGTGTTATAACAAAGGCCGCGACAGATAGGAGCTCCGGGTGTTTCCCACCAATTAGGGGTAGAAAATAGTTTGACTTCTTCAGAGGAATACCCCCACGCCCTTGCGGCCTCAGTTCTGGAGATTGCCAGAAGAAGGGCTTCCGGAACACAAATATCTTTAGCTGCCCTTTTGATTATCTCAGCCAATTCTAGAGAAGGCAAAATAAGGCGTGAGGAAGGAGGAAGAACTCCTCCCCCTCCGTCCTCTGAAACAAAAAAAAGACTTTGGGTGTTGGCAGAATCGTGAAAAACAAGCAAAAGAGGGATAATGGCGGCACCAATAACAATAATTGCCAAAGGAGAAACCAAGAAGGAAAATGGTCCTAGGGCGACTTTAAGCTTTTGTTCCGCCTCGGTTTGGCCGCCGGTAAGTTTTTCTAAAAATTCGCCGCCCTTTTTAAAGAAAGATATTCCTAAATCAACCAAAAAGCCGGCCACTGCCCCTATCGCATTGCCTATTCCCGGGGCAATTGAGCCTAAAGCAGCTCCCAGTTTGGTGGCCGCCAATTTGGTAGAAAGCCAGGTGATTGCTTTAGTGACTCCTTTTTTGGTTCCTTCCTGAACCGCTTTCTTAACTCCCGCCTGGCTAAATCCTCTTATTTGCCCCAAGGCGTCTTGCCAAAAATGATAAGTTTGTCTTGAAAGCCAATCCGCAATGGTTTTCCCGATGTTTGTTTTTTGCCAAAAAGAAGCTACCGGCTGGAAGGCTTTTTGGAGATAATACCAGATTTTGGAGGATTGGATAATTTTTCCCGAAACAGTGGTTTCTTTTTCCACAAGGCCAATTTTCTCCAAAAAACTATTAATGATTTTCAGGGCTTTCCATCTGGCAGTGTCAAAGCTGGTTTGGCTTTTAATTTTAAGATAGGGGCGGGAAGGTAGCCTTTGATCATTTTTTTGGCCCGAGATGATTTCTTTTGCTTTTCGGAAACGAAAGAACCGTTGGGTTAATCCAGGAAAATCTCTTTCAAATTTTAGTTGACGGCTAAAAATTTCCTCAAGCCTCCTTATTTCTTCGGCCGGCCAATTTTCCTCCCGGGCGGCTTTGATGGCGGAACTAATATCGGCGCTGGTGATTCCCTTGGCCGCCAATACTAAAGCCTGGGTTTCTTCTTCAAGGGGGGCGGCTAAATTAATGCTTTGAAAATTAATCCCCCTTAGGAGAAAAATATTTTTAATTTGTTCTCCCCGAGAGGTTTCCTCTCCTTCCAAAACAAGACTAAAAGGAAGAGAGGGGTCTCTGTCGAGAGCTTCAAGGCTTCTTCTTGTTTGGGGGTTAAGAATAAGGGTGGCGGTTTCCTTGGGATGGAGCAAAAAGGTTAAAATTGGCGTGGCGGTTCCTTCCGTCTCCGGGGTTTTTTCCTGGGGAAGGCGGTTTTCCGGAAGAACTGGCGCTAAACTTTCTAAGTTAGAGATGGCGGTGATGGTGAGTTGATCTAAAAGGGTGGCGGTTTGGCTGGGGGAGAGACTAATGCCTTTGGCCACTAAAGCTTTACCAATCGTTCCTAAGGCGGCGGTGGTTGTTCCCTCGGCAATTTTGCTCTTATCGGCTAGGCTGAGGGCTTCTAATTCGCCTTGGGATAGAAGAGGGAGATTCGAAGCCACTGCCCCGCTTATTAAAGGACTCAACTCAGCAAGGGTTTCTTCGTCAATTTTTCCTGTTGTCTCTAAGGATGTTCTTAAAACTTGTTCAATCTGTTCTTGGAATTTTTTAAAAACAGGAGGGGTGATCGTTTCTTTTGGCTTCGGCTCTTTTCGAGGAAGAGAAGGGGTTACCATTGCTTTTGCTAAGGCTTGCTTTTGCTCTTCGCCAAGGACAATTTGCTTTTCCCCAAGGCTTTTTTCTACTGCTCTTTGGACCACTGCCTCTTTTTCTTCTTGGGGAAGGACAAAGAAGGGGGATTTGGCAATTTCCTGGCTAATTTGTTTCCCAAGGCTGGCCTGGTCTTTCTGGGAAAGGTGGGGGAGGGTGGTTTGAAGAGCCTTTCTCACCCGGGGAGCAATTTCTTCTTCAACTCTTTTTTCTTTTAAAGCTTTAATCCAATCCTCGACTGTTGGCAGGTTAATTCTTGGAGAAGGAGGGGCTTGGGCATCTTTTTGGGTAGCAAAGCTTTCCCAGGCCTCAACTAGTTCTTCCAAGTTTTGGGGCAGGGAGGGGGCAGTAAGTTCTTCGCCGATGATTCTTTTTAAAAGTTCTTCGGCACGAGCAAGATATTCATCAAAATTTTCTTCTTCCTCAAGGGGGAGTTGGCAAAGTTCGCGGCAAAGAAAAATAAAAAGGTCTTTATCTAGGTTTTTCCATTTTTTGGCGGTCGGGTTTTCTTTAAAAAAGGCGATTCCCTGAAGCAAGAGTTCTGCCGTTTGGCGGGAAAGAATTAATTTGTCTTGGTCGGGCATGGGGAAAAAGTCAAAAGTTAAAAGTCAAAAGTTAGAACGCAATGTAATAATTAAAAATTAAAAGTCAAAAGTTCCCACCCGAGGCGGGTCTCTGCCCAAGGCTGATCCCGCCCAAGGCGGGTGCGCCTCTGGCGGAAAAAGTCAAAAGCTAAAAGTTAAAAGTAAAGCGAAAAACTTTTAACTTTTTAATTGTAATTTTGAATTTTGACTTTTGACTTTTGAATTAGGTATTATTTTTCTTCCGTTTCTTTGGCTTCTTTGGCCACCGCGACTGTTTTTTCTTTCGGACTGGAACCGACTAACTTATGCTCTTGGGGGGAGGAAATTACCTTAATCGCCACATGATTGTCCCCGGCAAAGAAGAGCCCCTCGCCGATATTGGCGGATAAAAGAAAATTTTTCTCTCCTTCGGAGAGATAAAAGACCTCCCCTAAGCGGTCGATGGCGGCCGGATGCTGTTTCATTAAAATTTGCACAGAAGAGTTGGTGATAATTGATTCTCCATAGGGCGAGGAGAGAAAGTCGGGAACATCTTGGGTGATGGTGGAAAGGCCTAAATAATATTTACGCGCTCTTTTGGCGATCGATTCCAAAAATTGGGCCGAATCAGGATAACGCATTAAATACCACGCTTCGTCAACAATGACGATTCTTTTTTTAATCTCGGCCTTTACTTTGGTCCAAATGTAATCAAGGATAATAAACATCACCACCGGCCTTAAGTCACCCTCAACGTCTTTTAGGGAAAAAACCGTAAACGGATTTTTTAGATTAACATTAGAATGCTGGTCAAAAATCCCCGTCAGCGAACCCTTAACAAATTTTTCCAAACGGGTGGCTAAAAGTTGACCTTCTTTGCTCTCCATTCCCAGAAGAGTTTTGTAAAGATCTTCTAAAAGCGGCGGCTCCTGTTCGTAAGTAACAGGATCGGGGGTAATTCCCTTGCTTTTATAAGTGGCCACCAGCGCCCGGTCAAGGATGGCCTCTTCATTAGCGCTCATTTCCCCTAACATTATTTTTAAGAGAGAGTGGAGGGAAAGAAGCTTGAAGCCAAGTTCATTTTCTGTTTTTTCACCCGGGAATGATAATTGCTGGCTGGGAAGGTCAAAGGGGTTAATTTTTGCCCGTGAGCCAAAGCCAAACTTAATATATTCTCCTCCAACGGCCTCGCTCAGCTGGCGGTATTCCTCTTCCGGGTCAATAATAATTAATTCTGTTCCCATCATTAAAGAACGGAGGGCTTCAAGTTTTACCAGATAGCTTTTTCCTGAGCCGGACTTGCCAAAAATAACGGCATTAGAATTTTCCAGATTGAAGCGATCAAAAATAACCAAAGAACCATTATGTTGATTAACGCCATATAAAATTCCTTCGTTGGCCGTGAGCTCCGAAGAAGTAAAGGGGAAAGTGGTCGCCAGCGAGGTGGTATCCATATTACGGCTGATGTTCAAAAAATCAATGCCAATAGGGAGAGTGGTTTTAAAACCTTCTTCCATTTGCAGGCTCGCTGTTTTGGCAATGATTAAAAGCGACCCCAGGGTGGCCTCAACTTCACGGCTTACCTCTTCCAACTCCTGGAGGGAATCGGCGGGAATAGTGATATAAAGGCCGAACTGGAAGAAATGCTCGGTTCCTTTGGCTAATTCTTCCTGAAGCGCCAAGGCGTCTTCCAATTTAGCCTGGGTGGAGGGGTCAACAACTCGCCCTCGCTGGATATCGGTGGAAATTTCCGCTTCCATTTCGGCAATTTTCCGGCGTAGATCGTCCATAGTTCCTTTTATTTCTACCGGATAAATAAACATAGAAATATCCAAGGTGTGGTCAAAATTAATTAAAGGAGAGAGCCAGTTAGCGGAAACGAAACGGGGATAGCCAGCTACAAAAAAAGTTCGCAAATATTTATTGTCAATTTTAAGATAGGAAAAGTCAACCTCGATGGCCGAGGGGGCGATGATATCTTTAATGGTGGGCACGCCGGCGCCGAAAGTTTCGCCGCTTTCTTTTGCGGCGGCGGCCTCTTTTGCCGGGCTTTCTTTTTTAGGAGGTTTAATTTTTTCTAATAGTTGGTTGATAGGATTAGGCATGGAAAAAAAATTAAAAGTCAAAAGTTAAAAGTCAAAATGAAAGATTAAAATTCAAAAATTGTTAAGATCCAAAGAAAATTCTTTTTGCATTTTACATTTTCATTTTGATTTTTGATCTTTGATTTTTGCATTTTTTAATCCTGAATCCTGCCTGCCGGCAAGGCAGGTTTGCGTTTTGCGTTTTAGATTTGACATTTGCGTTTTAAGATTTGAGATTACAGCCTACGTATTACGAACTGCTTGTTCTTTTTGTTTCCCCTGATCTGGCGATGCTTGTCCTTCTTCAATTTTCGGTGGGATCAAGAGGCTGGTAGTTAGAGGAGAGAGATACTCTTTGGTCAGAGCCGGCTCGATTCCTTTGGCATTGGGGTTATAAATCCGGAAGAAAAGATAAATAAGTTCGTTGGTGGTTAATTGGCGGGCAGAAAGGCCGAGGCGGGAGAAAAGTCGGATCAAATGGTCTCGCTTAGGGAGAAGAGAAGTTTGGGCTTTTTGGGAAACTTCAATTAGGTCCAATTTTTGAGAAGGAGTGGTTTTTTTGAAAAGCGGCAGGCTTTTGGTGATGCTTTTTGCCGCTGCTCCAAACCCTAACTCAAGAGAGGAAAAAGGAATAACCAGATAAAATTTTTTATCCAAAATCTCTGTTTTGGTAACCACTTCTTTGATAAATTTTTGATAATCGGTGATTAATTTTTTAAGAAGAGGATTGGTTTGGTTGTCCTTGGCTTTGTCCAAAAGCGAGAGATAACCGGTGATATCTTTTTTTTGGGAGCGAATAAAAATCTGCACCGAAAAATTAAGGGAATTAAGAAGGCTGCCATAGGCAAAAATCAGCGCCTCTTGCTCTCTTTGGGAAAGGAGGTCAAAATTTAGGGCGCTAATCTGGAGAATCATCGCCGCCGAGCCGTCTTTTAAAATAACCAAATTGTCGCGAATGTCCTCGACAGGTATGGCTTCTTGGGTAGAGGCGCGGACGGGCGGGTTTTTTTGGTCAGGCACGGAAAAAAGTTAAAAATTAAAATTTAAAAGTCCAAAATAAAATAAAATGTAAAGTGTAAAAAGAATTTTCTTTTTTTAATAATTTTTGCATTTTAATTTTTCATTTTTCATTTTGCATTTTGAACTTTGAATTTTAGTTATTTTAGCCCCTTTTTTTATTAAATATACTATTCCTCTTGGGTATTATTTGTTGTTTTAGGGCCCTTTTCTCTTATCTCTACCGGCGGGAGAATTTTTCCCTCAAGTTTAATTTTCATTATATCAAAATTAAGCCCCTCTTTCTCGCAGGAAATTCGGTATTCGCCGTTTACCAGGGGAGAAATTGTCCGAAACTGTCCTAATTTGTTGCTCCTCATTGCCCGGACGGTTTCCCCCTCCCTGCTCTTTATCTCAATAATGGCTCCTTCCACGATTTTGCCGTTTTTATCGATAACCATGCCGACAATGATGTTTGGTTCATCTGGGGGAGCAGGGAAGGGAAGGCCTTCCTCGAAGCGGGCTTCTTTGGCTTTTTCTTCTTTTTTAATGTCAGTCAACGAAGAAGGAGAAGGCGTCGCGTTGGCAGGCTGCTGATAAAGAGCGAGAAACGCCTGGGCTTTCTTAATTTCTTCCTCGCTATAAAACTCAGTATCCTTCTGTCCGAAAGTGCGCAGAAGGGCCAGCTCTTGGGGTGTCAGGGTTTTTGAGGCAGAAATTGCTGGTACGGTTTCTTCGGGAGAGGGGGTTTGGGTTTGGAAATCAAAAGAGGCAACCACTTTTCGCCAAACATATTGCGTGGGGGAATAAATTGAGCGAAGAAAAGCAAGAAGCCAAACTTCCAGTGGTCGACCCTCAACGGGGAGGAAAGCGAAGGCGATTCCTAAGCCGGCCGAAAGGAGAACTAAAAACCACCCAATAAAGCCGGGCAGGGGGAGGGCATAAAAAATAAGCGCTACAATTACTCCGCCGGCGACGCGGGCAAACTGGCCCAGGGTCATTTCACCAATAAGGCGAAACTCGTAAGACGAAATGTGTTGGGGAATGGGATGCTGTTCCACGGAAATAGTTAAAAGTCAAAAGTTAAAAGTCAAAAGTTCCCGCCCAAGGCGGGTCTCTGCCCAAGGCCGACAGACCTCTGGCCTGCGCCTCTGGCGGAAAAATTGCAAGTTAAAATTAAAAATTTTGGATTTTGAATTGTAATTTTGCATTTTGAATTTTAACTTTTGAATTTAAACAATTCTAGCTTACAATAAATCGTCTTGCCGCGCAAGAGCGGAGCTTGATAGTCTGGAATGCCAAGGGGGCAAGCAGGAACCCACCCTTAAGGTGTAGCATTAAGGGGCAATATTGAGAAGAAAAGTTAAAAGTTAAAATTTAAAAGTCAAAAGTACAAATAAAAAGTCAAAAGTGAATAAGAAAATTTTAACCAGCCTATTCTGCGCCCCTCTGGCATGAGGTTTAGAATCTATCTAAACTTACTCCATTACTACATAGTCTCTTTCCGAGAGATCACGCATAAGGCGGGATAATGGAGTGCTTATAGTATTTTAGGTGCTGAAAAACCCTGAGGTTCGAAGCTAATCGACGTCGGGAGTTGCGGAAGAGCCGTTGACAAAGACGGAATAAACAATTATAATGTCTTATAATTATGAGAGAAAACCCTTATCGGCCAAACTTTAATTAAACATTTTTTATTTTTAACTAATTATTTGAATAAAAAATGGGTATAAGAAAAGAGCTCGAACGATTAGGAGCCGAGGAACAGGCAAAGCAAGAAAAAATAAACCAAGAGAAATTAGTAATTATTGGCAAGATTAAAGAAAGGCTTGGCTTCTTAAACGAAGAAGCACGGGCATTAGTTCGCCCTCATCTTCAAGTTCTTCAGCAATCAGGGGCAATAGAGGTTTTAATGGAATTAAAAGAAGCGGCGGGAATAGAAGATGAAGTTGAGATTAATGCGGCCGTTTCTTATCTTTGCCCTATTAGGCGCGGAAAGGTAGGCAAGTATGGCATTAGTGAGATAAGGGAGAGGGAGAGGAGAAACGTTTATTTTAGAGGTGAAGAGTTTGTTGAAGGCAACGAATTTTTTAATTTTGGCGAAGATAATGATTATAAAAAAACAGAGCCAAATTATAATGGTTTTCTGGAATATTCTATTGGTAGTTTGCATGGAACGATAGAAACCCTTTCGCTTATTAGTCCAAAAGATTTTAAGGTGAATAGTTGTTCTGTAGAGTTAGGTTGCTACCATAATTCAGGGAGAAAAGGCGGTTATTATGAGGCTTCTATTTGGTACGAAAACAAAACTCTTTTGTTTTGCTCTTTATGGCCAGAGAAGGCAGTTAAACTAGTAAAAGTGACAGATGACTTTGAACCTAGGCATTCATACGATAATTTTTATCCTCGTCATAACCCAAGAGACGGTGTAGACTTGTTTTGTTTTTCTGAAGAGAAATGGGGAGAGAAGGCATTATTAGAAAAAAAAGTGGCGCAAGCGTATTATGCTCTTAAAGAAGACGAGGGGAGACGAGTGATAGATTTTTTGCTAAAATCGGGCCAAGTTTGTTATAATTAAGCCAAATATGACTGAAGGGGAGCCAGGTATGCCACCACCATCAGAGACAGGGCAACAGCAGAGAGTAGTATCGCCAGAGCGGCCAGCAGAGCCTCCTTTTGAGGAAAGGTTGCGAAGTTTGGTGGAGCCTAAAAAGGACAAGAAAGGGAAAATTCTCCAAAAGGCGCCGATTGGGAATGACAAGCTTCTACGTTTGGTCCAGCTGGCTTTGCAACCTCGCATGCAAACCCCAGAAGGTTTAGGAAATCTTCTGAAGGAGGGCGATGGTTGGTACCTTGATAAGAAAGTTCCCGAGGGCGAATGGTCGGTTTTGGCCGGCGAGCTTGCCGGGGAAATTGAGAGACTGTTGAGAGAAGCAGCAGACAGGGAGATAGCGAGAGGCGTTGCGGGAGGAGTGGAGAGGGGCGAGACGCAAGAAGCGCTGGCTGAAATTTTGAGAAGGTTACCCCCGGGAGAAGAAGAAGAACGCTGGGTTGATGTAGAATGGCAACAGGATTTTTATACCCGCTTTATGCCTAACATGGAGCCTGGTTTTTATTCGAGACTTTCTTCCGAGAGGCGTCGAGAGTGGGATACCCGCTGGCGACTAGCAAGGGCAGCTTTTTATAAAAATGCTTTTTCCGCAGACCCTGGAAAGCTGGCTGAAAATCAGGAATTAATTGATCTTACGACAGAACAGATGGAAATTCTTTATAATATTGAGGGAGTAAGAGAGGGATTAGAATGGTATGCCAATGCGATATTGGACGAAACGATGGTATTTGAAGAATGGGATGAAGAAACAGGTGAACCTATTGGAGGAGGAATAAAAAAATCTTTAGTTGAGTGTACAAGCGGTCGAGAATTTCAGATGTTTAGAAGGAGCCTCCAGTATACCCTTAAAAGAGGATTTTTTCACGTTACGGCAGAGCAAGAGAAACTTTTACTTGAAAAAGCTAAAGAAGGCGATAAAAAAGCAGAGGAGGAGTTAAGAGCCTTGAGAATTAAAATAAAGAGCGCTGACGCGATTGCTTGGAATTGGATATGGGTTTCAAATTTAGTGGAATCAGTCGATTCGAGGTATAGCAGTCTTGGCAACAGGAGATTAAGGAAAAGGCACGGAGAGTTAGCGCCGGCGATTTGCTCTGATGATTTACGAAGTGTTTTTCATCCCCAAGAAAGGTTTGAGGACAAGACAAGTAAAGAGCAAGAGTGGGGAGCCTTTGGTAAATGGGGGCTATCACAGATCGAGAGGATAAAGAATAAAACAGGGAAAAAGAACTCAAGAGACTTTTTGTTTGAGGGGGCGGACTCTCCTTCAAGATTTTGGAAACATAAGCCTAAAAACGGGCAAGTTTTAATTTATGTCCCCGAATGTTATCCGACCACCTCGATGAGAAGTTTTTGGGAAGAATATAGAGAAGGAGAAGAAGGCCCAACTTTATTATTAAGATTACAACAGGGGCAAAAGATTGACTGGAGACAGGTTAGCACGGATCCGTGGAAGACTAATTATTTAACTGTTCTTCTTAGAAAAGCAAATGGCCTACTTGAATATTTTAACCCTGGCAAGCCAATAGAACTGGGTAAGTTTGGTGCGGCCAAGGCATGGGCGGATCCTTTACTAGATATTTTGAAACGCTTACACCTTGAGAGAAATGAAAAGCTAAAGTCTTGGGCGGTTTATGCGGCCACAGGGGGAGTGGCTGATGTAAACAGACGGAAACCGAGCATCAATTTACCACTCTTAGAGAGGAGCACGCTGATAAGGGCCCTAAGAGACAAGAATGTAAGGTATTTTTCTTCAAAAGAAAGATTTCAAGTATAAATTGAATATAGGGTATCAAATTATCAGACGTAGGGATTTTGAAGTCTTAGATAGAAAGAAAAAGATTATTTTTTCAGTCCGGTTACTCGTCTAATTACTCGCGTTGCTCCAAGGTCTAAACCAGTTGTTCTATGTGCGGCCTCAGCGGCCCCTTCTATATATTGTGCTCCTGTTTCTACTCCATAGAGTCCTACGGTTTTCCCCATTGTCTTAGCTGGCTTTAATGCTTCTCCTATTGCCGCGCCGGCGGCAAAGGGCTTTTTCTCAAACATACTCTTGATCATGTCAGGAATCTTGGCGGTTAGCAAGAGAACGCCTAAGGACAGAATACCGGCAACGACATCGGCATTAATTGAGCTCCCTAAAATTGGAGGCATCCAAAGGTTGTCCCCGGAAAGATTAGCAAGAATTCCTCCTAGGGCAAGGGCGGAGATTACTCCGGGAAAAGCGAGAAGATTTTGGGTTAAATTACGCATCCAGGAGGAAAGCGTGTTTTGGCCGGGGATAGCCGAAAGCATAAGTTGGAAAGGGGCAATGACAATGGCAATGATTATTTGGATATAAGCCATAAGCAGAGCGAAGAAAATTTTGAAAGTTAGAAGAAGCAAAACTAATCCCAAAATAAGAGCGGGAATGGCGCCGGTGATCGCTCCAATAATTTTACTTCCGACTTTCCCTGTTCCCATTCCTTCCCACACGCCAAAAGCAATAGACCACCAAGAACTCTCTCCTTCTTTCAAGAGCTTGCCCATCATCTCAAAAAAATTCATCCCCACATATTCATTTAGAAAATTATTTCCCGTCAATAAGCCGCTGTTGGCAAGGAGGCTACCCATTAACCCAATTATCAGATACATCAGGTCAATCATTAGCCCGGCAATAGCGTAGGAAAAGGTAACCAACACTAAGGCCACCACCGCTTTGGGGATGGCGCTTTGGATGGTGACCACGGTTTGGGGGTTAATCTTGGCCCGGAACATAATGGCAAAGCCGATGACCAGAAAAACAAAAATGAAAAAAATATAGGCGGCATTGCGGGCGGCTCTCCAGAGAGGCAAAAGAGGAGTGAGGCCCGGGAAGCCGACGCCTTGCGCGTAAGCCGGCTGGGTGAGGTTAAGTCTTTGGCCAATATCAGCTAAGTAGTAAGCGGAAGAAGCGGGGGGATTGGCATACAAAGAAGCGATAAGATTATTAGTCGTCTGTATGGCGCTGGCGCCTAATTTTTGGTCCAACTCTTCGTCGCCAGAACCGAGAATAAGGATATTAAGAGATTCAATAGTATCCTTGGTGGTATTGAAAACAGAACTCCCCGCCTGATATTCTTGCTTCTTAAGCTCTTCGCCTAGGGGCGTGCTGGAAACAAAAGCCTCTGCCGGCGATGCGCTTATCAGAAGGAAGAAAAGACTGGCAGTAATTAGTTCAAAGATTTTTTTCTTCATCCTCTTTATTCTGACACATTAATTTAATTTTAGCAAGTTTTATTGGTAAGCGCAGCAGGCCCAGTTGCAAAGCTTGCTACAATCGCCTCCGGCATCGTTGCGAACACAAACATTAGAGTTAAGGTAGTGACAAGGACCGTAACCGGTGCCGTCAAGATTAGGAGAGAAAGTTTCTACATGACAGACGCTAGTGCACTCGTTGCCCTCGCCATATGGCGGAGAACAGCCATTATTGGCATAATCTGGAGAGAGCAAATATTCATTGGGGTTACATTTTCCTCCCTCGCAAATAGGATCGCCGTTGCAACTGGGAGCGCCATTGGGGTCGTAATAATCACATCCTCCTGCCTGTTCATCCCAAACACAAAGTTTCTGGATGTTTCTAGGAGCAGGCACCGGCTCATAGGTTTGGTAGTAATTAGGGTCGCAGGATACGCAGAGAGGATCGAGAGAGGAAACATCTTTATCGGGGGGAACGAGGCTACAAAGCTGAAGGCAGTGGTGGGCTCTTAAGTTATTCAGGAGGAAAAACGAAGACGGTTTAACGCCACCGCCGCCATCGCGGATATTATAATTAAAGGTGGTTTTAATAGCTCTGGCATTATCATGGGCGCTTTTAAAAGAGTTTTCTATCGAATCAATTACTTGAGAGGGCAAGAATTTATTGGCGTTATCAACAACGTTTTTAGTTGTTTCTTCTCCGGCGGGCAATCTGCCCATAGTAAAGACTTCATATTTAATTTCCTCTTTTCTAAAATATGAATAAATATTATTTAGGGAATCAAGGAAACCGGTAATAACCTTAACCAAGATATTATTTAGCCTTAATTCCGGATCCTGTTCGATCGGCGCAGACATTACTTTCTTTTTTGTCTCCTGGCCCTTTCGGCAATAGTAATAAGGGTCGGTTTCTATATAGCCGGTATCCTCCAGGCGAAATTTAAATTCGCTTAAGGGGGCGTTGGGATTTTTGTCGGGAGGAAAGAAAGAAAGAAGACCGCGAGCGGCGCCGGCGAGACGTGGCCATTCCGCAGTGAGAGAGATTTTTTCTTTGGGATATTTGTTTTGACTGTTACTGCTACTCACGCCGTTTCCCGCTTCTTCTCCCCAGGCGTAATGGGTAAAATAAACATCGCCGCGAAAGGGAAGAAGGATGTTTTCGGCCAGCTCTTGGGGGAGAAGGCCTTTTAGGACTTGCGCCATAATCTTTTGAGTGTAATAAAAATCTGGCATTAAATCGTTAATGGTGGTGATTTCGTCGTTAAGAACGCTTTGGCTTATTTCCTCTCCCTCAGAAATGGGAGACGGACTATTAATATTGTCTGTTCTTTCTCTTCTTACTTCGAATTGAGAGCAGATGTCGCTAGCTCCTTTCAAGATAAGGCCAACTTCGCAGACATTAATAAAAGATAGCTGGGCGCTTTGATTTGCCGAAGAAGCGCCGCCGTGCCACCAATCTCGTTTCCAGCGAGGATCAAGAAAAGAGCCGGTGTCAACTACCGCGACTAAAAGAGGATTGCCGGTGGCAGTTCCCAAGACATATCCTCCGGGCGCTGCGGGGAGGGAAACTCTTCCCTGTTGATTCAACTGATTATAGAGGCTTTGCACTTCCGGCCTAACATTAAAACCGGAAAGATAAACAGTATAACCGGTGCTGATCGTGTCTTCGCAGGTATACTTAAGGGTAACGCTATCGGCGCTTGCATAAATAACCATTGCCCCGTTGCCACCGCCAATATCATATCCGGATACCGGGAGCAAAACGTTTTGCCCGTTGCTGGTCTCCAACCCGATTAGGGTGGCAAAGTCATCGGGGGCGTCGCTGGGTTTTTTCCAAAGGTTACCCCGAGAGTTTGTTTCCCAGCTCCAGTTATAAACCTGATATAAGGAAATAATTGCCGGGGAAGGGGTGTTTTCTAAGATGCTAGTGAACTGAGGGGCTTTGTCGTCAACGGGATGAGAAAAATCGATGAGCCCTTTGGTGCCATCAATTGGTTCGTATCTTCTGATATTTAGATTAAGATCGGGATGGGAACTATCGTTGCGGTAATCGTAAGAAAAGACAATTTTTTTCTCTGGCAAAAAAGCCCCCGCCAAGAAAAGCGTTATTAAAAGAAGTAAGAAAAAAGAGGCTCTTCTTTTCAGAAGACTCTTTTTCCCTTGCTTGAGTTTCATGTTCTTTTTATCAATTCAGTTTTGTTTGTGTCTATATTTTTGGAATTTGAAAAATATGCAGATTTAAGCCTGTAAATTCTTCGATAAGACGGATAATCAACCATGCGCCCATAACTACTAGGAGACCAATAATGCCATAGGTGAGAGTTTTTTTGGCCTTGGCAGTTTGTTCTTTGTCTCCGCCGGAGGTAATATACCGAAACCCGCCCATAATTAGGGTGAACAAAAGGATCGCCCCTACGACAGAGATTATGATATTCAAGATATTAGTCACAACCCCCTCGAGGCCATAAATAGTTGGCACATCCCCCTCCGCCACATAGGTGGGGTTTGTTTGCCATCCCGTAATAGATGCCGCCAGCAGGCTCATTCTTTTTTCTTCCTCTTCTCCTTTTTTAAGAGACATCTTAGGCTTAAAAATTATTGTTTTGGCACGAAAGAGGGAATAGTAAAGCCACTGATGATAGAGACGCCAAAAAGGGTTTCGATTAAACGAATAATAGCCCAGGCGGCAAAAACAATGGCCAAGCCAATTAAGGCCGAGGTCAACTGACCCCGCGCTCCGCCCGCTTTTTCCTTGTCTCCCCCCGCCGTCATCCAACGAATACCGCCGATAATTAAGAGAAAGAAAAAAATAAGAGCGGCGATGATTAATATTAACTGGATCGCGCCGCTGATAATTGATCCGGCGGTTAAGGCTCCGGGACCTTCCCATCCCGTTGGGGCGCTGACTACGATAGTTGGTTCCCCAGCCACAGCAAGAACGTTAAACATTTTTTTCACCTCCTTTTTATTTTTAAATTAAAGCTTAGGAATAGTAAATTTTAGCAGGTTAACACCAAAAAGGGAAGAGAAAAGTTTAGCGATAGCAAAAATGAAAAAAACGACCGCTAGGCCGATAACACCATTGGTGAGTCGGGCGGAAGCAGCCACTTTTTTTTCTTTGTCACTCCCGGCGGTCATATAGGAAATACCACTACTGATGATAATAAAGAGGAAAACAATGCTGGCGCCAATTAAGGCCAACGCGATAGCGGTGGAGAGGATGTGGCCAAGAGTGCCCGGGGCCCCTGCGGGTGGCTGCTGGAGACCGGTAGGGACAATTGGATTTCCAATTCTACCGCTTTGTGTCGCATCCATTTTAGTTAATAACTTAAAAAGTTAGGTTTTGGATCACTTTACCAATATTCAAAAAGTCAATGCCTAAAATGTAGCCTAAAAGATTAATCATAAAAATGGCCAAAACAACAATTACCAGCCCGATTAGGGCCTGACTCATTTTTTGACTAGCTGTCTGCGCTTTTTCTTTATTGCCGCCGGCGCTCATATAAGCATAACCTCCTGAAATAAGCTGGTAAAGAAACCAAAGACCAGCGACGAGGGTGAAAAAGCCAATAACAACAGAGACAAGATGGGCGGTGCTTTCGCCTACTTCCGTCGGAGTGGCGGGCGCGGTTGGGCCTAGCCCCTCGAGACCGCCGCTGGGGGCAATTTCTATCGTTTTGGCGAGGATAATTTTATTAAACACAGAATAGATGGCTAAATTGCTCAATTGCTAAATTACTCAGTTTTTGGAAAATCTCAAAACTCGAGTAGAAATCTCAAATGGCAAATGGCAAAAAATCTCAAATCGCAAATCTTAAATGGTAAATCTACATGTCAAATGGCAAAACTTTTCTAAAGAAAATTGTTTTCTAGATTTGAGTTTTGACATGTAGTTTTGAGTTTTGAGATTTCCGTTTTGACATTTCTACCTGAGATTTGACATTTCAAGCTGCGCCTTGCGCTTGCTTATTAAAAGTTACGCCCTACTATTGCCCCGGCCCATAGATTTTTGGGTTAATGATAAAGGTTGGGTCTTTAAAGAGAATCCAGCCGGCCAGAGCGGCAATTAAAAAAGAAGCGGCCACAATGACTAATCCCAAAAGACTTTGCCAAATTTTTGCCCAAGCCTGTTGGATTTTTTTCTCATCGCCGTTGGCCGACATATACCCATAGCCGGCCATGATAAAGTTAAAAAGGGCAAAAAGACCTGCCACCGTGGTAACCAGCTTTAAAATGTTATTTAAGAAGCTTCCCAGGCCTCCTTGCTCAATATCCGGGTAACTGGTGATGGGGGGGGTGATTTCTCCCACAATTCCCGCTAAAAGCGGCTTTATTTTTTTGTCCATGGTTATTTATAAACCCGATTTAAAAATTCTTGCCCCGGTGATAATTTCCACGAGGCGGATAATCCAATAGCTTAGAAAAATAACCAGAAAGCCAATTAAGGTGTTGGTAATAATTTTCTTGCCTTGCTCGGCTTGTTGGCTTTCGCCCTTGCCTGCTCCTAATATAACCATAACGCCGCCAAAAATCAAGAAAAAAAGCAGGATTAACCCAGCGGCCATATACAAATTTGGAAGAATGGTAGAAATTAACCCCAGGATGCTTTTAAATTGAGGAGCCTCGCCGATTCCCTGGGTAGGATTAATATGAGTTTCTTGGCCAATGTCAACTTGCGCTAGAAGTTTGGTCATCATTATTGTTAGTTTAGCATTTCTTCCTTTTTTTGGCAATTTTAATATTATTCTTTATAGACAACGGACTTCGCCAAAATGCCAAAAAAGAGTTTTTTTAAATAAGAACAGCCAAATGGCGTTGACGATTCCCTTAACCGTATAGACAATTCCTTTAAAGCCGCGGTAATGACGACTGGAGGTAGTGACGCGATTTTTTGAAAGGAAAACGGCCTTGCCTTCTTTTTTGGCGCGGAGGACTAAATCGGTGTCGGCATGAAAATTAATTTGCGGGTTAAAGCCGCCTACTTTTTGGTAGGTAGAGCGGCGAAGAGAGAAGTTAAAGCCCGAAGCAATTTTGGTGACAAAACCAAAAAAATTAAGAAATTCCTGAACCAGAAAGATAAAACCAAATTTAGGCTGGAAATTAGCCCCGCCGCCGGCGTAAACCACGCCTTGGTTTTGGTAGGCTTTCTGATACCGGCTAAGCCAATCTGGAGGAACGACAGTGTCTGCGTCCGTAAAGGCGAGAACCTCTCCCCTTGCTTCTTTCGCCCCTCTTGTGAGGGCATAAACATACCCCCGTTTTGGTTCGTTAACTAATTTAATACTTGGGAATTTTTTAACAATGGCAGCGGTCTTGTCGGTGGAGTTATTATTAACCACAATTATCTCGTATTGGTTTTGGGGAAAATCTTGTTTTAAAACAGACTCCAGCGTTTGGGCAATAGTTTTTTCCTCATTAAAAGCGGGGATGATCACCGAAAAGAAGGGTTTCTTTCCCATATTGGTATTTTAACATTTCCTTTCGGTGCCGCAATGGGGGCAATGACCGCCAACGGGAACGGGGCTTAAAAGCGGCCAGCCGCAGACAGGGCAAGTTCGAGAACGAGTAATTTCCAAACCGAAAATGGGCAGGCCGTAATAAAAGGGCGCTTTTGGGGAAAAGTTTGCGGTTAACGCGCCGCCGCAACTTGATCGGGGAGCAAAGAATCCCCCCTGTTTTCTGATGGCTTCTTCGTACCAAGCCACCCACAGCCTTGCTTGATAAAAATTTTCCTGGTCAACGCTCTCCCAAACTTCGGTGGCAACCTTAGAAGCAAGGGAACGGTTCTCCAAAAGAAGCTTTTCCCAAACTTTTTCCCGGAATTGGTTTTCCACGACATCAAGAGGGACACCATGGAGTTCTTTGACACCGACTTTCTTAAGACTTTCAAAAATGATTTGGGGGCCTTCTTGCCGAAGCAGTAGGGGGAAACCAAGAATTTCCTCACTATTTTGGGCCGTAATTTCTTGTTTGCTTAGAAGATAAAGAAGCTCTCTAAGTTGGGCAAAACTAAGATCGGTGTTTAAGTCGTATGCCTCGATAAGGTTGGCCTCTTTCTTTTGGGCAAAATAAAGACGAGGATAAGGATAAAGATTTTCTTCGGCCGGGCTTAGCCAAACAAAAATATCTCCCGGATCTCCCTCAAAAAAAAGCCGTGTTAGTTTTTCAAAGCCTTTCTTTTCCCGCCGGCCGCGCGGAGTGCTCACGTCAAACATCTCGCGAACATCTTTTTTGAGTTCTTTCCCCGTTTGGGGGTTAAAGGAGTGAATGGTATTTCTTTCGGGATAAAGGCGATAGTAATAGCCGATAACAAAAATACCGTTGGCGCCTAAATATTCGGGGGAGCGACCGTGCTCAAGGCCATAAAAGGCAAGCTCAGCTTCGATTTGGGAAGGGGCAGTTTGGCTTTGCCAACGGTTAGGGTCGCAAGCAAGAGTTTCTTTATTCATAATCTTGTCCTGGCCGGGACAGCTTCCTTAAGGTAGGTCTTCGGACTTTCACCGCGGCGGCACCGTTCCCCAAAAATTAGGGTCTTCCCTGTTTTTTAAAATTTGGCCTTCTCGTCAAAATGACAATGGCCCGCACCTTAAGGGATATTTATGATATATTATTAGAGATCTTATTATCTTTTGCAAGAGGGTATAATAAAAAAGTCAAAAGTCAAAATTACTTACAATGAAAAAATTCAAAAGTAGAGTAAAAACTTTCAATTTTTAACTTGCAATTTTGAACTTTGATTTTTGCATTTTGAATTTTATTTTTAACTTTTAACTTTTCAAGGCATGTCCCTTAACTTTTTTCTCGACCAGCTTTATTCTCTTTGGCAGCAGTTCTTAACGGTTTTCCCGGATTGGATGGGGGGAATTATTTCCTTGGTTGTCTTCATTTTCCTTCTCAAATCTCTTATTGAATTGGTGAAGAAAAGCTTTGTTTGGCTTATTCTCTTGATAATTTTTGTGCCCGCTTCTTTGCCTTTATTACAGGAAATTGGCCTGGATGTTATTGCCTTATTGCAGAAACTTTTACCGCGAGCGCCAATTTCAATCCCTGAATTTTGGCGTTAATTTTTTAGAAAAACAAGATGTTTTCGATTAAATTTTCCGCTCCCGCTGGTTTTGGGATTATGGAAGGCGGACGGGCGGTGGGAGAGGCATTAAGCAGTTTAGGTTTTTCGGTTCTTTCTTATCCCGAATATCCTTCGCGTATTCGGGGGGGTGATAATGTGAGCCAGATTTCTTTTTCTGCCGACCATTCCTCGCCTCTTCCCGAGAAAAAAAGCGATCTTTTGGTGATTTTTTCTCCGGAAAATATTCCCTTGTATTTATCGGAGAGAAAAAAGGGAGGATTATTATTATATAACACAGGGGAAAACAAACCACTTCAATATAGCGAAGCAGTTGGTTTGCCGTTGGACGAAATTGCTCAAAAAACAGCCGGATTTTTTTTGGCGCGCAACTCGGTAGCCGCCGGCGCTGTTTTTGGCCTTATGGGCTTACCTTTTTCGGCCTTAAGAGAGAGTCTTAAAAATGCTTTTAGTGCTAAGGGAGAAAAAGTGGTGAGCGGCAACCAAAAGGCGGCGGAGGAAGGATACAAAATGGCCGCTAAAATCAGCTGGGCAGGAAAAGATGTTCCCCCGCTGCCGAAGGTCGGGAAAAGTCAGTTGTTTTTGAGTGGTAATGAAGCTATCTCCCGGGGGGCCTTGGAAGCCGGAGTTGGCTTTGCCGCTATTTATCCGATGACGCCCATTAACTCCATTTTGGCGATTTTAGCGCAAAAAAAAGAGGAGAATAAAATGATTGTTTTTACCCCCGAAGATGAAATTGCGGGAATTAACAGCGCTATTGGTGCTTCTTTTGCCGGCCGGCGGGCGATGGTGGCCACCTCCGGCGGCGGGTTTTCTTTAATGGTTGAGGCTTTTGGCATGGCCGGAGCCGCCGAAATTCCTTTGGTGGTAGTGGAGGGGATGCGCACCGGTCCCTCAACTGGTATGGCCACCTGGACCTCGCAAGAGGACTTGCTGTTTTTAATCTCCGCCGGGCAGGGGGAATTTCCCCGAATTATTTTTTCCCCGGGTGATCCGGCTGAGGCTTATCGGCTTACTTTTGAGGCCTTTAATTTAGCGGAAATTTACCAGCTGCCGGTGGTGGTTTTAACCGATAAATATTTAAGCGAAAGCGTTTTCTCAAGCGATTTTTTTTCTGCCGAAAAATGGGGCTTAAAGGTTAATCGGGGGAAATTAGCCAACGCGACGGACTTAAAAGTTTACCGGCGCTATCAATTAACCGAGGACGGCATTTCGCCGCGGGCATTTCCCGGCCAAACCCCATTTTTAACTAATTCTTATGTTCATGATGAGGAAGGATTTTCTCAAGAGGACGCTCAGACAAGAGTTAAAATGAAAGAGAAATTGTTAAAAAAGCTGGCGGGGTTTTCTTCTCCCGGTAGCACTCTTTATGGCCCGAAAGATGCCAAAATCACCCTTGTTTCTTTTGGCTCAACTAAAGCGGCGGTTTTGCGGGCGCAGGAAAAGCTTTTGGAACAAGGATCGGCGGTTAATTTTTTGCATTTTTGGCGGCCTTGGCCGTTTCCTCAGGAAGCAAAAGAAATTTTGGGGAAAGCAAAAAAAATTATTAGCATTGAGAATAACAGTAGCGGTCAGTTGGCCAGATTAGTCAAAATGGAAACGGGGCTTAATGTTGGCCAGCAGATTCTTAAAGATGATGGCCGGCCGTTTTTTGAAGGAGAGATAGAAGAGAAAGTTCCCGCCCAAGGGGGGCTCTTGCCCGAGGCTGACCCCGCCGGGGGCGGGGCCGGAGGAAAAATCCAATGAAAACTTACCTTGCCCCGTGCCATGCGGTGTGGGATTTCGCCAGCGTGTGCAGGTTGTAAATCTTAAATTAAGACAGATTTTGGCTTTGGCCAGAAGAATGACAGCTATAGAAAGCCCACGGCGTACGGCCCGTATTAAGTTTATCGCCAATCTGGGGAGATTTGAGGCGAGGGGAAGAATCTTGATAATACCTCGCTGGGCAAGAGAGGATTTTATTTGAGGCGGTGTACGAAAAAATAGGGAAGGAAAAAATAGTTTTCGGCTTTTAGGCCTATTTGGTGAAGCCGTTGAGGCTAAATTTTAAGGGTTTTTATGGGAAAAGAGATAATTATTGCCAACAAATCAGGAAGGGAAGTAAAACGAATAGTCGTCCCACCCCAAGAAGAAATTATTTTTGAAGATAAGAAAACCCAGACATTTAACGAAGAAAGATTTTTGGCTCATTTAGCTGAGGCAAGAAGATTGGCCCAAGAGAATTCCGTTGGCCAGAGAGAGGCAACGGTAGAAATCCACCCCCAGCATCCCGAACTTCCCATCGGCATTTGGCTTTTAAACGACTTACACGCTGGGAGCGTTTTTACCGATTATGGAGGCTTTTGGAGGGATTATGAGGTTGTCAGCAAAACCCCGAACCTTTATGTTATCACTAACGGCGACTTAGCCGACAACTTTTTGGTTGACACCGCCCAAGCCGCTGGCGTCTATGAAGATAGCATTACTCCCGAACAGCAGGCGTTGCTTGTTCAGGGGTTAATGAGAAAATTAGCCAAACAGGAAAAGCTGATAGCGATGAGCTTTGGCAACCACGAAGACTTTTCCCAAAAAGGGGGGTTAAGTTTTGAGGGGACTTGGTTGAGAGATATGCCCTGTCCTGTCTTTAACTGCGGGGGCTTGCTGACGATTAAGTATGGCAGTCAGGAATACAAGATAGCGATGACCCACAGATTTTGGGGAGCGAGTAAATTAAATCCGACAAATGCCTGTAAGAGATTTATAGAGCATGTCTATCCCGATGCCGATGTCTCCTATTTAGGGCATTACCATGTCAGAGAGCATCTTTCTTTCCAGCGGGGCGGAAAGAGCCGCTTGGCAATCGTTGGGGGGTGTTATAAAATTGATGATGAGTTTGGGCCAAAGAGAGGCATGGGTGGTGGAGGGCAGATGGGAGGATTGTGTTTAATGTTAAGGGGGGATAAAAATGAGATGTTTGTGATGGAAAGCGTTAGCGACGCAAGGGAATATCTGGAGACTTTAGAGAGAGTGAAGAGGGGGTAGCTCGGCCATTAAAAAATTTATCTTACCATTATGAATATAAATAATTATTCTACCAACCAGCTTCCTACCTGGTGTCCGGGGTGCGGCAATTTTGGGGTTTTGCAAAGCTTGAAACAGGCTCTGGTAGAGCTTAAAATTGCCCCAAAAGACGCGGTAGTCACTTATGATATTGGTTGCGGGGGAAATATGGTTAATCTTTTGCGGGTTTGCGGGTTTGCCACCCTCCATGGCCGCTCGGTGCCGGTGGCCGTGGGGGCTAAGTTGGCCAATCCCGGATTAACGGTGATTGCCCAAGCAGGGGATGGCGGTCTTTTAAACGAAGGCGCTAATCATCTGATTCACGCTGCTCAAAGAAATGACAATATTACCGTTTTGCTTCACAATAATTTGGTTTTTGCCCTTACTGCCGGTCAGGCTTCCTCCGCCACCCCCGCCGGTTTGGCAACAAAATCCACCCCTCAAGGCAATCCTTATCCTCCCCTTCAACCTCTCCTCTTGACCGCCGCCGCCTCGCCCAAGGCCTTCCTCTCTCGTGCCTTCGCCTTTGATCTTCCCCAAGCCACTGCTATCATTGAAGCCGCCATCAAGCACCAAGGTTTTTCCTTGGTAGAAATAATAATGCCCTGTTTAGTTTGGTCCGATGATTATAACCAAGAATATTTTAGAAAAAGAATTTATTACCCCCAAAACACTCCGAAAAACTACTCCTCTTTACTCGAATTTTTAGGAGAGAACAACGATAAGATCCCCTTGGGAATATTTTGGTCTCCAAGGAAGTGAGCCGGAAAAAATTCTTTTGGCTAATTTTAAGTCTTATTTTAGTTTTTATTTTTTATTTTCACACTACCACCCGGGAGTGGAGTCAGGATTTAGGCCGCCACCTAAGGTTGGGGGAGGTAATTTCAAAAGAGCATTATCTGCCGCGGACAAATCTTTTTTCCTATACTTCCCCCGATTTTCCCTTTACCAATCATCATTGGCTGGCGGAGGTTGTCTTTTATCAGGTTTTTAGCTTAGGAGGGGATCGGGCGCTTGTTGCCTTTAAGGTTCTTCTTTTTCTTCTGGCCTTTGGGATAATTTTTTTTCTGGTGGTTGATGAAGAAAATGCCTTTCTTTCTTTTACGGCTCTTCTTTTGCCTCTTTTGGTTTTTCGGGAAAGAACCGATGTCCGGCCGGAAATTTTCGGCTTTTTCTTTTTCGCCCTTTATCTTTTAGTTTTTGCCAAGAGCCACAGGGGAGAAAAGCGCTGGCTTTATCTTTTACCGATTTGCCAGGCGTTTTGGGTTAATGCCCATCTTTCTTTTGTTTTTGGCGACCTTCTTCTGGTAGCCTATTTTTTTTCTCTTTGGAGGGAAAAGAAACTGTTTTCGCGCCAAAGCATACCGGTGGTTTTGGCCATTTTGGCGAATTTAGTTAATCCTTATGGCTTAAGGGGGGCGCTGGCGCCTTTTCTGATTTGGGAAAACTACGGTTATGAGATTGCGGAAAATCAGTCAATCTTTTTTTTTGGGAGGCTTTGGCGGTTTTCGCAACATCTTCTTTTTTAAGCTTTGTTTTGTTCTGGTTTTACTTACCTTTATGTTTCTTCGCCGCGATGGCTTGCTTTTTTCCGTTTGGTTAGCGCTATCAGGAGCCGCCTTTTGGCAAATCCGCCACTTTCCGTTTTTTGCTCTTTTTTCGTTTTTTGTTTTAGGCCGAAATTTGCCTCGCCTCTGGGACAAAATTAACTCCCCTTTATCCAAAAAGTTAAAGCCCGCTTTGGTTATTTTCAACCTTTTGGCTTTTGTCTTTTTTACCGTTTTTTATGCGAGTAACCATTATTACCTGATTAATGATAGAGAAGCTTCTTTCGGCTGGGGAGGAGAAAAAGAAGCCGAGAGGGGAGTGGAGTTTTTTAAAACTTATTCTGTGCCGGGAACTCATTTTTTCAATAATTTTGACATCGGCAGTTTTTTAGCGGGCTGTCTTTGGCCCCAGTGGCCAGTTTTTACCGACTTCCGTCCCGAGGCTTATCCGACGGAGTTTTGGGAAGAATATCGTCAGGCTCAAGAAGACAGCGAGACTTGGGAAAAATTAGTAGCCAAATGGCAAATTGAGGAAGTTTTTCTTTTTCACCATGACCAGACGCCATGGTTTCAGACTTTTTTAAGCCGCCTCTATCACGATCCCGCCTGGAAGTTAGTTTATTTAGATGATGCGGTGGTGATTTTTACCTCCTCGCCGGCGGCGAGCGCCATTGTTTTAGATGAGAATAAGTTAGCGGCAGAAAACTCTTCTTCTTGCGGCCTTGTCTCTTTGGCCAATTTCTTCCAAACGGCGGGAGAAGGAGAAAAAGCCTTGTGGTTTTTTAAAAAAGCTTACGAGGCAAACCCTTCTTCTTACAGGGCTAATTTAGGTTTAGCTAATTATTATTTGTCTTCTCCCAACCCGGCTCTAAATTTTGCCGGCCAGAAATTCTTGCGTCGTCTCCAAAGCCCGCTTTTTTGGTTTTAAATTTAAATTTGGAAGGGGCTTTTTATGTCCGCTTTCTGTCGAGAAAAATGTTAAAAAGAGCAAGCGGCTCATTAGCAAAAAGCGGTAGTAGAAGGGGCATGATTGACATTTTTAGCTCTGAAATACTACATAGTATTTTAGAGCTAGGGCGTAACTCCTAATGCTGTCGTAAATTTACTTGTCTGCCGGCGGGGCGGGGTTTAATGCCATCCTGAACTTGGTTCATGACCAAGAGATAATTTTTAATTTTCATTTATTAGTCTTTTTAAAAATTGTCTCATTGATTATTGGTTGAAGATTAAAGACAGATCCTGATTTTCATCAGGATGACACCTTCCCTTTAGCCCTCTCCTAAGCGTCATTTATAATGGGGTCGGGATGACGAATTATGTTCCCACCATAATATTTCATAAGTTTATTCTTCTTAAAATTTTTAAAAAGTTGTAGAATAAAGAAAGTTGTTTTAAAAAGAAAAATGAGTCGCCTGCCTAAAATTTTGCTTCCTTTAAAACGCGAGAAAAAATTTTAGCGGATCTTGATTTATTTGTGGAGTCGCTGGATTCTCCCTTCGAAAAGAAACTCTTCTTAGAAATTTTTTTAACGCCGCGCGAGAGGGAGGTTTTTGCCAAAAGATTGGCCGTGGCGATTTTAATTTTAAAAGGATATGAATATAAAAAAATTGAAAAAGAAATCAACGTTGGGCCGACTACCATTAGTAAAATTCACCAATTGCTTGTTTCCCAGCCGGAATTAGCAAGAGCAATTTATTTAATTTTTATTTATCCCCAAGAAGAGGATGAGAGGCAGAAAAAAATTGATAAAAAGATGGCCGCCGACTGTTTCCGGCCCGTTTCTCATCCTCAAGTTGATCGTATTTTAGAGCAACTAGGCATTCTCTCCGCCGAAGAGAAGAAATAACCGCAAGAGATTTTTATTTTAAAATACTATGTAATATTTCGTTGTGTTTTCTGTTGGCGGAAATTATGTCTTAGAATTTTTTGGAATACTACATAGTATTTCAGAGAAATTAACTTGGCGGTTTTAAAGTTTTTAAGCGGATGATAGTTTGTGTAAGGCAAGCTTTATAATGTAGGCTTTATAATATAAACATGAAGGCGGTGGTTTTGCTCTCCGGTGGCCTGGATAGCCTTTTGGCGGCAAAAATTGTTAAAGAGGAAAAAATTGGTTTAATTGGCGTTTCTTTTAAAAGCTACTTTTTTGATCCTCCAAACATTGTCCGAAAGCAGGCTGAGGAGCTGGGAATTCCTTTAAAAATCGTTGATATTTCCCAAGAGCAACTAGCGCTGGTTTTGTCTCCCCGTTATGGTTTTGGGAAGGGTTTAAATCCCTGTCGGGATTGCCATGCCTTGATGTTAAAAAAAGCCAAAGAAATAATGGAAGAAGAGCAGGCTTCTTTTTTGGTAACCGGGGATGTTTTGGGCCAACGCCCTTTTTCCCAAAACCTTGGCGCGTTGAAGTTAATCGAAGGGGAGGCAGGAGCAGAGAGACTAGTTTTGCGTCCCCTTTCGGCAAAACTTTTACCCCCCACTTTAGCGGAAGAGAGAGGACTCATTTTGCGGGAAAAGCTTTATTCAATTAAGGGAAAGCAAAGGAAAGAACAATTAGCTTTGGCAAAGGCGTGGGGGCTTAAAAATTACCAAACGCCCGCGGGCGGTTGTCTTTTAACTGATCCGGCTTTTTCCCAGCGGTTGAAAGATCTCCTCCGAGTTGTGCCTCGGCCAACGGCCTCTGATTTGGCTCTTCTTAAATTAGGCCGCCATTTTTGGGATAACAACGTTTTGTTTGTGGTAGGCAGGAATGAAGAAGAAAACGAAAGACTTAAAAAATTAGGAGAAAAAGGCGATTATTTAGTGGAATTGGCCGAAATTCCCGGGCCAACGGTTTTAGCGCGGTCTTTTGGCCAAAAGATTAGCAAAGGAGTGAAGGAAAAAGCAAGGCAACTTGTTTTGGACTATGCCCCCAAGGCAAAAGGGGAAAAGGTTAGTTTTCTTGCTAAGGGAGATAATTTTTCAAATGACGGTGGTAAGCAGTAAAAATAAACGGCTTTTCTTGGCGCTTCTTTTACCGGAGGAGATAACCTCGCTTTTTTCTTCCTTAACCGAAAGGCTCCCCGGCCATCCTTTAGTACTGGAGAATTTTCACCTGACGCTTTTTTTCTTTGGCCCAAAAGGCAAAGAAGAAGAAAGAAAAATTGAAGAGGTGCTTTTCTGGGTGGTTGCGAAGGAAAAGCCTTTGACTCTTTCTTTGGCCGGTCTTTCTTTTTTCCCCAGCTCCGGCCGGCCACGGGGAGTTTGGGCGAAAATAGCCGGTCAGGACGAGACAAGGCTTGTCTCTTTTCGGCAAAAGTTAGGAGAAGAACTTTTGGCTAAAGATATTTACTTTGACCCCAAGCCATTTTTACCCCATGTTACCCTGACGCGCTTTGCTAAAAAAGAAAGAGTTTTTAAAAAATCTTTGCCAAAAATTCCCGATAGGGAATTCAGGGTTTCTTCAGCCGGTCTTTTTGAAAGCAAGCTTTCACCAGAGGGGGCGCGTTATTCTCTGGCAGCCAAGAGGCAATTTGGGCTTTAGGCGCGAAGAATTTCTTGGAGAAATTTTTTTAGTTCCGGGCCAATTTGAGGATGGCGCAGGCCCACGGCAAGATTAGTTTCCAGCCAACGCAGGGGATCGCCGGTGGTCATCCAGACGGCGTCAGTTAAAGGGACAGCCAAAGCCACTTTATTTTTAGCTAAAGTGTTGACGGCATCAGCAAACCAAAGTTCGTTGTCGCGGGAAAGCTTTTGGGTGGCGAGGACAGGAAAAATTTCCGGAGAAACCACAAATCGGCCAAACTGAGCCACCAGCGAGGGTGCTTTTTCTGGGGGTAATTTTTCTAAAACGGCAGTGGCCCGGTAAGGATAGCGGGGATCATTTTGATATTTAATGCTGGCGTAGCGGCTGATTTCCTCGCGGGAAACTTCCTGGGCGCCCAAGATAATCGCCGGTTGGTATTTTTCATAATAGGAAATTAATGTTTTAAGGTATTGACCGGTTTTTTCCTCAATTAAGAGATCATCGCCAAACATAAAAACAAACGGCTCATTCTTAAGAAAGTTTTTAGCCGCCAAAACGGGCGAAGCGTTGCCATAAGGAAGGTGCTGAGGTTGAGGAATAAAACGAAGCGTCTTGGCCTTTTGCCAAATTTTTTCCAGGCTTTCTAAAAATTCTTCCTTACCGTTTTCTTTTAAAAATTTCTCTAACTCTTTGTCTGGGGTGAAATATCTTTTTAAGGCTGGATCGCCGTGGCGGTGAACGATGGCAATCTCGTTAACGCCGGCGGCTAAAAGTTCTTCCACCAAATATTGAATGTTTGGCTTTTCCAAAATGGGGACCAGCTCTTTGGGGTAAGCTTTGGTGACGGGCAGAAAACGGGTGCCCCGGCCGGCGGCGGCAATAATACCTT
>JAGPNC010000032.1 GCA_018052565.1 Candidatus Shapirobacteria bacterium | reverse complement strand
CCTTTGGCCCGGCGATGGCACCTTCTTTAGTTACGTGCCCTACCAAAAAAAGCGGGGTCTGACTTTCTTTCGCCCACAAAATCAAACGACGAGCGCATTCTTTTACTTGGCCGACTGAACCGGCGCCACCGGCTAAATCGACGGTGGTCATTGTTTGGATTGAGTCAACAATTACCAACGCAAGTTTTTCTCCCCCAAGAGTTTGGGCAACGATATCAACATCGGTTTCTGGCAAAAGCATTAAATTCTGGCCTAAAACCCCCAGGCGGTTGGCTCGCAATTTAATCTGCAAAGGCGATTCCTCGCCACAAACATAAACCACCTTCCCTCCCCTGCCGGCTATCTTTTGCGCCACCTGAAGTAAGAGAGTTGATTTGCCGATGCCGGGCTCACCCGCCAGCAAAATCACTCCTCCCGCCACTAACCCTCCTCCTAAAACTCGATCCAGCTCTTCAAGGCCCGTTGGCTTTTTCTCCTTTCCCTCAAGGCTAACCTTCTCAAGACTAACCATTGGCGCCAGCTGCCTTTTCTCCCTTTTCCCCGCCGGCTCTATTTTGGGAGTTTCCACCAAAGCATTCCATCCCCCGCACGAAGGACAACGACCTAACCAACGAAGCGATTCATAACCGCAGTTTTGACAAACAAAAACAGATTTAATCTTAGAAGAAGGCACGATCTAAAAAAATTCAAAATTCAAAAGTCAAAAGTTTTTTTGCTTCACTTTTGAATTTTTACTTGTAATTTTGACTTTTAAATTTTAACTTTTGAATTTTAATTATTTGTACCCCACCGGTTTGCCCTTAAGAATCAGCCCTAGACTTAAGCGACGGTTTTGGGGATCGGCTGATTCCACCACACAGGTGATCTTGTCTCCTACCTTCGCTTTCTGCCCCACCGGAATCTTTGACTGACGCACTAGTCCTTCTACCCCTTCCTCTAGGGTGACCAACCAACCATAAGGAGTAATCTTGCTAATTTTACCGCTTATCTCTTTATCAACGGGATATTTTTTCGCCACCTTCTCCCACGGATCAGCGGTTAATTGTTTTAAGGAAAGCTGTAGCCTTTGGCCTTCTTTGCTTAAAACCTTTACCCTAATTTTCTCTCCCGCCTGATACTTTTCTTCCAAATTATTAACCTTACTCCAAGAGACTTCCGAAATATGAACTAAGCCCTCAATTTTAGCCTTTCCTTTCTCGACTTCCACAAACAAACCATATGGCGCCACCTTCATTATTTTGGCCGCCAAGACGTCTCCCTTATTAATCCCGGCCATCACTTTTTCCTCCCGTAAGACTTCTTCTTTTTCAGAAACTGCCCGTTCCGAAAAAACCAGGCGATTCTTTTCCTCATCCACTTCTACCACTTTTACCTTGAACTTTTTCCCCAAAAGTCCTTCTTCCTTGCCTAACCATTTCTTCCCTAAAAGCGAGCTGGGGATAAAACCGGTTAAAAAGAAAGGCGCTTCCACCAAAATACCCGAAGAAACAATATCGTGCCCCATTACCTCAATTGCCTCCCCCTTGATCCGTTTTTCTTCAAAGAAATCCCACGCATGGCGTTGGGCCTGATCACGGAGGCTGACCAATATTTGCCCCCGGGCATCTTCAGGGCTACCAACCACTACCTCTACTTTTTCTCCCTCTTTTAAGGTCAACAGATAATCGCGCACTCTTTTTAATTCTTCGCCAAAAATTACCCCTTCTGTTTTTCCGCCAAGATCAAAATAAACTTTTTTAGGAGTAATCTGAGAAATCACTGCCACCACGCGGTCCCCCTTTTTGAAAGTCTGAAAAGCTTCACTTTTTCCCTTAAGAAGGTCAGCCATGGTTAAAGCGTCCCCACGACTATTTTCTTGAAGTGTTTTTTTAGTGGTCTTTTTTTTCTTTGCTGGAGATTTTTCCATTCATTCTGCCTCCTTTTTTCTAGGTTTTAGAATATTATAACACGAAAAAGCTGTTAAATTGTTTAATCGCTGAATTGTTAAATTGCTATCCTCACAAAGAGTGCCCATTTTGGCGAACCCCGCCTTTTAAATTATTCTAATTATTCTAATTAACCGAATTTCTAAATAAATTCCAAACACCAAAGCCCCAAAGTCAAAATGATTTTTTATATGAATTTTTGGGAATTGGAGTTTGGGTATCCTTTAGGCCAATTAGAACAATTAGAGCAATTAAAATAATTTTTAACTCTTTTAATAATCCTGGATTAAGTTAGGATAACAATTTTTATACCCCCTGCCATTTTTTTACCGACCGTTTATTTCCTCCACCCACTTCCTTATTTCTCCCCAATCCCCTGCCTTTGGTTCGAAAACCCAAAGGCTGTATTTTGAGACCGGCGGGGTAGTTAAAAGTCCTTCCGGCAAAGAGAGAAATTCAAAAGAAAGTTTGCCCCGAAGATAGCCCTCACCTAAGCGCAATAAAACCGGCACAGGAAGTTCTGTTTCTAAGTTATTATAAAAACGATAAAGCTGACCAGCAAAAGAGGGATCTTTTAAAAGATCAAGGGAGCCGACTTTAGCCAAAACGGCTTTCACCACCCGCAGCTGGCGCCGGTTGCGAGCTAAATCATTACCTTCGTCAGAATTAGCGCTTTTACGAGAACGAATATATTTTAGGGCCCTCTCGCCGTCCATCAGCTGTTTCCCCTTCTCAAAACGGATAGTCATCGTTTGGCCAGAACCATCGTCAACAGGGTAAGCATTATCCTCGAAAGCCTCGGCTACTTCTATTTCAACCCCCCCTAACAAATCAACTAATTCCGAAATTTTGCCAAAATTTAATAAAATTGAATAATTTATTTCCTCGCCGGTAATGGCCTTAATATTTTCTTTAATTAAATAGGCAGGGTCATCAGAATTAGCTTTTGTACCATAATAATAAAGGGCATTGATTTTTGTGGCTAAGTCAGCAATCCATAAATCCCGTGGCAGGGAAAGAAAAAAAACTTTCCCTTTTTCAGGCCTAGCAAGGCCAACCATAATCGTATCCGTCAAAAGGGTTTTCTCTGCCGGCCGACTGTCAAGACCTAAAATCAAAAAATTAAAATTTCCAAGTTGGGTATTTTTTGTGGCCAAAAGAATTTGTTTTAAGTCATTAAAAGTAATACCCGCTGTTTTGGTGAATTTGGCAACGTACCAATAGGAAAAAGAAAAAATAACAAGGAGAAAGAGAAGAAAAAGCGTCAGGAAAGAATAAAGGAAGATCTTAAAGGGTTTGGGCATAAGAAAATGTATCAAGTATCAAGTATTATGTATTATGTATAAAAAATCTCAAAACTCAAATGGCAAAACGCAAAACTACATGGTAAATGTTAAAACTAAAAAAGTAACTTGTAACTAGTAACTCGTAATTAAAAAAAAGAGTAATCCTGCCTTTAATCATCACCTGTTACACGTTACGGATTACGAATTACTCATCTTTTAATTTTAGTTTTGAGTCTTAGAATTTTCATTATACATAATACTTAGTGGCTGGAACATAATTCTCTTTTTGTCATTCTGAAAGAGCGTAAGCGACTGAAGAATCTCATATAAGGGGATTCTTCGCCCCGCAAAAATGCGGGGCTCAGAATGACATTTATGTCCCAGTCACATAATACTTAATACTGAATACTTAATACAGGCTTGGTGGTTCCTGGCAATGACCTATTTTCCCTCACCGAAGGGCGAGGTATCGTCAGCGCTGTCGCGTTTCACGACTCTGTTCGGAATGGGAAGAGGTGGGGCCACGACGCTCCAATCACCAGGAACCGCCGAAACTTATCTTTAATAAGGGCAGGAAAGAGCATCTTTTAAATGCCGAAAATCATTAGTACCGGTCGGCTTAATTTGTTGCCAAACTTACACCTCCGGCCTATCAACCAGGTAGTCTCCCTGGGATCTTAAAGACTCTTCATCTTGGGATTGGCTTCCCGCTTGAGATGCTTTCAGCGGTTATCCTCTACAAACATAGCTACCCAGCGTTGCGGCTGATGCCACAGCTGGACCACCAGAGGTTTGCCCATCCCAGTCCTTTCGTACTAGGGACAGATTCCCTCAAGAATCAAAACGGTTACTGCGGATAGAGACCAAGCTGTCTTACGACGCTTTGAACCCAGCTCACGTAGGTTTTTAATGGGCGAACAGTCCAACCCTTGGGGGC
>JAGPNC010000015.1 GCA_018052565.1 Candidatus Shapirobacteria bacterium | reverse complement strand
GACAAATTTATTCTCCACCTAAAAGAAACCGAATACCGCTGGAATACTAAATCAACCAATGGTAATATGTATCAGTTATTATTAAAAGAATTTAGAAGAAAGCCGCTCTAAAGTTATCTAGACCCTTCTTAATTCTAACGAAAAATATTATCCCGATGGGTTATTATCAGTCTTCAATAAATTATTCTAATCGCTTTAATTATTCTAATTGACCTAAAGAACGCTCCAAAACATCAAGCCCCAAAAAGTAAAATAAAAAGATTATTTTTTTTGGTATTTGGGATTTATTTAGAACAATTAGAGAATAATTAGAATAATTTAAAAAGGGGGAAACAATTAAGTAATTTAGCAATTTAATTTAAATGAAAAGAATCGCTTTCGTTTTCGTCTCTATTTTATCATTAATCTTTCTTGCCCCGCCGGCTTTGGCCCAAGAAACGAACAAATTTGGTATTCATATTCTGGATCCAAGCGAAGCAAAGCAGGCTGCCGAATTAGTTAATTCTAGTGGCGGCGATTGGGGGTTTATTACTATTGTAATTCGCGACGACGATCGCAATTTTCAAAAATGGCAAAATTTTTTTGACCAATGTCGCCAACTTCATCTTGTTCCCATAGTAAGAATCGCAACCCACAACGAAAATGAAGTTTGGGTAGCCCCCAAAAAAGAAGAAATAAATTCTTGGGCAAATTTTTTGTCCAATCTTAACTGGCCCATTAAAAATCGCTATGTTGTCATTTTTAACGAGCCAAACCACGCTAAAGAGTGGGGAGGAAAAATCGATCCCTTTTACTACGCCCAAATTCTTGATGAATTTATTTCCCAACTTAAAAAAGCCAATCCTGACTTCCAGGTGCTTCCAGCCGGCTTTGATTTAGCCGCTCCTAATTCAAAAACCACCAAAGACACTCTTGCCTTTTGGCAAGAAATGAATAAGGAAGTGCCGGGAATTTTTGAAAAAATTGATGGTTGGGCTTCTCATTCTTACCCAAACCACGGCTTTTTGGGAAAGCCACAAGATGCCGGGCGCGCCAGTATTCGAGGCTACCAATGGGAGCTATCTATTCTTAAAAACCAATTTGGGGTTAAAAAAGACTTGCCTGTTTTTATCACCGAAACAGGCTGGCCGCATGATAGTGAAAAGCCAAATCCGCCAGCTGGCGGAAAAAGTTCAAAATACTATAAGCCAGAGGTCATTGCCCAATATTTTGAAGAAGCCTATCAAAATATCTGGCTCCCCGACAAAAGAGTTATAGCCGTTACCCCCTTTACCCTTAATTACCAAGCCACGCCTCTTGACATTTTTTCTTGGTTTGATCATGAAGGCCAACCCTATCCCCAATATGAAAGAGTAAAAAAATTACCCAAAATTTCGTGGTGGCCAGAACAGGAAGAAAAATGGGAAGTAATGAGTATTAAATCTCCTCAATTTATGCCTATTAGCTCTAATTATCAAGGAAAAATTATTCTAAAAAATGTGGGGCAATCAATTTGGGGGGAAAGAGAGCCATTCGTCTTGAAAAGTAGATCCCCCTTCTCTGCCGATATTTTCTCAGCCCACAAAATTTTTCCTGGCCAAAGTGTCGAGATCCCCTTTGCCATAGTAAGTAACGCCGAATCCGCCACCATAAACATTTCTTGGGAAGGGATGGAAGAAACAATTAATATTAATGTTTTTAATCCTGCCAAAATCGAAAGCTACCAAGATCATTTTTGGCAAAAAATGGTTTCTTTACTCCGTATCTGGTGGTATGATAAAAAGCAATGAAAAAAACTGAAGATCTTAAGTTTCTTTTCCAACCAAAATCAATCGCTGTTATTGGCGCTTCGCGCTCATCAAAAAAAATTGGCCATCTTATTTTCAAAAACATTATTAGCAATGGCTTTAAAGGAGAGGTTTTCCCTGTCAACCTAAAGGCAGAAAAGATATTAAACTACCCTGCTTATTCTTCAATCACCGATATCCCCGCCGCCATTGACTTGGCCATAATTGTCATTCCTGCCCCGGCGGTCGCTCCCGTTTTGGGACAAGTTGCCAAAAAGGGCGTTAAAGCCGCCATCATCATCAGCGCCGGATTTGGCGAAAGTGGCGCTTCAGGCCGGAAAAGAGAGAAAGAAATCAAAAAAATCAGCCAAAAATATCCCATTCGTATTCTTGGGCCTAATTGTTTGGGGGTTATTAATCCTTATCATCAGCTTAATGCCTCTTGGGGAGGATCGGATTTCCCCAAAGAAGGAAGCTTGGTCTTTTTCTCCCAATCTGGAGCCTTAAGCGCCCCAGTGTTGGAGTTTTGCCAAAAAAATAATCTCGGCCTCAATTGCTTTATCAGTTTAGGCAATAAAGTGGATATTAGCGAAACTGATATCTTAGAATTCTTTGGAAAAGAAAAAAGAGTCCAAATTTTAGCCGGTTATCTTGAATCATTTAAAAATGGAAGAAACTTTGTCTCTCTTTGCCGAAAAATAACCGCCAAAAAACCGGTTATCATTCTCAAGGGCGGCAGTAGCGAAGAGGGGGCGCAAACTGCCTCTTCTCATACCGCTGCTCTAGCAACTCCCCAAAAAATAACCCAAGGAATTTTCAGTCAAGGAGGAATTATTGCCGCCAAAAATTTGGCCGAGTTTCTTAACTTTCTCCTCCTTTTCAGCCACCTCCAGGGAAAGAGGGCTGGCAGAAGTTTAGCGATCATTACTAATGCCGGTGGGGCAGGGGTTTTGGCTGTTGATGCTCTTTCGCAATATTCCCCTTTAAAATTAGCCTCATTTTCTCCCCAAACTGCCAAAAAACTGGCGTCGTCTCTGCCTCCCTTAGTAAAAATTAAAAACCCCCTAGATATTTTGGGAGACGCAGACGAGAAAAGATACCAGGAAACAATTCGCGTCTGCCAGAATGATAAACAACTTGACTCTCTACTGATTATCCTTACCAAACAAAGCGGGACTAACCCAAAAAAAATTGCCCAAATCTGTTCCGCCGAAGCTTTAAAAGCCAAAAAACCTATAATATTTAATTTTTTGGGCGAGAAATGCGTTTTTCCGGCACGAAAAATCATTAGCAGACAAAAATTAGCTAATTTCTCCTTGCCGGAGCAAGCCGTTGGCAGTTTAGCGTCTTTTTCTTCCTACCAAGAGAAGATTCAGAATCAAAAGCCAAAGCCTTTAGTTAAAATAAGAATTACCCAAGATGCCAAAGAAAAAGTAAATAATATTATTAAAAATGCCCTTGGAGAGAAAAGGAAAGAACTTAATGAGGCAGAGGGGTTTAAAATCTTAAAAGCCTATAATATAAAGACACCAAAATTTGCCGTTTGGGACCAAAAAACGCCCCTAAAAAATATTGCCAAAACGCTCGGTTTTCCTCTCTTTGTTAAAATCATAAAACCGGTTATTGCTCATAAAACCGACCGAGGAGCAGTAACAAAAGTGAATAATCTTCAAGAGCTAAAAAAGGCACTCGAGGAAATGAACCAAAGATTTAACCGGCCAGAATTTATTTTTGAAGAGGCCATTAAAGAGGGGGTAGAACTAATTTTAGGAGTAAAAGACAACCCTTCTTTCGGCCATCTTTTGATGGCCGGGGCGGGAGGAATTTATACGGAAATTCTAAAAGATAACTCTTTCCGGGCTCTTCCTCTTACCAAAAACGATGTTCAGGAAATGCTTGAGGATTTAACCATTTATCCTCTTCTTAAGGGAGCGCGAGGAAAAGAAAAAATTAATCTTAAAAACACTAAAAAAGCGATGCTTAATCTTTCTCAGCTAATTATCGATTTCCCCCAAATTAGAGAATTGGACCTTAACCCCCTTATTTGTTCCTCAGAAGAAGCAATTGCCGTGGACGCCGAAATTTTTCTTTAATGATATAATGAAGCCGAGAAAGGCGCCTATAGCTCAATGGACAGAGCAGTAGTCTTCGGAACTACTGATGCGGGTTCGATTCCTGCTGGGCGCGCCGACATCCTCTCTAAGCCTTCCTTTTCAGCAAATACTTCTTCCCCTTAAGCTTTTCTGGCAACAAAGATTTATTTTTGGGATAGTCTTCATAGCCCCGGCCATAACCTAACTCCTTCATCAACGCTGTTGGCGCGTTGCGCAATTCTAAAGGAATAGGCAAATTACCATATTTTTTAACGTCCTCCAATGCCCTCATATAGGCCGCATAGGCAGAACGATCCTTTTTTGCCAGCGCTAAATAAACCGCGCCATGCGCCAAATTTTCCCGGCATTCCGGATAGCCAATTGTTTGACAGGCTTGAAAAACCGCGTTCGCCACCACCAGTGCAGTTGGTTGAGCCAAGCCAATATCCTCAGAGGCAAAAACAACCATTCGCCGGGCAATAAAAAGGGGATCTTCGCCCGCCTCGACCATTCGCGCCAAGTAATACAAGGACGCGTCAGGGTCAGAAGCGCGCATTGATTTAATAAAAGCCGAAATCGTATTATAGTGTTCTTCACCGACCCGATCATTGAATAAAGAGCTCTTTTGCGCCGCCTCTTCAATATATTTAAGACTAATAATATTATTTAATGAATTACAGTTTTTTGCTTTATTATATAATGTATAGACGATTTCCAAAATGTTTAGAGCCTGGCGAGCATCGCCATACGCCGCTTCTAAAAGAAAATCACGACCTTTTTCTTCAAGCTTTACCCCTAGCTCTTTTAAACCCCTGTCGACAATCATCCCTAGCTCTTTGCGGCTCAGAGGATTCAAAACTAAAACCCGGCAACGGGAAAGAAGGGGAGAAATAACTTCAAAAGAAGGATTTTCGGTAGTCGCCCCAATTAGAATAATCGTCCCATCTTCAACGGAAGGAAGAAAAGCATCTTGCTGGGCTTTATTAAAGCGGTGGATCTCGTCAATAAAAAGAATGGTTCGCTTAATTTTTTTTTCTTTGCCAAAAGAAAGTTGCCGATTTATTTTTATGTTTTCTTTTGCCTTTTCAATGACTTTCCGCACATCCGCCAACTTTGCCGAAACAGCGGAATATTCAATAAAATCAGAATCGGTCATTTCGGCAATCAAGCGAGCGAGAGTGGTTTTACCGCAACCCGGCGGCCCCCAAAGAATTAGCGAAAAAAGCTGATCGCTTTCAAGCATTTGGCGCAAAATTTTCCCTTTTCCCACTAAATGCTCCTGACCGACAAACTCGCTTAAACTTTTGGGCCTAATCCGTTCCGCCAAGGGAGCAAAACTAGCGCCTTTTTTAGTCATACCTATATTTTACTACAACCTACCTGTCTGCTCATAATAGCCGCTTAAGTCTGTTTTAGTCACTAAACAATCCCTCTTGACAATACTATAAGGTTGTGATACTATACAAAATAGATCCTGGGGTTGCCTTAGTTTAAGGTTGACTCTGGGATTTTTTTATGGGACAAATTAATAAGTTAACTTTCTTTTTTCGCTCTTGGTTGTGCTAAAATGGGAAGACAGCAATTGAAGTCGGGGTGGCGGAATGGCAGACGCGCTGGATTTAGGATCCAGTCCCGCCATAGCGGGATGAGAGTTCAAGTCTCTCCCCCGACACAAAAAATGACCGGGTAAAAAAGCAGGGTAATTAAAAATAATCGGCAACGCAACTCTTGGGGACTTGCCAGCACGGCAGCGACAAACAACCCGCAACAATTAAACAATTTAGAATAGAGCAATTTAACCCTTTAACTTTCTTTTTGCATTTTACATTTTCATTTTGATTTTTGAATTTTTCACTTTGCATTTGATTAAATTTGATTATCCCTCTAAAAATGTTAAACTTTTCTCTAATGGCAATTGTTAATAAAGTAAAACCGGCGATAACGATTTTTTTGCTGTCCCTATTTTTTTTAGAGTTGCTAACAACGCCCATAGGGGCTCTTTCCCCCACTATTGCTACCAATAAACCTGAAGAGGCCACCATATCGGCAGACGCGATCCCAGCAGTTGAAGGAAGCTCGGAAGCAGAAAAGGCCAAGGCGGCCGCAAAGCTAACAGAGACTACTGAAGAAGTGAGGGGAAGGCTGGAATCAATTCTAGATAAGCAAAAATTGGGACCGCTCGCGGTTACCAACTTTATAAAATATGCTATTCGTCAAGCGACCGGCAGGGGAATCCCCCTAAACACTATCGTCTTGGTTTTTCTTGTCCCTGTTGCCGCCACGCTGATTGCCTTTTTCCGTTATGTCATCGGTTTTGCCGGCTTTGGCATCTTTACGCCGGTGATGATTTCGGTGGCCTTCATCGCCACCGGACTCACTCAGGGCCTTGTTTTATTCTTGACAATTCTTTTTACTGCCATTCTATTTCGCTTTCTTACCCGCCGCCTAAGAACTCACTTCTTGGCCAGAATGTCTCTTTTGCTCTTATTCATCTCTCTTGGAGTTTTTGGCCTATTTTATTTTGGCCCCAAACTGGGCTTTCCCCAAGTAGCAGACATCTCTATCTTCCCTATTTTAATCATTATCTTGCTGGTAGAAAATTTTATGGAGATCCTTATCGGCAAAAGCCGTCATGAGGCCTTTCAAATGACTTGGCAAACTCTCCTGATAGCCATCGTTGGCTTCTATCTTTTCCGCTGGAGCTGGCTTCAGGAGCAGGTCTTGCTCCATCCTGAGGCTATCTTCTTGTTAGTAATTTTGGCTAATCTTTTTTTGGGCCGCTATACGAAACTACGCCTATTAGAATATCCCCGCTTCCGATCCATTGCCAAAAGTAAAAAATCCTTATGAGCCGCTGGAATGATATCTTAGGCAAAAATGCCCGTAACGACCGTTATCTCCGCTTAAACACCAAAAAGGGGCGCCAAATTGCCGATTCAAAACTCAAAACCAAAAAAGTTTTACGCCACTACCAATTGCCTGTCCCCGATCTTATTAAAACTTTTTCTAGATCTGCCGCGGTGGCCAACTTCTCCTGGGAAAATTTACCGGAAAGCTTTGTTTTAAAACCATCCCAGGGGTTTGGCGGCAGTGGCATTTTAGTGATCAGAAAAAAAGGGCGTTGGGCGGGAGAATGGGAGTTAATGAATGGGAAGATCGTCGACATCGCCGCTTTGCGCTTTCATACGCTGGAAATCATCGGCGGTCGTTTTAGCCTCCATAGCTCTCCCGACCAAGCCTTTATCGAGGAACGAGTTAAGATTGTCAAGGCCTTTAGCAAGTACGCTTATCAGGGAACACCCGATATCCGCGTTATTGTTTTTAACCGCGTCCCTGTCATGGCGATGCTGCGATTACCCACGGCTGAATCTGACGGCAAGGCTAACCTCCATCAGGGAGCAATTGGCGTAGGCATTGATTTAGCAACGGGAATCACCACCCAAGGGGTTTATCACAACCGGCCCATAAAATACGTCCCCGGCACCAAAAGAAAACTCAATGGCTTAAAAATCCCCTATTGGGAAGAAATTCTTCTTTATGCCGTCCGCACCCAAGAGCAAATTCCCTTCTTGGGCTATTTAGGCATTGATTTTGTTATTTCTAAAAGCAAAGGGCCACTCATCTTAGAGCTTAACGCCCGTCCCGGGCTTTCTATTCAAATATGCAACCAGGCCGGCCTTTTAAAAAGACTGGAGAGGGTAGAGCGATTAGAAATTAGAAATGCTGAGCATGGAGTAAGGGTAGCCAAGGCTCTTTTTGGCGAAAAATTTACCGAAAAAGTAAGCGTTAAAGAAATAACTCCTGTCTTGGGGATTATCGAAGAGATAGAAATTAAAAATAAAGAAGGAAAGAAGGTTAAGATTTTAGCAAAAATTGATACTGGCGCCAGACGTTCTTCAATCGATGAGGAATTAGCCAAAAGTTTAGGCTTGCTCGAGAAAAGCAAAATTATTTCTGTCGAAAAATATAAAAGTAGTTTGGGATACCAAGAAAGACCTTTAATAGCCCTCACTCTCTTTCTGCGAGGACGCAAGATAGAAACTCTGGCAAATGTTTCTAAACGAGACCATCTGCAAACTAAATTTCTGGTAGGAGCCTCCGACTTAAGAGGGTTTTTAATTAAACCATAAATAAGCATCAAGCATTATGTGACTGGGATATAATTCGTCATCATATCCCCGCCACCGGCGGGGTAAATTACCCTAATTATTCTAATTAACCGAATTTCTAAATAAATTCCAAATGCCAAAACCCAATCCGCCCGGGGCGGATTATTTTAGTTGATTCTAATTTTGGGAATTGGGGTTTGGGTATTCTTTAGGTCAATTAGAATAATTAGAGCAATTAGAATAATTTTTAATCTTTTTTGATCCTAAATTTAATTTAAGATGACATCGAATTAAATTTGCAATAGCAGTGGGGATTATGTCCCCGCCACTAAGCATTATGTATTAAGCATCACGTATGAAAAAATTTAAGAACCAAAAATAATTTATTTTTTTCGGGCTCTTGAATTTAAAAGCAATTTAACAGTTTAATTTTAATGAAAAAAACTATCGCTATCTTTAGCAGTAATCCCTGTGCCTATGCTCCCCAAAGGCTAGCTGAAGAAGCCAGCAAGAAAGGACTCTTGGCTGATACTTTCGGTTATCGGGAAGTTGATCTTTATTTTGGCCCAAAAGGAAAAAGAAAAATTTTTCTAAAGGGAAAGAAAATGTTTAAGCCATTCTGGGGGGCAATTTTTCGTTCTTCAAGAGAAAGAGAACCCGACCATATTTTTACCCCTCAGCGGGATTGCCTTTTGGAAAACTTTTTTGCTCAGGGAACACAAATCTTAAATCAAGAAACTTATCGCCAATGGCCCCTTTTAGACAAAATTACAGAACACTTTCTTTTTTCCCAAGAAAAATTACCAATCGCCGCTTCTTGGGTTTTTGGTTCTCCGTTAAGGCTTAGGAAAAAAATAAAATTGCCGGCGGTTCTAAAACTTTACTTAGGCAGCCACGGCAAGCAAGTATTCAAAGTAGAAACTACTTCCCAACTGAAAGAAATTCTAAACTATTTTCCAGCCGAGAATTTTCTCGTTCAAGAAGTTTTGCCAAAGAGAGAGAGTTTAAGGGTAGTTGTTTTAGAAGGGAAGGCCTTGGGAGCGACTAAGAGAAAAGCGCCGCCCCAAAAATTTGCTACTAATTCTGTGGGCTCGTCTGCATACACCTATAAACTTGATAATGATCGAGTAGCCAAAACTCTGGCCGAAAAAACCGCCAAAATTTGCAAAGCCGATTTTTGCGGCATCGACTTAATAAAAGATTCCGAAAACCAATGGCGAATCTTAGAAATTAACACTGACTGCCAATTTAAAAGTTTTGAGAACACTACCGGCATCAATGTCGCCCAAAAAGTTATTGAATTTTTGATTAATAAAGACAAGAAACCAAATGTGATATAATCAGAATCTGATGAAAAAGAAACTCATTATTTTCTTCATTATTAGTTTTTCTCTCTTAACAGCCGGGGTTATTTTCCGTTTTCCTCTCCGCGCCCAAGAAGTTGCCACCGGAAAGGTAGAAAGAAAAAATTTAACGGAAAAATTAAC
Organism: Candidatus Shapirobacteria bacterium; assembly: GCA_018052565.1. Lineage (GTDB taxonomy): Bacteria > Patescibacteriota > Microgenomatia > 0-14-0-10-38-17 > 0-14-0-10-38-17 > JAGPNC01. Next base: position 9,027 of record JAGPNC010000015.1, on the reverse strand, counting down.
TGTTTCGGGAGAAGTTAATGCCGAGGAAAAGGCCTCGCTAAAATTCCAAACGAGCGGCCTTTTGTCTTGGGTTGGCGTAAAAGAAGGCGAGTGGGTAAAAAAAGGCCAAGCCATTGCCTCCTTAGACCAGCGAGAACTCAAAAAGCGCCTAGAAAAAGAACTCAATGATTACATGACCGTCCGCTGGAACTTTGAACAAACCCACGATGATTACAAAGAATACAAAGATAATGCCACCTTGACCGACGAGATGAAAAGGATTTTAGAAAAAGCCCAATTTGGCTTAAGCAATGCTGTCATTGATGTAGAGTTGGCAGACTTAGCGCTAAAATATGCCACTATCGCCACCCCCATTGCCGGTATTGTTACCAATATCGACACCCCTCTAGCAGGAGTAAACATCACCCCGGCAACGGCTACTTTTGACATTGTTAATCCTAATTCCGTTTATTTTGAGGCGCGTATTGATGAGCTGGAGATTGGCAAAGTAAAAGAGGGGCAAAAGGTTATTATTACTCTCGACTCCTACCCTGATAAAACTTTTGAGGGTCTGATTTCCGCGATTGATTTTGCCGCCTCAACGGTGGGGGGGAGTAAAGTTTTCTTAACCAAAATTTCCCTCCCCGAAAATTCCGACCGGCAATTTCGTTTAGGCATGGGCGGGGACGCCGAAATTATTTTAAACGAAAAAGAAAATGTTTTAACTATTCCCGCCGAGGCCCTGATTAAGCGAGAGAGAAATTTTGTCTGGACAGTTGATAACGAAGGAAAGGCAAGAAAAAAAGAAGTAGAAACAGGACTTTCAACTGACGAGGAAATAGAAATTATTAGTGGCCTCGAAGAAGGAGCGGAAATTGTTACCAAGGGAATAATGGGCCTTAAAGAAGGCCAGAAAATCCGTTAATTTCTCTCCTTTTATGTCTCCTCTTCTTAAATTGGAGCAGGTCTCCAAAATCTATCAGATGGACGGGATAAGAGTAGAGGCGCTCAAAAGCGTTTCTTTTCGCGTGTCTCGGGGCGAATTCTTGGTAATTATGGGGCCCTCTGGCTCAGGAAAATCAACCTTGATGCACCTCATTGGCTTGCTTGACCGACCAACAAGCGGCCAGATATTTTTAAACGATAATCCCGTGAGTAAGCTTTCTGAAAAAGAGCAGGCGCGTCTGCGCAATAAAGAAATTGGTTTTATTTTTCAATTTTTCAATCTCTTAGAACGCACTTCTGCCTTGGACAATGTCCGCCTGCCGCTCTTTTACGCCGGAGTAAATCCCCGAGAGCAAGAAAGAAAAGCTAGGAAAGCCCTAGAGCAAGTTGGTCTCGGTCAACGATTAACCCATTATCCTTCCCAGCTTTCTGGAGGAGAACGACAGCGAGTCGCCATCGCTCGCGCCCTCGTTAACAATCCCTCTCTTATCTTAGCCGACGAGCCAACCGGAAACTTGGATTCTAAATCAGGGCGGGAAATTATGAAAATTATTGCTTCTCTTCACCGTGAGGGACGAACCGTTATTTTAATCACTCACGATTCCTCTCTCACTTGCTATGGTCAAAGACTTATAGTAATAAAAGACGGGGAAATCATTGAAGAAAAAAAGCTATGAAAACTGTTGATTTCTTAAAACTAGCCATTAAAAGTCTTTTGGTTAACAAACTACGGACTTTTTTAACCATGCTAGGCATTATTATTGGGGTCGGTTCGGTAATCATGTTAATGTCGGTAGGAGCGGGGGTGCAAACTTTTGTTAACCAACAATTCGAGCTGATTGGTTCTAACAATCTCTTTATTATCCCGGGGCAAATGGGGGAGGCGATGATGATGGGTATGGGAGGAAGAGGCAACGACTCAATAAGCAATCAGACGACTTCTCAGGGAGGCGCGCTAACCACCATGAGCACCTCAAAACTTAAAGAAAAGCACGTTAAGGGAATAAAAAGACTAAGCAGTGATATTTTAGAAGCCACTGGCACTATTGAGTTGCCAGCTAAAGCTACTTATAAAAATGAAGCTATCTTTGCTTCTCTCTCCGGAATAGATGAAAATTTTTTCTCCGCCAGTAATTTAGCGGTTGAGGTAGGCAGACCAATCGAGGCGAAAGACGTTTTGAATAAGAGAAAAGTGGCGGTTATTGGACCGGAGGTGAGCGAAAAACTTTTCCCCGGCATCGATCCCCTTGGGAAAAAGATCATGGTCGCCAATGTTTCCTTCGAGGTCGTGGGGATAACGGAAAAAAGAGGCACCGGCGGCATCGGCGGCAATATTGACCGCGTCATCTACGTTCCTTTCCCTGTTGTCCAAAGCTTGACAGAGAAGGAGGGGCTACAAGCAATTTTGGTGAAAGTCTCTGACCGAGAAAAAATTCCTGAAGTAATAAATCTCATCAAAAATTACCTTTCCTCCGAGCTTGACGAAGATGAATTCTCAGTTATTGACCAGACAAAAATTTTGGAAACGGTTAATGCCATTTTGACTATCTTAACTTACGCCTTAACCGCTATTGCCGCTATTTCTCTCCTTGTAGGCGGCGTAGGAATCATGAATATTATGTTTGTCTCGGTGATCGAGCGAACTCGAGAAATCGGCATCAGAAAAGCAGTCGGCGCCACACCGGGAAATATTCGCTCTCAGTTTTTAACTGAGGCGGTTATTTTAAGTCTTCTAGGGGGCATTTTGGGGGTTGGCTTTGGTGTCTTGGGGGCCAAAATTGCCCAACGCTGGCTTACCACCACCGTCACCCCTTCTTCTGTCATCCTTTCTCTTGGAGTTTGCTCACTTATTGGTATTATCTTTGGCGTTGCCCCCGCCGCCCGGGCGGCTAAACTTGATCCGGTTGAAGCACTACGATACGAATAATAGAAATTCAAAATGCAAAATTCAAAAGTCAAAATGAAAAGGAAAAATACAAAATTAAAAATCAACATCTCGTAATATGTAATTCCCAACTCGTAATTATCTAAGAATAAAGACAAAACTTTTTTCTTTAATGACGAGTTGTTAGTTACCAGTTACAAGTTACTAAGCTTTTTACATTTTACATTTTCATTTTGTCCGCCAGCTGGCGGATTAACCTTTGATTTTTGCATTTAATATGTTGTCTTATCTCTCATTTTCTCCTTGTTAACAAAGATTCTTCGTGTTATCATAAACTTATGAAAAGAAAAAAGGAAAAGCTTTATGAGTTAACGCTTCTTTTCCTGCCAAAGATCAAGGAAGAAGAAAAGATACGAGAAGAAGTCAGAAAAGAAATAGAAAAAACAGCCAAAATTGAGAAAGAAGAAGATTGGGGAGAAAAAAAACTAGCTTACCCGGTAAAAAAGAACGAAAGAGGGCATTTTTATTTCTACGAACTTAAGGCGGAGCCCAAGAAAATTAAAGCCCTTGACGGATGGCTAAAATTAAACGAAAATATTATTCGTTATTTGATTGTTTTAAAATTTTAAGGAGGTAGAAAAATGGCCAGTCGCTCTTTGAACAAAGTAATGCTCATCGGTAACTTAACCCGTGATCCTGAACTGCGCTATACGCCGCAGGGAACGGCGGTTTGCACCTTTGGTTTGGCGACTAATTATTCTTGGACCACCGAGCAGGGCGAAAAAAAAGAAAGCGTCGAATTCCACCGCCTAGTTGCCTGGAATAAATTAGCCGAAATTTGTTCCCAGCTTCTCTTCAAGGGAAGAAAAATCTACGTTGAAGGAAGACTGCAGACACGCCAATGGGAAGGTCAGGATGGCGCCAGCCGACAAACAACGGAAATTGTTGTCACCGATATGATTATCCTGGATTCCCGTCGAGGGCAGGAAGAACAGGACGAAACAATAATACCAGAAGAGAAACCGCCAGAAGCAATCTTGGAAAAAACTAACTCGCCAAAAGAGGAGGCAAAGGAAAAAGGAGACAAGGAAGAAGAAAACCAAGAAGAAGAGGTTAAAGCGGAGGACATTCCGTTTTAGTTCTCTTGGAGAGAAATAGTAGCGGCAAGAGGGTCTTGCCCAAAGAGAGGGGGATTTTTACAATCCTAATATAAATTATATAAATTTAAATTGCCATGAAGAGAAAAATCAAACCCCTTAAGAAGAGAAAAAGCGCTAAAAAGTGCTTTTTTTGCCAGAAAAAGAAAGAACCAGATTACAAGAATCGGGAAGAATTAAAACCCTTCTTAAACGAATGGGCCCGGATTTTACCCCGCGAAATAAGCGGCCTTTGCGCTAAACACCAAAGGCGCCTGACGCAGGAAATAAAAAGGGCCCGCTTTTTGGCTTTACTTCCTTACGTGAGAAGAGTAGAGTAGAGGATATGGAATTTTCTTTTCTCTTCCCCCTGCCTGATAAAATCGAGCTTAATATTGCCAATGGGGGAGGCATTAAAGAAGGAGAAGTTCTCGGCCATTATCCCTTAGAAAAAAAAATTGGTCTTAACTTAGCCCACGAGCTAAGTCTTTCCCCAAAGAAAGTGGGGCAGGCGCTAATGGTCAGTCTGGGCAACAACATCAAAAGAGGCGACCTTGTGGCCGAGAAAAAAATCTTCTGGAGGCCAAGCGTTAAAATTTATTCCCCGATAGACGGCAAAATTTTCTCATTCGACCAGGAAAAAGGAATCTTGACTATTATTGCCGCTGCTAAAAGGGTGACGGTGCGGGCACCTCTCAGCGGGAAAATAGAAAAAATTGAAAAAGGAGGGTTGGTTATTAAAACGAAAGGAACAATTTTTCCCCTCTCTTGGGCAAAGGGAAAAATTGTTTTTGGCCCCGTAAAAAAATATTCCGGCTCGCTGGCGGATTTGAGCGTTAACGACAGGGGAGAAATTCTTCTTCTGAAAGAAAAAATCAACATGAGTTTAGTAAAAAAAAGTGAAGCTCTAAGAATTAAAGGCTTAATAAGCGCTAAAAAAAGCGACGATTTTCCCACCCTCCTTACTCTAGCCCAGCTGAAAAATCCGGAGGACGAAGAAAAAATTGCTGCTCAAGAAAGCCAAAAGGCAGTTTTGGATCCCAAAAATAAAGTGCTGGGAATCGTTAGTTTTTAAAAATGACGCTTAAAAGATTACGCCACTCAACCATTATCAGGATTGCAGTTGTAGTCTTAATTTTTTGGGCAGGCTGGCAGGCGAAAGAATTAAGTTTTGAAAAAACCATCTCTTCCCGCACCTCTTCTTTCTCGCAAAAGCTGGCCAACTCCCCCCTGCTTTTAGAAACTCTTTCTTCTCTCGAGCGTTCTTTTTTAGAAAAAGAAAGACTTCAAAACGAAGAAGAATTAATTTATGGCGCCATTGAAGGAACCGTCGCCGCCCTAGGCGATCCCTACACCGCCTTTTTACCGCCCAAAGAGAATCAAGAATTTAAAGAAGATTTAGCCGGCAGTTTTAGCGGCGTGGGGATTCAGCTTGGTTATAAAAATGACCAGCTGGCGGTAATTGCCCCGCTTGAGGGCAGCCCGGCCCTAAGGGGTGGTGTCCGCGCCGGCGACATCATTATCCATATTAAAGATGAAAAGAGGGGGATTGACGAGAATGCCCTTGGCCTCTCTTCCGCCAAGGCCGTAGAGATGATCCGTGGTCCCAAAGGAAGCCCTGTCACTCTCACTGTTATCCACGAGGGAGAGGAAACGCCGGTAGAAATTACCCTCATCCGGGAAGAAATTACTGTTCCGAGTGTCGAACTAACATTGGTGGAAAAAGATAATAAAAAAATTGCTCACCTCAAGCTAACCCAATTTGGCGATCGCCTCGAAGAAGAATGGTCTCAGGCCGTCAGCAAGATTCTTGCCAGCAAAAACACGCCCGAATTTGCGGGAATAATTCTTGACTTACGCAATAATCCCGGCGGGTATCTTGACGGCGCTGTTTATATTACCTCGGAATTTCTAAGCGAAGGGATAGTCGTCCAGCAGGACGAGGGAAAAGATAAAAAGAAATTCTTCTCCGTTAACCACCGCGGGCAACTAACTGATGCCCCTCTGGTGGTTTTAATCAACCGGGGAAGCGCCTCCGCCTCCGAAATCGTTGCCGGCGCTTTGCGGGAAAACAAAGAAACGCTTCTCGTTGGCGAAACTTCTTTTGGCAAGGGAACCATTCAGGAATCAAGAGAATTAACCGGCGGCGCCGGTCTTCATATCACCGTCGCGCGCTGGCTTCTGCCCGGCGGCGAGTGCATTGATAAGGTCGGCTTAAAACCAGATATCGAAGTTAAAGACGAAAAAACCGAAGAAAACGAAGATCCGGTTTTGGAAAAAGCGTTAGAAGAATTAATCAAAAAAAGCTAAAATGGCGAAAAACATTTCTCTTAATCCCCTGCGGGGAACACGCGATTTTTATCCCCAAGATTTTGCCTTCCGTTCCTGGCTCCATCAAAAAGCCCGCGAAACTTTTGAAGTTTGGGGATTTGAAGAATATGACGGTCCGATTATAGAACCCCTAAGTCTCTACGCTTCCAAGTCTTCAGAAGAAATTATCAAAAAACAGGCTTATACGCTCAAGCCCCCGGGAGGAAAAAAAACGTTAGTTTTGCGACCGGAGCTTACCCCCACTTTGGCGCGCATGGTCGCCGCCCGCGAGAATGAACTGGTTTTTCCCCTTTTTTGGTGGTCATTTGGCCCCTTTTTCCGCCATGAAGCCCCTCAGGCGGGACGGGGAAGAGAATTTTACCAAATCAACGCTGATATCTTGGGCGAAAATTCGCCTAATGCCGATGCCCAAGTTATCGCCGTCGCCTGCCAACTTTTAAAAAATTTAGGCTTAAAGGATAACGAAGTGGTCATCCTTGTCAACGACCGTCGGTATTTGGAGGCTAAAATGGAACTTATCGGCATCAAAAAAAGCCTTTGGCGAGAAATTTTCCGCCTTATCGACAAAAAGGAAAAAATCGGCCAAGAAAGCTATGAAAAAGAATTACGGCAACTCGGCCTTGATTCTCTGGCAATAAAAGACCTCGGTCTGGCCCTGAAAGACAACGATTTCAGCAAAGAAAGCCCACAGCTTACGGAAATTTTTTCTACCCTTAACGATTTGGGGGTTTCCTCTTGGGTAAAATTTGCGCCCTCAATTGTCCGCGGCTTTGATTACTACACCAACACTGTTTTTGAAGCCTATCTTAAAAAAGGCTCCGGGAGGGCTCTTTTGGGCGGCGGACGTTATCAAAATTTAACCCGCCAAATAGGAGGGAAGAGAGAAATTGGCGGGGTAGGGTTCGCCGCTGGCGATATGGTTTTAGAACTAGCTCTTAGGGAAACCGGCCATTTTCCTTTTTTTGGCCATCTGGGCGCCACTGTTTTTGTTACTGTTTTTAATGAAGCCTGCTTTCGCGAATCAACCGAATTGGCTCGCCTTTTGCGCGAGCACCATATTAGAACCGAGCTTTATTCCAACCCCGCTGTTTCCCTAAGCAACCAACTCTCATACGCTAGCAAAAAGGGTTTCCCTTTTGCGGCTATTTTGGGCGAAAAAGAAATCGCCCGCCAGAAAATCTCCCTAAAAGATCTTAAAACTGGCCAGCAGGAAGAATTAAGTTTCGACGAAGTGGTTAAAAGAGTCTCTTCTTAAATCGTATCGCCATCATAACGAACCTCGCCGTTTTCTTCAACAGCCTTTATCAGCGGTATATTTCTCGAGCAATCTAAAATAATTAAAGAAGCAAAATTTGTTTTCCTAGAACGGCGGGGAGGACCTTTTCCCCTTAAGGCAGATTCTGACTTTCGTCAGAATGACAAATTATGCCTCCCACCCGCTTAAATACTTTATGCTTAATACTTGATACTTAATACTATCTTAAGGCACTACTTCCCGCCAGAGGTAAGGCTTCTCACGAAACACCTTGGGAGCGGTGAAAAGATAAGAAGGATCAAAGGTAAAGACCTCGGTGGGTTCTTCAGCATTGCGGGCATTACGGAAATTTCTTTTTAAAGAAGCCCCTTCTTTGGCGACAAAAATCCCCTGACCTTTAAACTGTTCGTCGGTAGCGTCACTGCTTTCCACGATCAGGCTTCCATCGGCAAAGTAAACACCCTGGACTTGGGTAACACCCGGAGCAATGGTAATATCTTCCTTAACAATAAAGGCCAAGAAACCGCCAGGGGCAACGGTAATGCTTTGGTTAATATTAAGATCATCATCAACAAAGATGACAAATTTCTCGTTGGCGCCAACCGAGAAAGGGCTGTCAATAGAAACAGCCATATCGCCTGTGCCGTAAGGGGGATAGTAGTAAAGATTATCAGGGGCAGGTTGGGGATGGGAAGGATCGTTTCCTATTAAATCATTTCTTTCAATGCTACTGGCATCAGCCACAGTAATCACCTTAACCCCAGAGTTGTAACTTCCCGGCCCATCATCCTTAATCGCTAGGTCAACCAGAGAGGCAAGCTTGGCAAAAGAATAGTCATTCAAAAGACGGCTAAAGTCGGCGGCAAGGGCCTGATGGTGGCTGGAATAAAAATCTGTTTCCGTGGCTTGACCCTCCCCCTTAGCATTATCGCCTGTCACATCGCCGGAAAAATCGTTATCATTAGCGTTTAGCGAGGCCACCAACCCCGAATGGGCGCCAAAGGAATCGTTAATCAGGGAAAAATAACGCTGGTTTTCGGCAACATCACGCCAGATGGGGGAGACAATCCCTCCCTTCCCATAAACATCACCGGTTTCGGTTTGCCACCAGGCAGAGGGATAGCCAGTATTGAAGGAACCAAAGGCTTCGTTGGTTAACTCTCCGTTGCTGGTTACTACTTTCCAGTAGTAGGTAGATCCCCACTCAAGAGAGTTGGTGATGGTACAAGAAAAGGTAAGAGGAGAAGCATCAGTATCAACCACGCCATCCTGAGACGTACATTCGTTTATATTAGACACACTGGTGGCAGAACAACCGTCACCCGCTTTACAATAGTAAACGAAATATCTATTGTCGTTGCCTTCGCAATTAAGGCCCCATTGATTATCGGCAAGATTACTCCAGAAAAGAGTGATATTCTCATTATCAGAATAATGTCCACCGTTGGGAAAAAGGTCAGTAGCCTTATCAGGAGGAGTATCAGCGCACTGAGCTG
>JAGPNC010000014.1 GCA_018052565.1 Candidatus Shapirobacteria bacterium | reverse complement strand
CGAGCTATAAGGTAATTGGTCCAAGAACTTATATTCCCATAGAAGGGGGAGAAAAGGGCTTGCCCCATTATCTTTTTAACAAAGAATTAATCGGCAAAGAATTTAAAAATTTTACCGAAAGAAAAATCTGGGTTGATTCTGAAAAGAAATATTATTGCTTCCTGGCTAAGCTAAGAGGCGTCAACCAAAAAGCAACAGCGAGGCTTAAATCATAAGAGTACAAACATTGGCGGCAAAATAACAAAAGCCGGAATTTTAATTGAATAAGAGGCTTTATTTCCTTTATAATATAGTAATAAAGAAAGTTGTGGGTGAACGGGAAGCTAAGTTCGTAATTTTGTGGGCGGCAAGAAATTGGCAAATAGTTTTAAAAACTGAAAAATGGCAAAACAAACAACCGCAAATTTGGGTTTTGAGCAAAAGCTCTGGGCGGCAGCGGATAAATTGCGCGGCCACATGGATCCTTCCGAATACAAGCATGTAGTTTTAGGCCTTATTTTCCTCAAATATATTTCCGATTCTTTCGAAGAAACATATAACGAAATTAAAAACGACCCCGAAGCCTACGAAGGAGAGTGGGAAGACAAAGACGCTTATCAGGCGCGAAATGTTTTTTGGGTGCCGGAGGAAGCCCGTTGGGAATATCTAAAGAAAAACGCCAAAAATCCGGAGATTGGCAAGATGGTTGACGAAGCGATGATTGCGATCGAGAAGGAAAATCCGTCGCTAAGGGGGGTTTTGCCCAAAAGCTATGCTCGACCGGATTTGGATAAACAAAGATTGGGAGAAATAATTGATATTTTTAGTTCTATTGGTTTAGGGGGCAGCAAGGCTAAGTCCAAGGATATTTTGGGAAGAGTTTATGAATACTTTATCGGTCGGTTTGCCAGCGCCGAAGGAAAAAGCGGCGGTGAATTCTACACGCCCGCTTCGGTGGTTAAACTTTTAGTGCAGATGATTGAGCCCTATAAGGGTCGTGTTTTTGATCCTTGTTGTGGCAGTGGCGGCATGTTTGTTCAAAGTGAGCGGTTTATTGAAGAGCATGGCGGCAAGGTGGGCAATATCTCTGTTTATGGTCAGGAAAGCAACCCCACCACTTGGCGGCTTTGCAAGATGAATTTGGCAATTCGGGGGATTGAGGGAAATTTAGGTGAAACCAACGCCGATAGTTTTCATAACGATTTGCATAAAGATTTAAAGGCTGATTTTATTCTGGCCAATCCTTTTTTCAACGACAGCGATTGGGGCGGCGAACGTTTGCGGGAAGATGTCCGTTGGCAATATGGCGTGCCGCCGGTGGGCAATGCTAACTACGCCTGGATTCAGCATTTTATTTACCACCTTGCTCCTACCGGCATTGCGGGGTTTGTGATGGCCAACGGGGCTTTGTCTTCCAATACTTCCAACGAAGGGGTGATCCGCAAGAACATCATTGAAGCAGGACTGGTGGATTGTATTGTCGCTCTTCCAGATAAGCTTTTTTATACTGTCCAAATTCCCGCCTCGCTTTGGTTTGTTTCCCGCGATAGATATAACAACAAGTTTAGAGATCGCCATGACGAAATTTTGTTCATTGATGCGCGAAAAATGGGAGTAATGATCGACAGGCGCCATCGCGAGCTAACCGATGAAGAAATAAATAAAATCTCCGAAACTTATCATAACTGGAGAAATAAAAATGGGAAATATGAAGATATTAAGGGTTTCTGCAAGGCGGCCAAGATTGAAGAGGTGGCTAAAAATGGCTATGTGCTGACTCCCGGCCGCTACGTGGGAACGGATTTTGAAATGGAAGATGACGAAGTTTTTGAAGAAAAAATGAAACGCCTCACCGCCGATCTTTCCCGGCAGTTTAAAGAATCTAAAGAATTAGAAGAAAAGATTAGGGAAAATTTAAAGAAAGTGGGGTTTGAGATATGAACGAAGATTTTATTAAAGGAAAAAGCAGAGAGGAAAAAATAGATAAATTCCTTGACACGATGGGTTGGTATTTTTCCGAAAAAACCATGCCCACGGGTTTTTACCGCACCATTGGCAGAATTGATGAAAAACTTGGCCAATTAATAAAAATGGGAGATGAGTTTAATAAAAATATTGAGGAGGCAAGTAAATCTTCCGATAAATTAACAAAAGCATTAAACAATATCACTTTGGCGGGAGTAATAATTGCTGGTTTGGGGATAGTCATTGCCTTGGCAAATTTAATATTTGAAATCTATAAATATTTTCATACTTAAATGAAGACAAAAACTCAAAAATTTAAACAAACCGAAATCGGCGAAATTCCAGAAGATTGGAATATTTTACGTATTGGAAATTTAGGCAGGGTCATCACAGGCAAAACACCTCCGACCAAAGACATGGGTAATTATAATGGAAACATACCTTTTGTGTGTATTCCAGACTTAGGTAAGAGCGTGTATATTGCAGAAACTAATAAAACATTATCAGAAAAAGGAGCGTTAGCAGTTAAAAATTGCTTATTGCCTGAAAATGCTATTGTCGTATCATGCATAGCAACAATTGGCCTAACCGGTATAACTAAAAAACCATCAGTAACTAATCAACAAATTAATTCTATTATCCCTAACGATAGGGTGACACCAAGATTTCTTTATTATAGACTCCAAAATTTTAAACAAATACTTTCCAGCTATGGAAGCGGCGGCTCTGTTTTTAATATTGTATCGAAATCTAAATTTGAAAATATCATTCTCGCTATACCTCCCGTTAGCGAACAGCAGCGAATTGCTTCTATTCTTTCTTCTCTTGACGACAAAATAGAATTAAACCGTCAGATGAATAAAACCCTTGAAGAAATCGGCAAGGCTTTATTTAAGCGGTGGTTTGTGGATTTTGAATTTCCTAACGATGAAGGAAAGCCTTATAAATCCAGCGGAGGAGAAATGGTGGAAAGCGAACTGGGAATGATTCCGAAGGGGTGGGAAGTCGCAACTCTGCCTCAAGTGGCTAAGATTCAAAAGGGATTGTCATATAAAGGCAAAGACTTGGTTGATTCAGCTGGCATTGCGTTAGTTGGATTAAAATGTTTTGAGAGAGGCGGAGGATTTAGAAAAGATGGTATTAAATTTTATAAAGGGGATTATAAGGAAGAACACAAACTGAAAACTGGCAACCTGATCGTCGCAATGACCGATTTAACACAGGCGGCAGAGGTATTGGGCAAACCGGCTTTAGTTCCAACCATACCAGAAGTAACAACATTGGTAGCAAGTCTAGATTTGTCAATTATTAAGCCTACCACAGAGGGAATCGACGAATATTACTTATATTTATTGTTAAGCAGACGAGAGTCACAGGATTTCCTTTTTGGATATTCAAATGGCTCTACTGTTCTTCATCTTAGCGCTAAGGGTTTACAAGAATTTAAGTTAATCAAGCCACAAGAAGGGGTATTGCGAGATTTCCAAGAACTAAACAGAGCGCTTTTTAATCGGCTGATGATATTAGATATAGAGAATACGGATTTGGCTGCAATTAGAGACTCAATTTTGCCAAGGTTAATGAGTGGAAAATTAAGAGTAAATTAATATGACACATAATAATCATTGGAAATTAGTTGAACCAGCAGAGGAAGAAATAGCAGCAAATTCAAGGACGGACGTTCTTTATATGAATGAATTTAGCAGTGGTAAGGGGAAATATTTTAATTTTTATGTTACAGATTCTGAAGAGTTCCAAATTTCCCAACAAATAAAGCTAAAAATAACAATTGGTTATATAGAGGAAAGAAAGAATATTGAGAGAGTTGTGATTGAGAAGTTTAGATTGTCAAAAGATGGATGGAAAAAAACAGAAGAAAAAATTATACTTTCCAATTTTACATTTGAAAAGGTTATGAGTTTTATTTTATTTCTGAAAGAACTCGACCTAACTGGCATTACTGAAAGAAGAATAAGATTATTTGATAATTCATTTATTACTCTTGACGAAGATACTAAGAAAAAAATTGTAACACTGCTATCAACGGAAGAGGGCGAGAAACTTCTTGAGGAATTAGTAAAAAATGGAATGATAACATCGGTGGATATTGTAAATATTGGATACAGGAAAACCCAACTTGATATTTTTTATAAATTGCTTAATGAACCTGGATTTATTAAAAAATATCAAGAACAAGAGAAGTTAAGAGATCAAAGAGAAGAGATTTCATGGCAACATTTTTTTAAGAAAAATCCTTGGATTTTTGGTTATGGTCTTGATTATAGATTCCTTGGAATCTTGCAAAAAGAAGCCTATGTATCAAATACAAATATAGCCGGGGAAGACGGTGAAATTGGCGATTATTTGCTTGGTTGTAATAAATTTACAGTTTTAGTAGAGCTAAAAAAGCCCACCAGCCGAATTTTCGGAACAGACAAGAATAGATCTGGTAGTTGGTGCTTATCAGAAGATTTGGTGCATGCAGTTTCACAGATTCTCGAACAAAAAGCAAGTTGGCAGATTAAAGCCGAAACAAATGCCTCAAAAAATTTCAACGATAAGGGGAGACCAATAAAGCAGCAAACAATCGATCCTAAGACAATTCTTGTATATGGAAATTCAAATCAGTTTTCGGGAGAAAACGAAGAGCAGAGAACAAAAGCAAGAACTTATGAACTTTTTCAAAGAGATTCAAGGAATCTTGATATTTTTACTTTTGATGAACTTTACGAAAGGGCATCACATATTGTCGAAGATGCGAAAAATGGACGAATATGACTAAATATACCGAATCCGATTTAGAACTAGCAACGTTGGGATGGTTGGAGGGGCTGGGATATGCCATTGTTGGCGGGCCGGAAATTGCCCCGCCGCCGGATGGCGAAAAACCGGAAAGAAAAAGCTATGCTGATGTTATTTTGGAGGAAAGACTGCGGCGGGCGATTGAAAAATTTAATCCCAATATCCCTCCTGACGCCAAAGAAGAGGCTTTTAAGAAAGTGGCGCAGGTGATCCATAGCACGCCCAGCTTGATTGCCAACAACAAAATCTTTCATTCTTATTTGCGCGATGGGGTGGATGTGGAATATATGCGGGCTGATGGCACGGTGGCAGGAGATAAAGCTTACCTGGCAGATTTTAAAAATGCGGATAATAACGATTTTTTAGCGGTTAACCAATACACGGTTATTGAAAATAATATAAATCGTCGGCCAGACGTGGTGATATTTATTAACGGTTTGCCGGTGGCAGTTATTGAGTTGAAGAATCCAGGCGACGAGAGAGCAACGGTTAAAAGCGCCTTTAACCAAATTCAAACTTACAAAAAAGATATCCCCTCACTTTTTTCCTATAACGAACTTTCTGTTATTAGCGATGGCAACGAAGCGCGGATGGGGACACTCTCTGCTGATATCGAATGGTTTACCCGTTGGCGGACGATTGACGGCCTCGAGCTGGCGCCGGAAGCCTTGCCTCAGTTGGAGGTTTTAATAAAAGGCGTTTTTGAAAAAGAGCGGCTTTTGGATATTATTGCCAATTTTATTGTTTTTGAGAGCGATGGAGAAAAAATTATCAAGAAAGCGGCCGCTTACCACCAGTATTTTGCCACCAATAAAGCGGTGGAAAGCACCCTTAAGGCCACCCAGGACAAGGGAGATCGTCGCGCTGGCGTGGTTTGGCACACTCAAGGCTCGGGTAAAAGTTTGACGATGGTTTTTTACGCCGGCAAAATTATTCAAGTTCTTGAAAATCCAACTTTAGTAGTTTTAACCGACCGAAACGATTTGGACAACCAACTTTTTGGCGTTTTTTCAAGATGCCAAGATCTGCTGCGGCAAACCCCGCGGCAAGCCGAAAGCCGCGAAGAGCTTCAGGAGCTTTTAAAGGTAGCTTCGGGAGGGGTGGTTTTTACCACCATTCAAAAATTTCTGCCTCAAAATGGCCAAGAAAAATATCCCACCCTTTCCGAACGGAAAAACATTGTGGTTATTGCCGATGAAGCCCACCGAAGCCAGTATGAATTCATCCATGGTTTTGCCAAGCATATGCGCGAAGCTCTGCCCAACGCTTCGTTTATCGGCTTTACCGGCACCCCGATTGAGCTAACCGATCGCAACACGCGGGCAGTTTTTGGCGAGTATGTTGATATTTATGATGTAACGCGAGCAGTTGAAGATCACGCCACTGTGCCAATCTATTACGAAGCAAGATTAGCCAAGATTGAATTAAAAAAAGAAGAGCAGCCAAAAATTGATCCGGAGTTTGAGGAGTTAACCGAAGGCGAAGAAATTGAGCGGAAGGAAAAATTAAAAAGCAAATGGGCCAGGCTTGAGGCAATGGTCGGTTCGGAAAAAAGAATTGCTCTTATTGCCCGTGATATTGTTAATCACTTTGAAAACCGGTTAAGCGCAATTGACGGCAAGGGGATGATTGTGGCAATGAGCCGAAGAATTGCGGTTGATTTATACAACGAGATTATTAAAATTCGGCCAAATTGGCATAGCGACGATGACGGCAAGGGATTTTTGAAAGTGGTAATGACTGGCTCGGCCGCGGATCCCCTTAATTTTCAACCCCATATTCGGCCGAAGGCTGGTTTAGAAGCGATGGCCAGACGAATGAAAGATCCAGATGACGAGCTAAAACTGGTTATTGTTCGCGATATGTGGCTAACCGGTTTTGATGTTCCCTCGCTTCACACGATGTATATTGATAAGCCGATGCGCGGACACGGCTTGATGCAAGCAATTGCCAGAGTTAATCGCGTTTATAAAGATAAGCAGGGAGGGCTGATTGTTGACTATATCGGCATCGCCGCTGAGCTTAAGGAGGCCCTTTCTTATTATTCAGAATCCGACCGACAAGAAACGGCTATACCGCAGGAAGAAGCGGTTTCGGTGATGCTTGAAAAATACGAGATTGTTAAGGGGATGTACTATGGGTTTAATTATGAAAAGTATCTCTGCGGCAACCCGGGCGAGCGAACACAAACAATTTCGGCGGCAACAGATTTTATTTTGGGGCTTCCCGAAGGCAAAAAACGATATTTAAAATTGGTTTCGGAATTGTCAAAGGCATTTTCTTTGGCCGTGCCCCATGAGAAAGCGATGGCGATAAGGGACGAAGTTGGCTTTTTCCAAATTGTCAGGAGCGCAATTTTGAAAATGGAGCCTCATGGCGGCGGGCCAACCGACGAGGACTATGATTTGGCGATTAAGCAGATTGTGTCATCGGCGATTACATCGGAGACGGTGGTTGATATTTATTCAGCCGCTGGTATTAAAACACCCGAAATCTCGATTTTTTCAAAAGAATTTTTGGAAGAAGTAAAAAATTTAGAGCATAAAAATGTGGTCCTGGAACTTCTTAAAAAACTTCTCAATGATGAATTGCGAACAATGATGAGAACAAATTTAGTTAAGTCGCGTTCTTTTGCGCAAATGCTTGAGGAAACTATCCGCAAGTATCAAAATCGAACTATAGAGGCGGCTCAAGTGATTGAAGAGCTTTTGGAATTAGCCAAGAAAATACAAAAAGAGCAGGGCAGAGGAGAAAAAATGGGGTTAACCGAAGAAGAAGTTGCTTTTTATGACGCTTTGGCCAACAACGAAAGTGCGGTGCGAGAATTAGGCGACAGCACTCTTAAAAAAATGGCGCAGGAATTAGTGATGATGCTTCGCAAGAATACCACCATTGACTGGACTATTAGGGAAAGTGTTCAGGCAAAACTGCGGGTTTATATTAAGCGTTTATTAAAAAAATATCACTATCCGCCAGACAAGCAGGAAGGCGCCACTAGAACCGTGCTTGAGCAGGCAGAACTTTTAGCTAAAGATTGGACGGGGGAAAAATAACAATGAAATTACCAAAAATAGAGTCGGAAGGCAATAAACAAATCCTCTCCATCTTAGATCAGCTGGGAGACGGCACTTTACGGGTGCCAAGATTTCAGAGGAACTTTGTTTGGGAAAGAAATAAAATTTTAGCTTTGCTGGATAGCATTTTTAAAGAATACCCGATTGGCAGCTTCTTTTTATGGGAAACAAAAGGTAAATATAATTTGTTTTATCGGAATTTGCCAGAGCTTGGGATAACATCGCCAAAACCAATGGCCGACGAAAAAATTAAATTTATTTTGGATGGGCAACAAAGGATTTGCTCACTTTATGCAGCATGGTATGGCCTAAAAGTTGAACTTAAAGATGGTAATAAAACAAAATTGATTGATTGTTCGCAAATTTGCCTAGATTTAGATTATTACCAAAAAGAGCCTAATGACGATGGCAACCGGCCAGTGTTTGAGGTAAAGCAAGAAAGCAGTAGATACATACCATTATATAAAGTTTTAGGTGAAGACAACCTGCGAATATTTCGCAAACTTTCTCCTAAGCGGCAGGAAGTATTTATGGAATGTCATCGTGTTTTTACCACATATCCCCTTAGCGTAGTGACTGTTCAGAATGTTGAGTTGGAAAATGCCACGGTGATATTCGAACGCATTAACCAGGGCGGGAAAAAACTTTCATTATTCGATTTGGTTGTGGCCAACACATGGGGTGATGATTTCGACTTAAAAATTTTATATCAGGAATTAAGGGATCGAATTGAAGAAAAGTATGGATTTGGGAAGATTACGCCTGAGGTGGTAACACAAGCCGCCTCGCTTATCATCAACGGTTATTGCCGAAAATCTTATCAATTGCAACTAACTAAAAAACAGCTCAAGGATAATTGGGAAGAAATTGTCAACTCGATAGAACTTTCCGTAGATTATTTATTTAATAATATGGGGGTTAAAATATTTGACTTTATCCCCTACCCTGCCATGATTTCTCTACTTGCTTATTTGTACTTTAAGTTACCCGGGAGGTCTTTTAACAAGGCGATATCCGAAAAGGTGCAGGAATGGTTTTGGAAAGCCGCCCTAAGTGATAGATACGCAACTTCTAGGGAAACGCGCATGGAGGAAGATAGGCGCTTAGTTTTTGATAAATTAGTAAGAACCGGCGAGGCAAGAATTAATTATCCGGTAACGCTTGATCTTGAAAGAATCGAAAGGAGTAAGATTAGCACAAAGTCTGCTCTAAGAAACGCTTTCTTTTGCATGTTGGCGTCAAGAAGCCCGAAACACTTTAAAACAAATATAGCGATTCCTTTAAATTCAAAGATATGCTCAGAATTTAATAGCCCCGAAAAACATCATATTTTCCCTCGTCATTATCTGCGCAAAAACAACATACCGGGTGAATATTTGTTAGCGAACTTTTGTTTTATCCCTGCCGAGTTAAATAAGGAAATATTAAACGAGAAGCCAAGTGATTATTTTGAGAGATTTGATAAAGAGAACCCCGACTTCAAGGAAGCCTTAAAGTCTCAGCTTATAAATTATGACGAGTCTATAAAAAATAACGATTATGAATTATTCATTAAAAAAAGATCGCGGGCAATTTTTGAGGAGTTCGAAAGACTTGTCGGTTCTAAGATTTTACAAGTAGCCGGGCATAACGCTAATAAAGCGATAGACGAAACAGAAGAAAAGTTAAGAAGCCTGATCGATAGCGTTTTGTTAAAAGGGGTTGGCGATAAATACTGGAAAGAGTCAATTCCTTCAGATATTCAGGAAAAGGTAAAAAATAAGATTGGCGAGCTTATAAGGAAAAATCCTTCAAGGTCGGAAGAAATTATTACTGACGCCGATCGATTAGATTTTTGCGACATAATGGATTATTCGAATATTATTTTGAAAAATTGGGAGCATTTTGAAGACTTTTTCAGATCTAAATTTGAAGTTGAGAAGAGGTTTGTTGATCTAAAAGATTTTAGGAATGCAATAAAACACAATCGGGAAGTCGATTTGGTTTTGCAAAAAGACGGTGAAGCTGCTCTCGAATGGTTTTCTCAGGTATTAACTAAGGCCTTAAAGAGAATCGAGAAAGGAGAAGAAATTGAGGAAATCAAAAAGACAACTATTCCCTCAGAAACCGATGAAGAAATTATAGATCGAGTAAAAAGCGATTTTGTTAAACAGGCGGTTAAACTAATACCGGATTGGATTAACAAAGAGTATCCAGACGGCAGATTATACATTAAAAAATGCGGCGCTGATTCATACAGAAGCATCAAGCAGGACGATATACTTATTCTCTTTTACTACTACGCTAACGAGTGGGTTTATGCCGAGCTACAATCAACCGAACCTGAAGAATTGGACATATTAAAAAATAAATTATCTAAACCAGAATCAATCCTAGATCGGAAAAACCGTTATGGACAAGTAAGATTCCACATCATGAATACTAAAGATTTCGAGGTGGTTAAAGATATTATCAGGAAACGAGCTAACTTACGATAAAACCCTCACCATCTATCATTAGCCTCTTTATGGAATGTCCGAGATGTTTTTATTTAGACCGCCGCTTAGGCCTTGATCGGCCAGGTCTTCCTGGCTGGCCGCTGAATGACGCTGTTGACCATCTTTTGGAAAACGAGTTTAATTTATTACACAAAAACGACCAGAAGCACTCTTTAATGAAGAAATATGAAATCGACACTATACCTTTTCAGTGCCCGGAGTTACCGGAATGGCGGGATGACCATAATCGTTTTGTCGGCGCTTGCGTTTTACGCAGACCCACTAATTTGGAACTTTATGGCATCATTGATGATCTTTGGATTAATTCTGAAGGCCAGCTTCATATTGTTGACTACAAATCAACAAGCACTTCAAAATAAATCAGCTTAGAAGATGAATTTAAAAAGGGCTATAAAAAGCAGGTTGAATGATACCAATGGATTTTCCGACAAAAACAGAGATTATCAGGGGGAGAAGGCCTCTAGACGGAAAACAAAGACAAGGTTGAGTTTTGGATCCCGAAATTATTAGCCGAGAGATTGCCAAAGAGGCCGTGACAGCCAAAGAACAATCTTTAGCCCTTTCTATTCTCCTTATTAGAATTGGCGATTATGGAAAAATTACGCAGGAAGCCTGCGCTGGTATAGTCCAAGGGTTAGGGGCCTAAGTTTTCAGCGGCCCTAAGATTGCGCAGGGGAAAATTTTTCCGGGGAGGGAAAGATGCTTTTAGTCTATTTTGTTTTCCAATTTTTTAAGATAGCGGGCTAATTGTGTGTATCTGTCGTTACTCCATAGTTTAACCGTTTCTTCTTCGGAAAGAGAGGCAATTGTTTTTCGAAAACCATCGGGGATAAAAAGCGAATCTACCATGTTTCCATTGTTTCCTAAAGGGGCACTAATTAGATTCCCGTATGTTTTAGTAACAAAACATACAGGTTCTTTTTCTGGCTCGCAATATCCTAGCGCATCAATAAAATATGCTTTCCTGTTTGTCTCGTTTTGGTAAAGACTGATAAACTTTTCCGCGGTAAGCCATCTATTTATAAACTTGACAAAAGGTCCAGGAAAACCACCGAGAATTTCGATATGCATCCCGAAATCACCCTTAATAACTGCTTTGCCGGTTTTTTCTGCGGCATATTTTACCGAGTATTTGGCCACTTCCTCTGTATCAAACGACTGAATTTCTGGCGTTTCGAGCTCAAGCTGTTCTACTTCTATATTAAATGGCGCAAGAGATGATTTGGCGATTTTTACTTTTAGCGGATTGCCGGTAACTAAATAGATTTTAGTTGTCATAACTTTTTTGATTTTATATTAACGTCCTTGTTCAGAATTTACCATAATTATACCTTAGAGGTGAATTCCTATTTGCACCTCTGGTGTTTTGGTATTTTTACGATCTTAGAGGTTTTCTTTTTCTCTTCAAATGTAACATAAAAGTAATCCGCCAACTGGCGGATCATTTTTATGTTTCACCCTATAATGTTTATCAGACAATTAGTGTAGATTTCCGTTTTTTAAAAAATGGCAAGGTTTGTCAGCCTGTCGCAAATATTATTTGCGGCGTGGCCAGGATGGTAAATTATTTTTCGGCCGCTTGCTACTTGGCAAGAGCTCCCGTCTTGTTAATTGATGATTAATCTTGACAAATCGTGAAGTTTCTTGATAATATATAAATGCTGAAAACTGGCAAGAGAGCGTGACGCCTCGACCCAGTTTTTTTGCATTTTAAGGCAAAACCTTATATTTTTCTATTTTTGAATAGAATCTTTTTTTCTTTTCCCCAGTTTGCGGGTGAATCGTAAATAATTTCTGATTAAATATTTTTAAGATACCCCTGTCATAATCCGATAGCTGTTGACCTTTTGGGTTTAAGAATTTTAATTTTGCGCCATAAGCCAAAAGGTCAGCGATTTGCTCTTCTATATCAAAGTTTTTCTTAGTTACAAAGGAAATTTCTGTTAAGGCATTTTGAACATCAGTGTAGGGAACGTTAAATTCTGGCAAGCCCTTAGCAAGATAATGGCTGGCGGCTTTGTGAAAATAAAAATCCTTTTCAGAAGAAGCGGATTCAACAATTAATCTTCCGCGAGATTTAGTTGCCAAAAGGGTGAGGATAAAATTTTTAACCATAAGGTTAGTGGTTTCTTTATATACCTTTTTATTATCCCAATTTAATTTTGCGGCTTGACTATTATCAACCACAATAGAAAAAATTTGATAACCGCCCTTACTTAGTAAATTAAAAAGGAGCTTTTGAAATTCTTTGCGAATTTTTTCATCTTGTAGTATTCGAAAATCATCGGCTTTTCTCCATATTTCCCGCGAATGAAAGACAATGTCCGTTTTTCCCCAAAACTTGAATTTTATTTGTTCGGATCTTATCTTTAATTCTTCGCGAGCAGAATCATTAATCAGGCATCCGCATAAAATATAACAGCCAGCCTTTTGGGCCTTAGGATTTGAAGACCCCGATTCGTCAGTAAAAAGATTTATAGCTTTCATTATTTTTTCTTTACATTAGATTAAAACAAGGTAGAACATTAATCAAGCTCTAGTTAGGCTTGGATTTTGGCTTTACTACACGACTATCGTGCTTTTAGCTAAAGATTAGGCGCGGAGAGTAATTACACCCCGGAGGTGATTTTCTATTTACCTCGTTAAATCCCCTACGGGGATTAACGGGGTTTACGCCTCTGGCAATTTCTATTTTCTAAAATCTAATTTTTATTACCGGTAAATGTGGTTTTGAGATCGTATGGCTTGGCAAGCTAATATGCCGTGGTGAGCGTTCGGTGGTAAGGCTTGTCGTTTTTCCTCTTGGTTTGAGATTTATTCCAAAGCAGAGTGTCAATGTGGGGCGCAGTAACGAACTCATGCTTTTCTCGCAGTTTCTGCCTGATAAGCTCAACTGCCCAAATAGTGGCGGCCCTAATTTCTACTTCCTCTTTTGAATCTTTCTCGATGGGGAGATAAGAATCAATTTTGTTGGCCAGATTTTCTGAATATTTGAGAATCCCAAGGCTTCTGAGAATTTGAGGAATTTTGTAGTCGGCAAAGGCGGTTAATTTTTCTAAATTTTTCAACCCCGGCTGTCCTTTGCTTATTAAGGCATCATTTATCATTTTAGAATTTAACTGCGCCCGTTTATAAAAGCCAACTTTTCTCCCTTTATATTCGGAGGTGTCATCAAAACAAGGAAAGTGGGTTACCAAAATTTTGGTCAGGGCAAAAGCATCATTATCTGCTTTTTTATAAACATTAAGAAAGGAGCCGCCGAAGTTTTTTTCCAACGCTCTTCCCGCCTCATTTAAGTATTTTAATCTTTCTTCAAATAAGGGGATTTTGGTATTGCCGGCAAGTATTTTTTCAAGGCGAGAGGAAGATAAATCGGCCAAGTTCTTTCCCTTAAGGAAATTGCTGTTTGATCCAACTTCTTTTCCGAGGCATCCGAAAAGGGCGGCTGAACCGTCCCATTCTTTGCCGTCAATTCTTACCGTCCACTTTTTCTCTTCTCTGCCGGCCCAAAAACAAAAATTTATTGTGTTAAAGACAAAGATAATTTGTATTAGGCTCTCAAGAGGCCATCCTTTTTTAGTTAATAAGACATCGCCGGTCGGTAAGTCATCTTTGCTTACTCCAGAGATAAAAAAGTTTATCGCTTTAGCACTAATTTTAACGTTTTCCGCTTGGTCTAAAACGTATTTTGTAGAAGTTAAGACATCTAACATAAGGGTTGCCTTTTAATTATCAATATTTTTGCTTTTAAAAATTATTTTTTCTCAAGCTTTCTTGTCATTTTTGGTTCTTATTTGTTTTTTTGTATTATAAAGTTTGGCACACCTGGCGTGTTATTTACTTGACACATCGGGAAAATTATCGTTTACCAACATTACCTCCTAAGTCCAAAATTATTGAATTTGGTTTGAGCAAAGAGTTTAATTTTTCTAAATATTTCAGACTTTCGAATTGGTTTCTATTTAAAGAATAGCGGTTTGCTATCTTGTCGTATCCCTTGCCGACTAACTGCTTGTTAATAAGGTTTATTTTACCCTAGGGTTTCTTTTTATGCTAACATATGATTATGAAAGTAGCGGTTGGTTGTGAAAATGCCGCTAAAATAGCGGCGACAAAAAGCGCCTTTGCCGAATATCTAAAAATTCACGGAAATCTTGGCTATAGGAAAAAGTCGTCGGCCCTTATTTTTGGTAAAGACGGTGATTTTTTGATTGTCCAGCTTATTGACTACGGCGCAAACGATTGGAATTTTCCCGGAGGAGGAGTGGAAAATGGAGAAACGGAAGAAGAGGCAATTTTAAGGGAACTCAAAGAGGAATTAGGAACAGATAAATTTGAGATTATTAAAAAAGCAGGGCAGACCGAGAAGTATGAATGGCCTTTGTCTACAATTATGAAAAGATTAAGAGAAGAAGGAAGAACATGGAGAGGGCAGGAGGCAAGGTTTTTCTTGGTCAAATTCACCGGGGAAAAGGGGGATATTAATTATAATCCCGGGGAAATAAGAAAAATTAAGTGGGTGCAAAAAAAAGAGTTGAAGGATTATTTTTGCTTTCCTGGCCAATTGGCAACGGCGAAAAGAGTTATTAAAGAATTTGCTATTTGAGAAAGAAGAATAATTTTTTAAATTTAAGATGAAAGCTAGGGAAAGCAAAACCAAAAAAATAATCATCCAAGACAGCGCTGATATTAAAAATGTGCTTTTACAGCTTGATCTTAAATCGGGCAGAGTAATGGTTTACAGCAATTTTTCCGCCTGGGATAATTTAGCCTATTTGCTTGAAGGAGTGGGGATGATGGCCCAGGAGTGTTTTCGGGAGGGGAAAAGCAAGGAAGAGGTTTTGGAGGAAATTGATGATTATTTGGAAAAAGTTCTTCAGGATTACGAACAGGGAGAGAGGATTAACTAAGTTGTTGTAGAAATAGGAGAACAAAAGTTTAAAATTAAGGAGAGAGGAATTTAAAAGTTTATTTTCTAATGAAATGCTTTAGGGCATTTCAGGGAGCCTAAAAAAAGACGGAATTATTCACAACCGCAATAATGAAAATTGAAAAAAAAGTTTGGCCGGAATATTTTGAAGCGATTCTTAAGGGCGAGAAAACCTTTGAGTTAAGGCTGACGGATTTTAGATGCCAAAAAGGAGACATCCTTATTCTTCGTGAGTGGGATCCCAAGAAGAAAGACTACACCGGTCGTGTTATTAAGAAAAAAATTACCTATGTTTTGAGGACTAAGGATTTACCCTTTTGGAATAAAAACGAAGTTGATAAGTTTGGGTATCAGATAATCGGCTTTAGGGAAGATTAAGCTCTGGCGTTTCACACTATTAAATTAAATTAAGTTGACATATCGGGAGAACGGCGGTTTTAATTAATTTAGCGCAAAGATGAAAAAACATCTGGGAAGTTTAATTTTTATTTTTCTTTTTGTCCTTGCGGCGGCCTTTTCTTATTTTTATCTTCCCCCGGCGGTTAAGTTGCTCCACCAAAAAATCAACCAATCGGATCCCCTGTCTTCAGATGAGGCAAGATTAAGCTTGGTTCGGGAATATGACAATTTTCTTGCCAATGGCCTGCCCGAAAGAACCCCCGCCTTATATTTTTATTGGTTTTCCAATCAAAGAAAAATGTCGGATCTAAGAGTTAAAAAAGCGATTGAAGAGATTAAAAATACGGCGGTGCCAAAAGGCGAAATTAGAATTTGGAGCTTGCTTAATATGGGAGCGGTGATTAAAACCGAGAAGCAAACGATTGCGATTGACACCGCTAATCTGCCTTTATCTTGGGCTCATAACGGCTTAGCCGATATTGTTGACATTTTTATTGTTTCTCACATGGATGGGGATCATTACGATCCAAATCTTCTTAAAAAAGCCTTGGGAAAAAATAAGAAGATCGTTTTTCTAAAAGGATTTATTTTTATCGACGATAGCCCCAATGTTTATAAACTTGCCAGCGGGGAGACAAAAGAAATTGGCGGGGTAAAAATTACTGCTTACCAAACAGACCATCGGGGTGATGGCAATTTTGAGGAACCCAGCGCCTGGTTTATAGTTGAAGTTGACGGTTTTAAACTGTTTCATACTGGCGACGGCCGAGATTTTAAAAATAAGGAAGAGGCGGAACGGGTTTACGCGATGAAAGATTTTGACATTCTCTTGGGGAATTGTAATACGGGCACCACCCTTCATCCCTATAATATTAGGGATATTAAGCCGCAGGTTTTGCTTCCCCTTCATTTGTTCAAATTTATGCACGCAGGAGAGTTTTATCGGGAAAGCACCATCGAGGCGGTCGCCAGTGTTTATGAAAAATATTCCCAAGATTTGCAGGGGATAGAAAAAGTTTATCTTCTCCCCGGAGAGAGTTTTGTTTATGGTTTATAGTTTCTGCTTGATTGACAATATATTTTTTGGAAGTTAGAATATTTAGTATAAGAATGGCTTTTCGGTTATTGGGAACTTTTATTTTTAAAAATTACTTTTTCTCCCTTGCCGACGATTTCCCACTTATTGTTGATTATTTTAACTGCCTGGAAATCGTTAATGGCCACGATCGGATAGCCAACAGTTTTTGATTTTTTCTCCAAAAGCGGTTTATCGGCGTTGGTGTAGTGGGGAGAAATAGCAAACGGAACAAGTTTTAGCCCTCCCAAATTTCTTAAACGGGAGACATTTTTATCCCAATCGCTTTTCCAGCCGGCAATGGCGATGCTGGGGCCGGCAAGAATGCTGCCGGCGCTTATTCCTAAATAAATTTTTCCCTGATCAAGAAGTTCTTCCAAATATTTGTCTAAGCCGCATTTTCTCACCCAATATAAGAGAAAAAAGGTATTGCCGCCACCAATATTAATAATGTCGGTTTTTTTTAGTTTATCTTTAATTGTTTGGGGATTTTCCCGCTTTAAATCAACAATTTCTGTTTGAACGTCCAATTTTTCCAAGCTTTCTTTTGCTTCTTTAAGATGAAGAGGGTTAATTTTTGGGTAGCCGGCGGTGGGGATGATAGTTGCTTTTAAACCGAGAGGATTTTTAGCCAAAAGCTTAATAAAATATGGCAGTGTTTTCGGATTTAGACCGGTAGAGGTTAAAAAAAGCTTCCTGTCCATCTCTGGTTCCTGTTAGAGCCTTTTAGCAATTTAAATTTAATTTATTATACAATAATTCCTGCGGCACTAATCTTTTTAAGATGTTATAATTCTTGTTATGGATGAGCATATTTTAAATGTTCGGTTGCGGTTGGTGATTATCAAAGAAGGCAGGCTTTTAACCGAATATAACCGGAAGAAGGACTTTTATTTTTATATCGGCGGCCATCTTGAATATGGGGAAACAATTTTAGAAGGCTGTGAGCGGGAGGTGGAGGAAGAATGCGGCCAGGGCACTAAGTTTAAGTTGGAGAAAGTTTTGTATGTGCGGGATTTTTTTGATCCGGATAACGGCGAGCAAAACGTGGAGCTTTTTATCTTAGGCGATATTGATAAATTTGCCGAGCTTGAGCATCACCTTGATCCCCAACATCCCGAAGGCCATATGTGGCTTAACTGGCAAGAAATGGAGAGCCTTCCCGAAAATTTATTCCCCAAACCCTTAACCAAAAAACTGGTTAGGGATTATCAAAACGGTTTCCCCAAGGCCGGGGAGTATGTGGGGAGAATGGATAGCCGGTGAAGGTTAATAATATCAACATGGAAAAAGTCTTGGGGGAAAATTTCCCCTTTATTGAATTAAATCCAGTTTGGGTTGAACACGAAAAGAGTATTTCCTCATTAAAAGAAGCCATAAAGACTCCCAAAACTGAAGAAGGGAAGAAAATAATGGAAGAAATTTCAAGAAACACTATTCTTAAAACATATCCCCGATTGGCGCCTATTTTAAGCGGGCTGGTGAGTTTAGTGGAATATGAAGAGATTGGCGAAAGAGAAAAAATAAGCTATTTTGCTGAGCCAACGACGCAACTGATTGTTCAGGCAGCTTTTCGTCTTTTGGTCGAGCAAACAATAAATTCTCAATATGAAGAAGGCGAGAGGGGATATAAAAGTTATCAAGATTTTTATAATCAGTTTATCGAGGGTTCAAGAGGCCTGGACCGGATGATTAATCTTAATTCGGGTTTGCCTAATCTTGTCAACAGCATTGGCATGGTTATTAATCATTCGGCCCGGAGCCTAGAAGGAGCTTCTAACTTTGAGATAAAAATGGAAGCGATAAGAAAAGGAATTTCAGAATCTCTTCGAAAATCGGAGCAAAGTGGCAAAAAAGAGGAACCTGCCGAGGCCATTAAGAACGAATTGGCAAAAATCTTTAGCAGCGATCTTTAAAAAGAGGGGGAAGGTAAACTTTCTTAAGATTTTTGTTAATATTGGCTGTTAAGCTTGGTGGCAAGGGCGTCCTCTTCTTCAGATAAAGCTTGGTCTTGGTCCATCATTTTCTGCTCCTCAGCAGTGAGCCATTGGTTTTTCTCCATGCGGGAAACAATGGCGGAAATGTTAGCAATCCTTAAGGCGATTATTTCGTCAATCCGGTCAATGTCGGCCTTGTTTTTTTCGTAAAAAGTAGCGTCTTCTTTTAAGCTCGCCCAGCCGGGTTGAATTTCTTTTAACTGATAAAGAATGTTTTTCCAGATGTCGATCGTTTCTTGTTTATAGTTTGGCGGTTTGTAACCGGCGAAATGTTCAACAATCACCTGGGTGGGGCATTCATTAATTTCTCCTTCTACTTCAGCAAGGCCAATTTCCTGAAATTCTTTATTAAAAAGGAACTCTTTTGTTTTGGGGAATTGGAGTTGGTAGTCGATTAGTTCTTCTGCTTCATAGTAGCCTTGTATTGGCAATTCTCCCCAAACGATATTCGAATAATTAACGTCGGCCATCGCTTTTTCCATCGTGTAGCCGCTTTGGGTGGCCTCAAAAGAAAAATCGTTAAATTCCAAGATTATTTCCCCTCTTTTTTGGGCGGAAAGCGCTAATTTTTCTTGATATTTAAGCGGTT
>JAGPNC010000002.1 GCA_018052565.1 Candidatus Shapirobacteria bacterium | reverse complement strand
GCCAGAAAACCAAAAAAAAGAAGCTTCTTGTTCTTGGTCGTTTTCATATTAATTATTAAACGGCGGAATATAATTTCCTGTGATAGCCATACGCTCTTAGGCACAAGGGGACATCATCTTAAAAATTAAAAATTATTCTAATCGCTTTAATTATTCTAATTGACCTAAAGAATGCCCAAAGCCTCCTGCCTAAGACGGCAGGTGGGCAAGCTCCAAAAAAGAAAGTTAAAAAATCATTTGGCCCGCCAGCTGGTCTTGTACCCAAATGGTGCGGGGTTGGGGATTGGTATTTGGGATTTCCTTAGAACAATTAGGTTAATTAGAATAATTAGAATAATTTATCCCGTCGCAAATGTTATTGACAACGGGGTCAGGATGATAACACTCCCGCCTTATCATAATAAATTATGCCCTAGCCACCTTAAATTTAGTTTTATCTTTTATTTTTCTGAGTCAGTCATAGCGGGATATCTTACCTAATTCTTTAATAGAAAACCACCAACAGCAAAAGAACTAACCCCAAAACCGATAAGCCTATGCTTATTTTTTCTACTAAAGTGGGGGCAAAAAAAACTGATATCTCCTCATCTTTTTCAACCTCAGAAGCGAAAACAATTCTGCCTCTCCCTTCTTCCGGCCCAAGGCTTATTTTTTCTCCCGAACCGCTTTTGGCTTGCCAGCCGGGAAAATAAAAGCGGTTAACAACGATCGATTCCGGCTTCTCTTCTTCAACTTTAAAAATAATTTTATAAGGGGAGTCAAGAGATATTTTCACCTTCCCCTTCTCTACCTCTACGGCTTGTACCGGCTTTTCCTCTGGCCAGGAGCTTGCCCAACGGGGCAAATATTCCGGGATCACCTTTGCTGCCTGAGCGATCCTTTCCGGAGTTAAATAAACTTCATCGGCCTGATAAATCTTAAATCGCGGGACAAAATATTTTAAATTAAAATATATTAAGCCGCTGATGCTTACCAAAATAATTAATCCCATCCCAAATTTTTTAAGGATGGCGGGAAATTTCAAAAAATGAATTGCTTCTGGTAGAAGAATAATTCCTCCGGCGAAAAAAGAAACTACCAGGCTTAAGGGTCCCAAGAAACGCCACGGAAATTGAACCACCGCTAAATAAGGGAGATTTTTCCAAAAAAATGAAGAAGAGGATAAACAAAAGAAAAACGATAAAAAACCTATAATTAGCAAACAGATAATTTCTTTTGGCCATTTTTTGCCTAAGAATAAAGCTAATAATCCCCCTAAGGCTAAGAGCAAATGAACTTTACCAATTTTAAAAGACATCCCGTCAGCTAAACCGATGTCGGAACCGCCAAAACCCCACGGCCAATTCCAAAGCTGGCCAAGATAAACAAAATGATCGGCAAAAGAAGTTTTTTGGGCCTGATTAATTGCCTGAACATTATCCAAACCGACTATCATTGGCAACCAATAAAAAGCGCTTAGGAAGAGAACAAGAAAGATAACTAAGATCGGCCAGCGCCAGGGAAGGCGTTGGCGAAATAACTGCCAAAAAGCTAAAATTAAGAGCGGCAGGGAAAGATAAGCTAAAATAATGAGCATCAAGTTATGGGAAAGAACAAGGCCAACGGTGGTTAAAACAAGCCCCAGGGCGTTTTTCTTTCTTTTTTCGCCGGAGAAAAGACCAAAGAAAAAGTAAAAGAAAAAAGGCAAAAGAGAGAAAGCGGTTAGTTCTGCGAAGGCGCCACGCACATAAACATCCAATGCCCGGTAGGGCAAAAAAGTGAAGGCCAACGCGGCAACAAGCCCTCCCGCAAGACCAAAGAATTTCTTTGCCAAAAGAAACATCCCCCAAGTTCCCAAAAAATTGACCAAAACAATCGTTAAAACTACCGCCAAAGAGTAAGAACCAACGATTTTTAAAAAAAGCCAGGAAAGAAAAGTAAAAAGAGGCGAATAGTAAACAAAAAGCGGATAGCCAAAGCCAAAAGCCATGTCAGGAGCCAAGCGCGGCGGGATCTGTTCCAGCTTAATCGCCCGGTCGAACTGCTGGAGGCGGATAATCCAGGTATCGTCATGAGAAGGGAAAAACTGGTCCCTGCCTAAAACAGGCAACAAAAGAACCACGTTGGCCGTCAAAAACAGCCCTAGCCAAAGAAAATTCTGGTATTTTGCAATTTTACTCCACCACTTCATATAATCGCAGCGAGCCGCTGTCACCAACCTTGGGGTATTCTCCTCGTAAAACAAAGTGCTCTTTGGAGAAATCTCCCGGCGTATTATTAATCACAAAAAAGACTCTTTTCTCCTTTGTTTTCTCAAGCCAGTCAGCCGGCGGCAATTCTTGGGGGAGAGGATAAAAACCCACCACTTCTACCTTAGGGTCAAAGGCAAAATAAATTTCCAGCCCTTGGGATAGAAGACCAAAATTGCCCTCGGTGCCAACTATTACCGGCTTATCTTGGGAAGCTTCCCTCAAGTTAGCAACAACTTCTTTAATCCCATAACCGGCAGTCCACCCCTCAAGATAGCCCCGGTCCGTTTTGGTAAAAGGAAATTCTTCCGGAATAAAAATTAGCTGATAGCATCTTAGAGATGGCAAGAAGAAAATCAAAAGCAGGGTGACCCCCCATAAAAATCGGGAGCTAATCTTTTTCTTAAGCCAGGCAAGCCCAAAAGCCGCCCAAAGCAGGGGCAAAAAAGCCAAGAAAGCCAGATAACGAGAGTTGTAAACCCGGGCAATTAAATTAGTGGCCAAAAAAGGCAGGAAAAACCAACCGGCCAAAAAAAGCCCCTGCCGCCAATCTTTTTTAAACCATAAAAACAAACCCGCTAAAGAAAGCAAACAAACCGGCCAGGTTAAATAAACCCAAAACCAGCGAGAAGAAGCCCTGAGGTTTTGCCAAAAAATAGGTAATTCTTTCAGCGCTTTCAAGGGGGAGGTAACAAAACCTTGATTCTTTTGGCCAATCATATTCATCCATGGTGATAATCTCTGAACGTTATAAATTAAATAAGCAACAAAAACCGCCACCAAAAACAATCCCAAGAATTTCCCTGCTTCACGAAAATTTTTTTTAGAAAAATCAACCGGCACAAATAAAAGGCTAAGGGGGAAAAGAAGAACAAAAAACCAGGCTTGGGATTTAACTAATAAGGCTAATCCTAACCAACCGCCAGCCAAAAGAGCTACATCTAAACGCCTTGTTTTGGCCAACAAATAAGAAAAGAAAACCGCTCCGGCGGCAAAAAGAGTTAACCAGGCTTCGGCTAAGGCCATCCGGGAATAAAGTAAGAGATAGGGACAAAAAACTGCCAAGAAAAAGACAAAAAGAGGCACTCTCTTGTTCTTGGGAAAAAGTAAAAAAGACAAGGCAGTTAAGATGAAAGGTAAAGCAATCCCCGCCAGCGCGGCTGGCAGACGTCCCGCCACCAGCGGATCGGGAAAAACTTTTAAAAAGGGGATGGTAATCCAGGTTTGAAAGGGTTGTTTGCCATCAGTTAAGGAGATAAAGCGTAAAGAGGCTTCTTTCCAGGCAATCTGCGACCAGCGAATGTAAATCGCTTCATCGCAAAAAATCGGTAGACGGGTTAAATTAATTATTCTTGTTAAAAACAAAAGAATTATCCCTGCTGCCAGCCATAGCCACCACTTACGGCTACAACCGGAAATAAATTTTTTCATAACTAGAATTATAGCAAATTACTAATTAGGCCGGGATCGAAAGCGTTTGGAAATAAATTTCTGTAGAGCTGGCAACTGGGCTAAAAAGAAAAAGGCTAAAAAAATAAAGAAAGCTTGAAAAAATTGAAAGTGAGCCGTTTTTTCCCAAGAGCCAGTTGCCAAAAAGGGGTAATATTTTAAAACCAGCAGAAGAAACTGGCCGGCAAAGACAGTTGCCCAAGAAAAATTAGTCAGCCCAAGAAGAGGAAGCGCCAAGAAAGCCCAGCTAAAATACCAGGGCTGAAAACGGGTAATCTGCCAAGAAAAACCCAAAAGCAAGAAAAAAAGGAAACCAGTCGCCCAAAAATGACGATTTTTAAAAAAAACCAAGGGCCAAGAAAGGATGGTAATAAATTTTGTCGCTACTGATAGTAAAAATACTCCCGCCGCGGCAAGCTTTTTTCTCTCGTGGTAAAAAAACAAACTGGCGAAAAACAAAGCAATCATTAACAAATCATTATGGCTATTAACCACCAGCTCAATTAATAAAAAGGGGTTAAAAAACCAATAAGCAAAAACTCGCCGATCGTCTTGGTTAATTTTTAATAAACACCAGCCAGCGGCAAAAAAAACTAAACCATTGAGCAATTTCAGGCCGTAAAAGTTGAGGGCGAAATGGCCAAAAGAAAAAATCGCCGGCAGTAAACTATAGGCTAACCAAACAGGGCCGTAAGGAGTGGTGCGATGAGTCCAGTGGGTAAATCTTAACCAAGGATCAGAAGCAAATTGGTTTGGGGAAAAGAGATAGGGATTTTTTTGATAATGCCAAATTATTTTAGCGTCAAATAAATAGCTGAATAAATCATGGGATAGAAAAGGATAAGAAAGAGCAGCCAAAAAGATAACCGCCGCCGCCAAAAGCAGCAATTTTTTTCTTTCTGCCTTGGAAAGAAGATGAGAAAAGAGCAAATAAATTTGCTCCAAAAATAAGATGGTAATTATTAATAAGTAAAGACGGGAAGAAAGAGAGGGATTTGTATAACCAAAATGCTTAAACTGTTCCAAAATTTGATTCAGCGGCTCCCAGGAAGTCAAAGTAAGATTCGGGTCAACCCAACAATAGGAAAGAAAAAAAAGAGCCAGATAAGAAAGAAGAGTTAAAATAGAAAAGGCACAAAACATAAAAAGTAAATTCAAAAGTTAAAAGTCAAAAGTTAAAATTACAATTTAAAAGTTAAATTTCGCTTTACTTTTGAATTTTTACTTGCAATTTTGACTTTTAACTTTTGACTTTTAACTTTTATTGGTATTTCCCTTTCCGCTCGTTTTTTCTAACGTTAATAATTTGCTCCAGCATCTGTCGCGACTCCTTAACAAAGCTTTTATTTTTGCCTGAAGCCACATCTTCGTCTTGCCATAAAACCGGCACCTCTTTAATCTTATAACCCTTTTTTTTGGCTAAAAACAAAAGCTCCACATCAAAGGCGGTTACCCGCCAGCCGGAAGCTTCTTGCCAGTTTTCCAAAACCGAAAGTTTAGGGAAAAGTTCTTGAGCCACTTTTGTTTTAAAAGCCTTGAAACCGCATTGGGTATCAACAATTTCCGGCAAGAGAAGAAGCCGTCGCACTTGCAAAAAAATAAAAGCCGCTAATTGGCGGTAAAGTGGAGCGCCACTTCGTTTCCAGCCTCTTGAACCGATAACCACCTCATAACCCTTTTTAAAATAAGGCAAAAGCTTTTCTATTTCCCTAATCGGAGTTGACTGGTCCATATCGGTAAACAAAACAATTTCTCCACGGGCCTTTTTGATCCCCTGCCAAACCGCATAAGGTTTTCCTCCATGCCGATTTTCAAGCAAAAGGAAGCCGGGCTGATTTTTGACAAAATTTCGCGCCAGCTCCTTGCTCTTATCGCTAGAGCCATCATCGGAGATGATTACTTCCCAAGAATATTTCTGTTTCCCAAGGTAGTCAGCCACCTCTTTTAAAACTCCCCGTTTCAAATTTTCTTCTTCGTTGTAGCAGGGAATGACTACCGAGAGAAAAAGAGAGCCTTTGTTTTCAGCCATCTTAAGATTCACTAAAATTTCTATTTAAGCAAAAAACATTTATTAAATTCAAAAGTCAAAAGTTGAATTTTCCTAATAATTAGCCCTAAAATAACAGATTAATCTTCTATTTTCAATTCATACACCCACACTCCATAAGGAAGCATTTTTTCGCTCACCGTTTTTAAAGCCCCAAATTGGGCAAATTCCCAAATAATGCTTTTTTCTGGCTGGCAAGGATTATCACAACACACGGCAAAAATAGAGGAAGGGTGTAAAGAATCAGTGGCAAAACCATGAACGTAAAGAAAATAACGAAATTGATAAGCAGAGGGAGAGCCAGTTAAGGAGGCCACAAAAATATTTTTGTCCTCTGCCTCCTTTTCAATATATTCAGCCGTCAGCTTTGCTTTTTCTATCTGGTGATTACTATCCGCCTTAATAATTCGCTGATAATCCCAAGTGGCCATCTGATAACCAGCCCAAAGAAAAAGAGCACTGTTTAAAATTACTAATGGCCAAAGCTTAATCTTACGCCATAAATAGTCTCCCGCCGCCACAATAATAAAAATAAACGGGTAAAGAATGCCAATATAATGAAGATGGATTTCGTCCTTAA
This sequence comes from Candidatus Shapirobacteria bacterium, assembly GCA_018052565.1. Taxonomy (GTDB): domain Bacteria; phylum Patescibacteriota; class Microgenomatia; order 0-14-0-10-38-17; family 0-14-0-10-38-17; genus JAGPNC01. Next base: position 64,840 of record JAGPNC010000002.1, on the reverse strand, counting down.
CCGCCAAACAAAGCAAAAGAGGGGTGGAAATTAAAATTAAAATTGCGGGAAAAACTACTTTATTTCTCTCTTCGCCTAATTTTTTTCTTCCCGCCAAAAAAAGAGAAAAAATAGTCGAAGCAAAATAAATTATGGGTATAGGCGAAGGCCGAGAAAGGCCTAAAAGTTCCTGGAGAAAACGATTTAAAAGGGCAAGGGCGCGCTCGAGCGGATTTACCAGCAAGGCTCCCTCTTTTTGGCCACCAAAAAGAAATTCCCAAGCCGCCCGCGTATTAAGAAAATAATTTTTAAACTCAAAGAGAATAAAGGGAATTAGGGGAATAATTACCCCTAAAATTAACCAGCCAAAGGGCTTCAAAAAGCTAGCAGAAAAACTTTCTCGGCGGCTTTTTTTAACCAACCAAAATAAAAACCCAATAACGGTAAAGATCAAAAGAAGGCCGGTGACATAATGAAGCTGGAGCAAAATCCCCAAGCAAATGCCCGCCCCAAAAAGCCACCGCCCTTTTTCTTCGTCAAAAAATTTTAGCATGAGGATAAACCAAAGAAGAGTAAAGAAGGGCACGGGGTTGGGATTCCAGGAAAAACGGCTATTTTGCAAAATTAAAGGTGAGAGAGCGTAAAGAAAACTGGCAAAAAAAGCGCTGGTTTTATCAAAATAGCGCCAAAGGAAAAAGAAAAGCAAAATATTAGTTAGCACTCCCAAAAGAGCCACCAAAACCACCGGCCCCACCGGATTAAAATTAAAAAGCCAAAGGAAAGGAGCAATTGCCCAATAATAAAGAGGCCCCAAATAAACATTGCCAATTGAAGCCATGGGGCCAATAAACGGCAAATTTTTTTCTTTGATAATCTGGGCTGCCTTCAAAACATCTCGCCCCTGATCATCAAGAAAAGTAGTTAACTCCTCAAGCTTATAAAAGCGAAGAAAAAAGGAGAGAAAAATAAGCAAGACAAGCGGGACCCAGTGGAGAAATTTCACTTTATGTTTCACCATCATTCTTTATTATCTTAACACAACTGTTATTATTCGGATGTTATCGTTTCTTTCAACGCAGCTAGAACTTTTTTAAATTCAAAAGTTAAAAGTCAAAAATCAAAATTGCAATTAAAAATTCAAAATTAAAGCAAAAACTTTTAACTTTTGACTTGCAATTTTGAATTTTGCATTTTGAATTTTAACTTTTAAATTAACAATTCTGTTATACTAAAAAAAGAATTATGGCTAAAATTAAAAAATTTTCCCAAAGCCTTGGACACTGGGCTCTGACTCACCCCTTTTTGGCACTAACTTTAGTCTCTCTTTTTTCAACGGCTATTTTATATTTTCCTTTTGTTTTTCACCTTAACTCCTTCTTCGGCTTAAATTATGCCGAAAAATTTAACTTCTCTACCATTTTGCTAAATTTTGACAGCCTAAATTATATTATCGTCGCCAAAACTTGGTATGATCCCCAAAAAATTAACGCCTTTTTCCCCAACACTCTACCGCCAAGTTATTTCCCTGCTCATTTCCCTGCCTACCCGGCCTTAATCTGGCTTTTTTCCCGCTTGCCAAAAGTTGACTTTCCCCATGCGGCTATTATTGCCACTCAGGTCACCAGCCTGATGGCGATTTTTGCTTTCTATAAATTGCTTCTGCTTGTTAGTAAAAATAAAAAAACAAGCTTGCTCTTAAGTTCCCTTTTTGCTTTCTTCCCCGCCCGGTGGCTAGTAGTCAAAAACATCCCCAGCCCAGAGCCGCTCTTCTTATTTTTTATTATTAGTGCGGCTTACTTTTTTAAAAAAGAAAACTATGGCAAAAGCGCCTTCATGGCGATTTTGTCCCAAACGGTTAAAAGCCCGGGCGTACTTTTAGCTGGCGCCCTTGGCTTAACCGCCTTAATTAAGACTCTAAAGTCTTCTTCTTTCTTAAAAGACAAGGCCAAGGCCAAAGAAGCTTTCAAAAAATTTTGGCCCATTCTTTTAACACCGCTGGGCATCATCAGCGTCTTTTTTCTTTACCAAATTACCACGGGCGATTTTTGGGCTTATTTTAAAACCGGCGACAACATCCACCTTTTCTGGCCGCCATTCCAAGTTTTTGACTTCAAAGAAGAATGGGTCGGGACAATTTGGCTGGAGGATGTTTATCTTTATTATCTTTTGGGGGGAATTCTTCTTTTCTCTCTTTGGCAAAAATATAAAAATGATGTCTTGTTTATCTTCCCGGCAATTTTTTATCTTTCTCTAATCTTTGTTTCCCACCGCGATATTGCCCGCTATATGATTCCCGCCCTGCCATTCCTGTTGTTGGGCGGAGAGAATTTTTTTCAAAAGAAGCAATTCTTAATTCCCTTTATTATCCTTTTGCCGCCTCTTTTCCTTTACGCCATCAATTTCGTTAGCTTTAATATCATGCCCTTAGCTGATTGGGCGCCTTACTTGTGACTCTGGGTTACTTTTTCTTCCAAATGACCCGGTTATACATCAACCAGTTATAAGGTAAAACCATAAAAACAATAATCAGGGGCAAGTAAAGTTGGCGGTGGGGGCCAAAGAGGCTAACTAAAAGTGTCCCCATCGCCGTTTGGATAACTAAGGCTCCCGCCGAAGTTAAGTTAAACTGGAGGAATTTCTTCAAAACCAATGAAGGCTTGGTAAACTTTTCCTTAGCAAAAGTCCAAAGGTTGTTCCAGGTAAAATTAGAAATAATCGCCAGCTCGGTTGACAAAAGCCAACAAAGAGCCTCTGGCCAAGAAAAAGAAGTAAAAAGCGCCAAAGAAAGCGCATTCACCAAATAGCCCACAAAACCCACCACGGCAAACTTTAAAAAACTTTGCGTTTTCTCATCTTGAAGACGAAGCTTAATAACCACTTTCAGAGAATCGGTTAAATTCTTTGGCGGCATCTTTGATTCCCCTTTTTCCCGGTTTTTAAACTCAATGGGAATTTCTTTTACCCTCGCCCCAAGTTTTACCATCCGGTAAAAAATCTCGATTTTATAAGCATAGCCCTTAGAAAGAAGATGGTCTAGGTCAATTTTTTCCAAAAATCCCTTTACCTTTGTTGCCTTAAGGCCGGAAGTTAAATCGCGCGGGGCGTTTTTAAATTCAAAAGGGAAGAAAAGAACAAAACGAGCCACCAAACTACCCAAAGAGCTAATTAAGCGGCGAGAAAAATTCCAATCCTGGGGAACTTTCCCACCGGGGACATAACGGGAGCCGACCACATAGTCATAGTCTTCTTTAGCGGCTTTTAAAAGGGCGGGGATGTACGCCGGATCATGCTGGAAATCGGCGTCAAATTCAATCACCCAATCCGCATTCATTTTTTCCATCGCATATTTCATTCCCCGCGCGTAAGCCGCTCCCAAGCCCTGCTTTTCCCCTAAAGAAAGCTCAATGTTAGGATAAACCTTCATCTTCTCCCGCACAACCTCAGCAGTGCCGTCGGGAGAATGGTCATCAACCACCAAAATGGCCATTTCCCAATCCTTAACTTGCGGGAAAATCTCTTTCTCCAAAATCTCAATCATCCGGCCAATATTTTCCCGCTCGTTATAGGTGGGAATGATGACGACAGCTTTTTCTTTAGCCATTAACCTTAAAATACAATAATTATTTAATAAATACAAGCAAAATAAGTGAGGCGCAACTCGTCATCCCAACTAACGAAAAGCCTGCCCTGATAAAAATCAGGGCCAGGATCTGCCCTTCTTTCCGCCTCAAGGCAGATTCCGGGTCAAGCCCGGAATGACGCAGCGAAAGCAAGCCGTCACCCTGGCCCCGCCGTAAATAATATTTGCTACGGGGCTGGCGAAAGTGTCATCCTTTGGAATTTGGTTATTGGAATTTGTTTGTGATTTGTTATTTGGGATTTGGAATTTTTGATGTGTCCGATATAGGATGACGCTGAATCCTGCCTCGTCCTGCACCATACGGTGCGGGGCCTCGCCGGCAGGCGGGCAAATTTACAACAGCATCAAGAATTATGTCTCAGCTACAAGCAAAATACAAAATTAAATTCTGCCGACACCCAAGTAGTCAAAGCCCATTTTTTTAAGTTCTTCTTTAGGCAAAATATTACGGGCGTCAAAAATTTTTCTTCCCCTCATCAATTTCTTCACTCTCGCAAAGTTTGCCTTCGCAAAAAGAGGATCGTCGCTTAAAACCAAAAGCCAATCTACGTTCTTCACTACCGAATAGGGGTCGGGAGAATAACAAACGTTGGGGCATGCCCTTTGGGCATTCTCTTCTGCCAGGGCGTCAAAAGCAAAAACCGCCGCTCCTTTTTTTGATAATTTATCGGCCATCAAAAGCGCCGCCGAACCCCGCACGTCATCAGTTCCCTGCTTACAGGCTAACCCCCAAACCGCCACTCTTTTTCCAAGCGCTTGACCCCATTTTTCTTCAATCTCCGCTAACTTTTTCTCGGGGCGGCTTTGGTTGTAATGATCCATAAAAGAAAAAAGCGACTGTTTTAGCCCCTTTTTAGTACTAAAAGAAGCTAAGGCGGCTACATCCTTGGGAAAGCAAGAGCCACCATAGCCTAAACCGGGATACCAATAAGCGCTGCCAATCCGCGGGTCAAGTCCGATGCCTGCAATCACCTCTTCTACCTCCGCCCCTACCCTCTCGGCTAAATCAGCAATTTGATTAGCAAAAACAATCCGTAAGGCCAAATAGGCATTAGCCGCATATTTAGTAACTTCGGCGCTTTCCGTTTTTACCGCTAAAATTGGCGCTCCAAAAGGAGCGTGAATTTTTTTAAGAATAGCAATTGCTCTCTTATCATTGCTGCCAATAATAACTCGGTTGGGGCGAAAGCTGTCTTCAACCGCCTTGCCTTCTCTTAAAAATTCCGGACAAAAAGCTAAGCTAAAAGTGGCTTTTTTATTTTTATTTTGGCTAATTATTTCTTCAACCTTTTTAGTTGTCCCCGGCAAAACGGTACTCTTAAGAACTACCGTGGTCTGGCCAGGCCAAAGATTTTTCCCTAATTCCTTGGCCACGGCAAAAACATAAGAAAGGTCAATTGAACCGTCTTGGCGAGAAGGAGTGCCCACACAAATAAAAACAACCTCCGGTTTTTCCTGAAGATCTTTGATTGATGAAGAAAAAGAAAGTCGTTTACTCTTAATTTCTTTTTTTAAAAGTGGCTCGAGGCCGGGTTCAAAAAACGGCGGCTGGCCCTTCTTAAGCTTGGCCAATTTCTTCGGGTTGTTTTCTACCAAAAGGACCTTATGGCTCAATGAAGCCAACACGGCCGCCCACGTTAACCCAACGTAACCGGCGCCGACAACTGCAATTTTCATTGTTTAGAATATAGCATGTTTTTCCATTTCTTTTCAAAATCCTCTGAATTCTCGCCAATAATTCCCAAAATATTCCCGCCATTCACTTTATTTGCGATCTTAAGAATCATCCTTTTACCATAAGTTTTTTCAATAAAATTAACGATTGTTCACCCCCACTGATAGCTTTGTTTTCTGCTTGCCTGAATACTTTGAAAATTGGGGATATTCCTTTCTCTTATTCCTCTTAAAACAGGCTGCCGAAATTCGTCTTCATGTTCTCCTTGCCCTGATAAATAAACAGCCAAACCCTCTCCCCACCAGCAAGGAACCGCTTCCATGTCGGCAGATAAATACTCCCCAAAAACATGAACCAGTTCATGAAAGACAAGCCGCCTATATTCGTCGGGCTTAAATTTATAAGAAGAGTCGTCTTCATAAGAGACGGGTGAAAGAAAAACCATCTTTGTTTTTTGTATTTGAGCAATTCTTTGGGGGGCAGAGGGTATCTTTGCCTTAACTCCTAAAAAATTTGCGACCAGCTGGTCATATTGGCTTCTGCCAGGAGCCAAAACTACCCTTATCAAAGAAAATGGTTTCTTTAGACCAAAATAGTGGGAAAGGAAAACAAGCACCTCTTGTAAAAAAATAAGGGTTTCTTTAGCCCAAACTTCGTCGCCGACAACATGCTTGATTTCAATATTGTCTTGACGAAGGGTCAAATAATCCATTAGAAACTAGCCTATTCGTAATTTAGCGTAAAGGTCGCCCCTGTTTATTCCTATCTTTGGCAAATTAGGCCAAGTGTTAAGACCGTCGTTTTTAAAGCGGGGAAGAAGGTGGAAGTGAAAATGAAAAACCGATTGCTGTCCATCCCGACCGCTAGCATGCATCAAGTGCATCCCGGTTGCTCCTATTCTCTGCCGATATTCTTTTGTTAGCTTTTGCACCACTCTTACCAAATCCGCAAGCACACTTGCTGGTATATCGTATAAGTCAGCATAATGTTGTTTAGGCACTACCAAGGTATGCCCATAAACTTCAATTTCTTTGGGCAAAAAACAAATTACCCCTGGCTCTTCATAAATAATTTCTGCCGGCGCTTTCCTTTTGGCAATTTGGCAAAAAATACAACTTTCCATACTTACTCGTAATTTTACAAGTTCTATTCTAATCTTAGTTTTGCCGCCAGCTTTTCTCCTCCCTCTGGAGTAAGAATGGGTAATTTTTCTTTGGGATAAAAAGCAATTTTTCCCCGCGAGTTGGGGAAAAGATGAATATGGGCGTGGGGGACTTCGAAGCCATAAATCCAGCTCATCACAAATTCGGTTTTAAAAACTTGACGGTAATGATTGGCAACCTTGTTAACAACCACAAAATACTGGCCGATAAGATCTGACGGCATATCCCAAACCCAACGGTAATGCTTTTTGGGAATTACCAAGGTGTGCCCCTCAACCCAGGGATTAATATCCAAAAAAGCCAGAAAACTTTCCTCTTCGTAGATTTTAAAACAAGGAATTTTTCCTGCCGCAATTTGGCAAAAAACACAATTGGTCATATAAAATCAAAGTTAAAAGTTAAAATTTAAAACTCCCCGCCCAAGGCGGGTCCGCCTCTGGCGGAAAAATTACAAGTAAAAATTCAAAAGTAATGCAAAAAGACTTTTAACTTTTAACTTGGAATTTTGCATTTTGACTTTTGCATTTTGAATTTAACTTTCGCTAAAATGACCAATTATTATCGCTCCACAGGTATAATTTTTTAATTAAAATACAAACGGGTTATCTTTGAAATATACCATAGAAAACTGTTAAAATACAACTTAACGCCTCTCGATTAAAAAATAAAATCTAAATTATTTTTAACAGATGGAGAAAAAAACACGTCAGCAGTTTTTTTTGGCCTTAGTTTTTGCCAGCGTTATCGCTATTAATCTTATTGAAAACATCCCTTTAATAAAATTCCAAAATTTTTCTTTTCACACTGATATTGCCAGAGATTTCTTTCTCATCAAAGATGTTGTTGACAGTAAAAAACCATCTCTTGTCGGACCACGGGTCGGTGAGATAAGCGGCCTTTTCCATGGCCCTGCTTGGACATACTTAAATCTCCCTGTTTTCCTAATATTTAAAGGAGACCCTATCGCTCAAAATTACTTTTACTTGGCACTAACTCTTATTGCAGAAATGATTCTTTTCTTTGTAACTAAAAAAATCTTTGGTACCCAAGCCGCCGCCGTAAGCATCGTCATCTACGCTCTTAAAATAAATGACTGGGTGGGGAATTTCTTTCATCCGTTTGGGGCAATTATTTTTTCTCCCCTATTTTTCTATTTTTTCTACCAGATAGGAAAAGAAAAGACATCAAAAAAAATAAATTTCTTATTCTTAGGATTGTTTGGAGGAATCTTGGCTCAATTCCAACTGGGCTTTGGCTTACCCCTAATTATAATTGCGGGAGTAAAAATTTTCTTCCAGTTTCTTAAAAAAGAAATTCATCTCTCTGAGACTGGCCTTTTTTTATTAGGATTAATTATTTCTTTAGCCAACTTTATCATCTTTGATTTCCGCCACGATTTTCTTCAGGGAAAAGCAGTCTGGAGTTTTCTTCATCAACTTGGCCGATCAAAGCTAAACTTAGCCGTTTTAATTAAAAACAGGATCGAGATCATGACTTACTCCGGATTAGGATTTTTCAAGGGAGCTTGGTCGTTTCTTCTTCTTATTATTTTTCTAAGTGTACTGGTAATATTAAGCCGAAAGAATAAAGAAAAAGTCTACCAAGATTTCCTTTTTTTATTTTTGGGCTTTTGGATTCTTACCGGAGTAAATTTTGGCAAACTCCAAAGTTATCATTATTGGGCTTTAATTCCGATCTCTATAATGATAATCTCTTCCTTGACAAAGTTTTTCCCTAAAAAGACCCCTTTTATTATTATTTTTTGCCTCGCCCTGAATGCTAATCTTTTTATTAAAAATTTTTCTCTTCTTAGGCAAACCCCAGAAGATCTTCATCTTGACCAAAGCTCATGGCGATTTATAAGCCAAGCCGCTAGGACTATTTTCCAAGACGCAGAAAATGATTTTGGATATTTTGCCTACACGCCAGATCTTTATTCTTACAGCCCCCGATACGCAATGGAATACTGGAACCAGTTTTATCCATATCAAGCTCACGCTTTCGAAAAAAAACCAGTAACCTACTTACTCATTTTTTCTCCCCCCCAAGACAAGCCTTGGTTAGAAGGAAGTTGGTGGGCCAAAAATCAGGTTAATGTTAAGAAAGATCCCGAAAAAACAATGGCGTTCGATAATGATTTTAGAATAGAAAAGTATCTTCTTTCCGAAGAAGAAATTAAAATTCCTAGCGATCCTAACTTGATTAATTCAACTTATTTTCGTTAAAAATAAAGAGAGGTAAAATAAAAAAACAATGCTTATTCACATTCTTACCCTTTTCCCCAAAATGTTTGCTGGCCCTTTTGGGGAAAGCATTGTCAAGCGCGCTCAGGAAAAGGGACTGGTAGAAATAAAAATTCATAATTTGCGCCAATGGGCCATTGACAAACGCGGCACCGTCGACGACCGCCCTTACGGCGGGGGCACGGGAATGGTTTTGCGCATCGAGCCGCTTTACAATGCCTTAAAAGAACTCACCAATGATTGGTCAAAGAAAAATCAAAAAACCATTCTTCTTACCCCCCGGGGAAAAACTTTTAACCAAAAAAAGGCGCGGCAATTAGCAAAACTTCAAGAAATTATTCTGATTTGCGGCCACTACGAAGGCTTTGATGAACGGATTAAAAAATTTGTTGATGAAGAAATTTCTCTGGGAGATTTTGTTTTAACAGGGGGAGAAATTCCGGCAATGGCGATTACCGACGCCGTTGTTCGCCTCTTGCCCGGCGTTTTAAAGAAAGAAGAGGCCAGCCAAATCGAATCCTTCTCGCCCGGTCTTAAAAAAATTTCTTCTCGGCTTTCAAAACCAGATTTTGAACTTTTAGCTGAGTATCCCCAATACACTCGTCCCGAAAAATTTCTCGGCCTTAAAGTGCCCAAGGCGCTTCTCTCTGGGGATCCCAAGAAAATAAAAGAGTGGCAAGAGAGGCATATTATTCCCAAAAAATGAAATTAAAAAAATTTATTGAAGAAAGCCCAGCTGTCTTTCTTTTCCCCATTTTTATGGTTATTTTCTTCGCCGTTTTTAAGATAAAAAACGACTATCGTTACCATCTCTTTGTTGCTGAAGATAGCCCTGTTGAATGGTTACAATTTATCTTTTTTCTCCTTGCTAGCATTTTTTCTTTCCTCGTTTCCTACCATTTCCTTAAAAAGAAAAAATTTGGGAAAGGAGTTTTTTTCTCAATCCTCTTTCTGGGATTATTTTTTACTGCCGGCGAAGAAATTTCGTGGGGACAAAGAATTTTGGGGATAGAAACATCGGAAAATATCGCCTCGAAAAATACCCAAGGAGAAATTACTTTCCATAATTTAAATTTTATTCAAGGTAAATTACCGCAAATTTATATCCTAATCGGTCTTTGGGGCACTTTTGGGTGGAAAATTGCCCAAAAGTTTGAGAAGAGAATTCCTGAAATAAAAAATTTTTTTCCCGCTAAAAATCTTTCTCTTTATTTTCTTCCCCTTTTTTTCTATTACCTTTGGGTTCGGTATCTGGATGAGCCTGTGGCTACTTTTATACGGGACATGATTCTTCCTTCTTGCGATTTTTGGGGCAAGGATGCTCTTCTTTGGCTTCAGTTTTGGCTCCATAAAGATCTTAACTTCTTTGACGCTTTTATTGATGCTCGCGATCAGGAGCCCACGGAATTAATTTTTTCTTTTGGCGTTTTGCTGTTTACCCTTAATAACTTTCTCATAGGATCAAAAGAGAAATTTCTTTCTGCTTCCAAAACAAAAAAAATTTCCCAAAAATGAGCCTTGCCATCCTTAATTCACCATGGCTTTTACCAGCATTAGTTGGTTTGTTTGTTTTTTTTATCCTTAAATTTAAAAAAGAGTTTTTCCTCCCCATTTTTGCCCCTGCCTTGATTTTTACTTTATTCGGGGGAAAAGTGGTTAAAGATTTAACCCAAATAAGCCGACCATTTGTTGAAAACCCAACCATACTGGGAGTAACTGCCAACATCCCCACCGATTTTGCTTTCCCCTCCCTCCATGCGGCAGTAGCGACCGTTATTGCTTGGACAATCATCGTTCTTTGGCCAAAATTTTCCCCCTTAGGCTTCTTGGGAGCTTTTCTAGTCGCTTATTCCCGCGTTGCCCTAGGACTACATCACGTTACCGATGTTGCCGGCGGCTTCTTTTTTGCCACCGCTGTCTTCTGGTCATTTTATTCTCTCTCTCAAACCAAAAGCGCTTCTGACTGGGGCAAAAACATCAACTTAAGAAGAAAAATCGTTCATCTTTTTTACGGCTTGTCTCTCGCGCTTGCGATTAATTACCAAATTTTAACCCCCCGCTACTTTACTCTCTTTACTTTTCTCTTAACTATCCTTCTCTTGTTAAACCACCTTTTACCTTTTGTGCCCTTGAACAATTTAATTATTTACTTTGAAAGGAAACCATTACCTAAGTTTTTAGGAGCCGGACCACTACTTTTTACCTGGAGCAGTTTAATCGCTACTCTTGTTTTTCCTCTTCCCGTTGCCACCGTGGCAATTTTAAGTTTAGCGGTAGGCGATTCGGTTAATGCTATCGCCGGTTATTACCTTAATAACGGTCATTCTTTAAAGAAACGCTGGAGCGCTGCCTTTGCCAGCGCCATTGCCACCACCACCGTCTCTCTCCCCTATGCGCCCTTAAAATTTCTGGCCCCCGCCATCCTTACTACCACCATTTTAGAATTCAGCGAACCAAAAATTAATAATAAACGGATCAACGATAATCTCTTTATTCCCTTAGTGACAGGAGGCGTTATTCTTTTGGCCGAGAAAATATTCACTTAGCTGAGTTGTTTTCTAACTTTTTTGAGCGCGGCCGCAAAGGGAAGCATTTTTATTCCTAAAGAAGTAATTTTCTGGTTATCAAGAGCTAAATTTTTCTGGAAGGGCCGCGAACCTGGAGGAGCATTTCGTTCATAATCTCGCAGGCTTCCTTTCTTTACTAACTTAGGATCAAAACCAAAAGTCCGCGCCACCTCTTTTCCCACCCCGTAGGGAGAAAGATGGCTCTCCCCCACCAAATGGAAAATGCCGGTTGGTTTTTCTTTTAAGAAATAGTCAATTCCGTCCGCAAAGTCATCAATAAAGGTAGGGGTAATAACTTGATCAGCAAAAAGAGGATAAAGCGTTTTTTCCCTTAGCCCCTCAATAATTTTGCGCACTAAATCTTTTTTGCCCGGAAATGAGGCCCGAAAAGGATAAGAAAGACGAATAATTGCCGCGGCCAGTCCACTTTCCAAAACCGTTTCTTCAGCCCACCGTTTAGTTTGCCCATACCACTCAATCGGATCAGGAGTATCTTTTTCGGTATAAACACCTTCTTTTTTGCCGGAAAAAACAAAGTCCGTAGAAACATAAATTAAATACTGGCCATATTCTTGACAAAGCTTGATAATATTTTTGGTCCCCAAAACATTAAGACGATAACACAGGCCGTTTTTATCTCCCCGCTCTTGCCAAGCAGCATTCGTGTCAGTAAAAGCCGCTAAATGAATCAGCGCCTTTGCTTCCTTATTTTCTAAAAATTGCTTTTCTAAAGACTTAATGTCCAAAATATCAACCCCCGTCTCGAGAGAAAAATCAACAAACGAGTAGGTGCCCCGAAGAATTTCTCCAATACGCGAGCCCACTAAGCCGCTTAAGCCAGTACCGATAATTTTTATTTTCCCCATATTTTCTTTAAGTTATCTTTAATTTGAGAAAATAACGGCCAATTCTTATCTTTGGCGGACAAAATCAGCTCTTCTTTGGCCAAAGGCCAAGAAATGTTAATCTCGGGGTCGTTGAAAATAATGCCCATCTCGTCTTGCGGCGAATAAAAATTACTCACCTTATACTCAAAATCGGCTAAGGGGCTTAAGACTAAAAACCCATGAGCAAAACCCTGAGGAATAAAAAACATTTTCTTATTTTCTTCCGAAAGAATCACTGCTTCCCATTGGCCCAAGGTGGGAGAGCCGGGCCGAAGATCAACGGCAACATCAAAAACTTCTCCCCGCACCACCCGCACTAATTTATCTTGAGCAAAAGAAGCTTTTTGAAAATGAAGGCCCCGCAGAACCCCCCGAGAAGAACGGGAATGATTATCTTGGACAAAATTAACGCTTATCCCTCCTTTAGCAAATTTTTCCCGGTTATAAGATTCTAAAAAGAACCCTCTTTCGTCGCCAAAAACATCCGGCTCAACGACGATTAGCCCCGAAATTTTAAGCTTTTTAAAATTCATTTAAATTTTTTGGCGGCTAATTTTTGGTAAAAATTTTCCGCTTCTTTCTTTTTTTTCTGCCACCACAGCTTATTTTGGCAATACCAAGAAACTGTTTTTTCCAACCCCGATTCAATTGTTTCTTGGGGCTGCCAACCAAGTTTATCCTTAATCTTTTGCCAATCAACGGCATAGCGCCGGTCATGGCCCGCCCGATCGGCCACAAATTCTAAATAATCTTCGCCTTTGCCCATAATCTTTAGAATCATTTTCGCCAGATCAAGATTGCTGACATCTTTAGTTAACCCACCCACGCAATAAGTTTGCCCCGGCTTGCCGTAAAACAAAACCGCCTCAATCGCCCGCACATGATCATCAACATAAAGCCAATCGCGAACATATTTGCCGTCACCGTAGATAGGAATTTTCTTACCCTCCAAAAGATTGGTAATCATGCGGGGGATAAATTTTTCCGGATACTGATAAGGGCCGTAATTATTGGAACAATTGGTAATCGTTACCGGTAGCCCATAGGTGTGGTAATAACTTAAAACCAAATGGTCGGAACCGGCTTTAGAAGCAGAATAAGGACTTCGGGGAGAAAATTTCGTTTTTTCGTTAAACTTTCTTTTTGATTTTAAGGAAAGCTCGCCAAAAACTTCATCGGTTGAAATATGATGAAACCGCTTAACTTTATTTTTCAACGCTGCCTCGAGCAAGTTAAAAGTCCCCAAAATATTAGTTTTTAAAAAAACTTCGGGATTATCAATTGAACGATCAACATGACTTTCGGCCGCAAAGTTTATCACTGTGTCAACCTCTTTCATCAGCTTGTCTACCAATTCGGGATCGCCGATATCGCCCTTAACAAAACAATAGGAAGAAGTGTTCTCCAGGTCCGCTAAATTTTGCCGATCACCGGCGTAGGTGAGCTTGTCAAGATTAACAATCTTGTCTTGGGGATGATTTTTAACCCAGTAGCGGATAAAATTAGTGCCAATAAAACCCGCCCCGCCGGTAACAAGCAACCTCATAACAAAATTCAAAATTTAAAATTAAAAAGTCAAAATTTCAAATTAAAAGTCAAAAGTTTATAGCTCAAAGCCTTGCTAATTACCAGAGACAAAACTATTTTTTAATTACGAGTTGCTAATTACTGTTTGTTGTTTTTATTTTTAATCTTTGCTTTTTTACGATTTGCCTTACTTTTAACTTTTTTTACGTGTATTTGTCAGCCACGCAGGTGGCGCCATAAGACTCCGGCTTTGTTTTAGCCAAAAAACCATTACTATTAACCATCGCCACCAGCTCACGGATCATCTCGCGGGTAGGACCGGCATTCCCCACATCAATATGAATCTCTAACTCATATTCATTACCATTAAGCTTTTGTTGTAAAAAAGGCACCAGCTTCTCCGCCAAGTCAAGCGATGTCAGTGTTTCCTGATAAATTTTTTCCCGCAGGTTTCGGGAATGAGGCAGCCTTTGCCGCCGCCAAAAATAACGACCTCCCCGTCCTTCGCGATAAATAACAATCGCCGAAACCAAATTAAGATAGCCATCGGCTTTTTCCATGGCGTGATCTTGGGAGTCGGTGCCGATAATCAAATGGTAAAAAGACCCCGGATCGCTGCCAATAAAGGAAACAATTTCCTCCACCACCTCCGTCAGTGATTTTCTCCCTAAAATAGGATTATTGAAAAAAATTTTCTCTTCCGCCATAATAAACAAAGGAAAATTTAAAAGTTAAAATTATCTCTCCCAAGGAGACAAATAAAATTAAAAACTAAGATAAAAAACTTTTAACTTAGAATAATTTAAAACCAATTTAGCTCTATTTAATTATATCATTCTGAGCAATAATGTTTAGCCTTGAGTCTCTCTCCCCTCAAAAATGGCGGATTAAAAAAAGCGGGTTAATGCAGGCCGAAGTCGTCATCTACGCCTCCGAAAAACTCTTAAAGCCAATCCAGGAAGATAGGAGCTTGGAACAATTAATTGCCGCCTCCTGTTTACCAAAAGTAATTTCACCAGTATTGGGAATGCCGGATATCCACGAAGGTTTTGGCCTGCCAATTGGTGGCGTGATGGCAACGCAAGGATTAGTTTCTGCTGGCGCTGTGGGAATGGATATTAATTGCGGCGTGCGCCTTCTTCTTTCCCAGCAAGTTTACGACAAAGAAGTTTTCACCCCTTCTCTATTACGGCAATTAATCGAAAAGATCAGCCAATTTGTCCCCTTAGGCTTGGGAGGACAGCAGAAAGGGCATCTTGGCCTTTCTCTAGAAAAAGTTTGCCGGAAAGGACTTTTTTATATGGTAGAAAAGGGCTTGGCGCAGAGAGAAGATTTGGAAAGAACCGAGGAAAACGGTCGCATGGAAGAAGCAGAATTTTCCTGCCTTTCCACTAAAGCTATTAGCCGCGCTAAAAACGAACTGGGCACTCTCGGCTCTGGTAATCATTTTATCGAAATCCAAAAGGTAGATCGGATTTTTAATAAGCAAATCGCCCAAGCATTCGGCCTTTTCCCTAACCAAATCGCCGTCATGATTCATACCGGCTCCCGCGCCTTAGGCCACCAAACTTGCCTTGATTACACCCAAATTCTTTGGCGGAAAAAAGAAAAATACCAACTAACAATCCCTAACCAAGGCCTAGCCGCTCTTCCTGTCACCACCCCAGAAGGAGAACGTTATTTTGGCGCCATGGCCGCCTGTGTTAATTTTGCCTTTGTAAACCGGCAAATTATCACCCATTTTGTCCGCCAAGCTTGGCGGGAAACCTTTGGCAACAATGATCCCCTCTATCTTCTTTATGATGTCGCTCATAATATTGCCAAATGGGAAAATCACCTTGGCCAAAAAGTTTTAGTCCATCGCAAAGGAGCCACCCGCGCCCTTCCCCCTAACCACCCCCAAAATCCCCCCTCTTTTGTTAAAACCGGCCACCCCGCCCTAATTCCCGGCAGCATGGGAACCGCTTCGTATGTAGTGGTAGGCACTTCTAAAAATAAGGATACCTTCCACTCCGTTAACCATGGCGCTGGCCGGCTGATGTCCCGCCGCGCCGCCCAAAGAAATATCAGTCTTCCCCAGTTTGAAAAATCAATGGGGAAAATAATTTATAATCTCCCCTTTCATAAAATTGCCGATGAAGCCCCCGGAGCCTATAAAGACATCGAAGAAGTAGTTGATGTTTTAGTTAAAGAAGGGCTCACCTCTAAAGTTGCCCGGCTTAAGCCTTTAGCCGTTATTAAGGGAACTTAATTAAATATAACAATCACAATCTTTGTACTATTTCTAAATTTAGTTTGGTATCATCCTGAATTTGTCCACACTATCTCCTTATCAAATCAAAAAATTATCTTAATTGCTCTAATTATTCTAATTGACCTAAAAAACACCCAAAGCCACAATTCTCAAAATTAATATAAATAAAAACGTGGCTAAAATATGATTCTTTCTGCCGACAAGACCCTGTGACATAAATGAGCAGCAGGGTCCACTGCGTCATCCTGACCCCGCCAACAGTGGGGGAAGGATCTCCTTTAAAACATAATTTCCAGAGGGGATTCTTCCCCTTGCTTCGCCCCGCACCGTTTGGTACAGGGCTTTGCTCAGGGTCAGAATGACGAATTATGTCTCAGTCGCAAAAAAATCATTTAAAAATTTGGGGTTTGGCGTTTGGGGTTTCTTTAGAATAATTAGGTCAATTAGAATAATTAAAATAATTTACCTCCTCAAAACTGTTATTATGGTTGCTTCATCTTCTTCTCCGCCCAATATTTATTAGCCCGAAAAAGGCTTTCGAAAGTGCCCGCGTCGGACCAAAAACCGCTAAGGTTAAACCAAGTAAGCTTTCCCTCTTTAAGATAATAATTGTTAACATCGGTTATCTCTAACTCTCCCCGCGCCGATGGCTTGAGAGTTTTAATAATTTTAAAAACTTGGTTATCATAAAGATAGAGACCGGTAACGGCAAAATTTGACTGCGGCTTTGCCGGTTTTTCTTCAATCTTGATAATCTTTTTTGAGTTTTTTTGGTCAAAAACAGGCACACCAAAACGCTGGGGATCAGGCACTTTTTTCAAAAAAACTGTCGCTCCTCCCCGAAAATTTTTCACCGCTGAAGAAATGTCAGCATCGGTGGTGTTATCGCCTAAAACCACCGCCAACGCTCCCCCATCGGCAAAGTCTTCGGCCAAGGATAACGCCGCGGCAATACCACCTTCTCCTTCCTGGTAAGCATATTCTAAATGCTTTAGGCCTAGCTCTTTACCATTTTTTAAAACCTGAAGAAAATGGCCGGCATGCGGCCCACCAGTAACCACCAAGATTTCTTTAATTCCCGCCTTAACCAAAGTGTTAATCGGGTAAAAAATCATTGGTTTATCAAAAATGGGCAAAAGATGCTTGTTTGTCGCCCAAGTGAGAGGGTAAAGACGTGTGCCTAAACCTCCTGCCAAAATAACTCCTTTCATCTTTTTAAAGCAAAATTAATAAAGCGGTTACTCCTAAAGCGGCGACCGCCAAATATTCTAAAATGATTTTTAAAACTAAATCACCGCGGCGATTATGGTACCAAACTCCCCAAAGAAAATAAAAAATACCCAAAGAGACAGCGGCAATTTCCCTTTTGCCCGAAAGAGGAGGGAAATAAAGAAATAAAATCGTCGCCGAGGCCAAAATTAAAGCTAAGACTAAATAGTCGAAAGGAAAAGCCTTGCTGGTTTTTTTAGTAGTCATTTTTGTCCTCCCATTATTAGTATTAGCGTATTAGTATCGTTCTAATCTAACAAAAATCAAGAATTAAATCTCAGCGCAAAACGCAAAAAGCAAAGATCAAAGCCTAAATCAAAATTCAAAAACGTTTTAAGATTTTTGTTTCCCGCCAGCTAGCCCCTCACCGTATGGTGCATGGCTAGTAGACAAGTCAAAAGCCCGCCCACCGATAGGCGGGTTAAAAGTTCTTTGCCCTGTTACTTTTGAATTTTGACTTGTAATTTTAACTTTTAACTTTTAACTTTTAACTTTTCTACGCAATTTGGCCATTCAGCAATTGAGCCATTGGTTTCTTACACAATCGTTCCCGCCTCCAAAAGAGCCACCACCAAAATGATAAAAAGCAAAAAAATAAGATGGGCATTATTATCGGCAGTTAAACGCGGCGCTTGCCGTTTTTCGGCCACCAATTTATCAACCGTTAAAACTCCCAAGAGTAATCCCAGGAAAAAAACTACCGCTAATTTTTCTAAAGACAAAAGATTGATTGTTCCCTCTTTTTCGCCAAGATTATTATTCCTTTCTGCCGAAGGAAGCACCACTCCACTTTCTTCCGTTTTCAATATCGTCTCTTGCGGAATTTCCTTAACCGGTGCCTGTGGTTTTGGCGACACCAGCTTTGCCGGCGTGCCAAACATCTGCACTACCAAGGTAGTTTTCAAACCTCCCAGCTCGCCATCTACCACCGCCACCCCAATTTCTTGATAATTCTTACCCACAATATTTTCTTTATGGCTGGGAGAGGCCATCCAAGCCGCTACCACTGCCGAGGCGTCAGCAAAATCACGGGCTAAATTTTCTCCCGCGTAAACATAACTATAATCGACTTCCTTTAAAAAATCCCACGGGGTTTTTCCTGCTGGCGAACGATGCGACCAATAATCGTTAGCAAACATATCCTCCGCCTTGCGACGAGCCGCTTCTTCCAAAAGGGGATTAACAGTTAGCGCCGATAAGCCATATTTTTTTCTTTCTTCATTTGTTAATTCTACAACTTGGGCGCTGGTAATTTGCGAAGAATAACCCAAAACGGCGGGGTTAGCCAAGAGATAAAGGGAAAGGGCGGTTTTGAAAAAGAGAAAGAAAAAGAGAAAAGCGGCCAGAAAGGGCAGATGAAGCAAACGGGCACGGAAGTTATTGCTTTCGCTGGGAATAAAAAAATCTTTTAAACCTTTATTGGCGCTCATTAAGATTATTTTAAGACTATTTTTTCTTCTTTGTCAAATGAATAATTGTTCCCCCTAGGAAAGCCCCCGCTAAAAATAAAGCCAATAGGCGGGGAAGACTAAACGGGTTTTTCGTGGGTAAGGACTGACCCTGATCAAGTGTTTCTTCTTTCTTTTCTTCCTCCGGTTCTACTGAAGAAGAAAAACTTGTCTCGGCGCTAGTTTTTTGTCCCAAAACTTCTTCTTTTTCTCCAATTAACAAGGAGTCCGTTTCTAAAATATATTCGTCGCTATAGGAAACCGGCGAGCCAAAGGCCAAAATGCGGTAATAATAACGGCCGGTAGGAATTTGCCCGAAAGTAAACTGGTGGCTGGTTTGTTTTTGTTTACTGGTAGCCTCGCTTGCCCAAAGATAGCCAAAATTAGGATAGTCTTTGTTAATCATGGAATGGGAAACGCGGTCATAAACAATTCGCCCCCAGGCGGGCCGATCGGTTTGCCAAGAAAGAGTTCTCCCCGTTAAAAAAACGTTGAAAATTCTAACCCCTAAATTAACGTTAATTTCAGCGCTTTTCTCCTCTCCTCCCTCGCTGGTCAGCCTTGCCTGAAGTTGATATTCTCCCAAAGGCAGGCTTTCGGTTTGCCAAACATTTTCTGGAAGCTGATACCACGAACTTTGCCCCAAGGGCCGCCAAGAAAAAAACTGTCTTGAGGTTCCTACTTCTTTCCCCTCTTCGCTCAATATCGCCTCTAAAACTACTTTTCCCGAAACGGTCTCCCCTTCCTTGGGATAAAGCCAAACCGTCTCTTTCTTTTTTAAGACTTCGGTTGGTGTTGGCGGCATTGGAGTAATTGTGGGAGTCGTTGTTACCGCGGGGCTAGGCGTTAAGGCAGCAGTTAATCTGGGGGTAAGTATGGCGGTAGGGTCTAAATTCGGGGTGGAAGTTAATAATGAAAGAGTAGCGGTGGCAGTCGGAGACAGGGTGACCGTTATTCCCATTGTTGGCGTCAAAATCTCCTCCCCAAAATCATCAACAATCGCTAATTGATCAATTGCCGGCAAAACATAGTTTGGAGAGACTAACGGCCCTACCTGAAGCCTCACCCACAGCCCATTTTTTAATTCTTCTTGCCACCTATCTCCCAAAACCTCTTCTAGTCTTATCTTTTCCCGCCAAGGCTCATTGCCATTAAATACAAGCCGATCATGGCCTACCCCACCCCAGACCATCTGCCAATTATTCCCTCGATAAACCTCTAGGCGGGCTAAACCAAAAGTCTCTCCGATCACTCGCAAAGACACAGTTAAAACCGGACTTCTAAAGTTTTCTTCAAGAGGCGAAAAGAAAAACTCTATCCCCTGGTCGGCGCCAAAAGAAGAAAAATCGTCCAAAACTAGCTCCCAACGATCTTCTTCTCTTAAAGCGGCTAGTTCGGTTTGACTCATCTGACAAAGCCAGCGCCATTTCTCTTGCCGACAATAGTCGCCGTAAAAACTAAAATCCCAAGCAGAGATAGGAGAGGAAGCATTAACCTCGGCCGAAAAAAAGAAGAATATGGAAAAAATAAATAGAGAACAAAAGATTAGCTTCTTATTCATACTTTGGCAGGATAAAATTACCAGAGGCAATCAAATGACCATTGATCTTAATTTTCTTAAACCAACCCCAAACATTGGCAATGGTTAGGCCGATTCGCAGACCAGTAAAAGAACCCGGACCGGTATTAATTTCTATCGCGCTAATATCGTCCATTGTATAGCCACTTTTATTTAATAAACTTTCTATTGCTCCTAATAAATCTTCGCTTTTATCTATTGTAGTGGCTTTCCTGCCAATTTTTAGAAAAACTTTCTGGTTATTGGTGGTATCAAGAAAGAGTATCATGTATTAAGTATTAAGTATTAAGTATAAAAAATTCAAGAATTAACTGCCCGTTCAATATACGGGACTAGTTTGCAGGCAAAATGAAAAAAATAAATTATTTAATTTCTAAACCTAAAGCGGCGCAATAATTATGTTTATCATTCTAACCCCATTGCAAATGATACTTGCCACAAAGCTAATAAAAGTTAAAATCTACATTAATTATGAGTTGCCAGCTACAAATGATGAGCTGCCTTCTTTCTGTCCCTGACTTATACATAATACATAATACTTAATACTTGATACTTTTTTTTTATTCTTATCTTCCTTTCATCCCCCTTCTCCCCATATTCAAAATGGACTTCGATTCTTTTCTTCGGTAAAGCTTTAAGAGCGTTTTCTGCCCATTCTATCGCCACCACTGCTTTTTGATCAAGAAGATTCTCATTAAATCCTGCTGCCAAGGCCTCCTTTTCTCCATGAATTCGGTACCAGTCCCAGTGGTAAAATCTTTCGATCCCTCTTTTGCTAAAAGGCAGTTCATATTGGCGCATAAGAATAAAAGTAGGGCTCAAAATTCGTTCCCTTACCCCTAACGATTGAGCCACTCCCTGAAGAAAAGTGGTTTTCCCACCCCCCAGCTCGCCAAAGCAAGCCAAAACATCACCGGGTTCTAGACTAGCGCCAATTTTTTTGCCCAATCTTTTAGTTTCTTGGGCGCTTTTGGTAAGATACTCCATAAAAGCCACCAAAAAAATAAAATGCCGGCCGTATCAATAAGCATATCACGGATTGTTCCTTCCCGTGTAGGGACAAAAAGCTGGTGAACCTCATCGGTTAGCGCCCAAAAAAAACTTAAAAGAAAAGCCAGCCAAAAGCGATTTTTTTTGCCAGCAAAGGCGCGTACCCAAAGCAAAAATAAAAACCCAAACTCCAAAAAATGTAAGGTTTTAAAAACAAAAAAATTTAACCAAAAATTTTGGGAAACTGAAAAAGAAGAGCGAGAAGAAAGATAAAAAATTAAAGCCATCACCAAGACAGGCGGCAAAAAACGGTTAAGAAAAGAAATGGCTTTTTTCATTTTTCCTCTTTAAAATCCAACTTTTCCATTATATCATCACCACTTTTCCTTGATAAGCGCCAGCCGGAAGTGCCCAAATAAAAAGCGCCAACCACAAAATACCAGTCAGGGGTTTGCTTTTCTTTTTCTTCCTGTTCTCCTAAAACCTGGCCCGCCTCGTTAACGTTAGCTATCTCTTCTTCTTTACCAACAAGCTTCTTAGGCAAAAGAGAAAAATTATTTAAAAATAAAAACGGTGAAGGGGAAAAATTAGGGCTTAATAAAGAGGTTATTGTTGGCAAAAGATTTTCTTCTTTTTCTGCTTTTGACGACGGTGTCAGCATCGACACAGCAGTGGGGGTAAGCGTCAAGAAGGGAAAAATCATCACGGGGTTAACAAGATAAGAATTCCCTACTTCAATCGTTTTTTCTTCTTCCCAATCTTGATAACCATTTTTCTCAAGCCTAATAGTGTGTTCACCAAAACCGCAGGCAACTTTTTTCTCACTATCGCAGAAGCAAGCGTCGCAAAATTCTAAAACTTCCGGCGCATAATGATGGATGTATTGATCATCAACATAAATCTTAACACTGGAAAGAGCTTCTCCTTTCTCATTTCTCACTTCGTTAATTTGGTAAGTTGCCTTTGCCGAAGCCAAGGAGGGAGTAGGCACTTTTGTCGGAGAGAGAACAGATGTTGCCGTTATCGGCGTTGTTGGGGTAGGGGCGGAGGGGGCAGGTGAAGGCGATATTATCAACGTCGGTGGCGGAGTTAATGTTGGTGTAGGCAAGAACCTGTTCGCCTCTCGGGGTGTCCCATTTATAAAATCACCATTAGCATCTTTACCTTGGCCAACATCACTTGTCAACCAGCCACCATCACTCTGCCGAGCCATACTTGCCTTTAAATCATTACTTCCTGCAGGCCAACCCCTAGAAGCATTAAGTTCATCAATAATAACTTGAGACTGATCATTTTTTAAAAATAAAAATAAATGTTCGCCGTTATTATTTAAATCACCTGTATAAATTTGGTCAGCGGGGACATTACTAACTGTTTGATCATCGCTTCTCTCTAATAGAAAAAATGCTTGTGGCCCAATCTTTCCCTCTAAGTTTATATATGGAGTGTTATCTTCCGCGGCTAAAATCCAGCCAGATAAACTTATTTCCTTATCAGTTAGATTGAAAAGCTCTATCCACTCGTCGCTGAACGATGCTGCAGTTCCCATCCACATTACCTCATTAATAACCACATCGCCAAAATTGATTGCCAACACCTCTTTTGCTAAAAAAAAGAAGATAGCCGCTCCCGATAAAAGAAAAAAGATTCTCTTTTTGCCCACAATATTCTCATTATTAAAAACCAAATTCTTTTTATCAAGAAGAAAATTTTATTTTTACATCTTAGGCTGATTGACCCCTGAAATGCCTTAGAGCATTTCGGGGCAAAAATAATAGATTTATCAGAAAAGATTATCTTAATCTCCATTTACTCCATTACTACATAGCAATGGAGTAAAAAAATGACCCTGTTTTTTACCAAAAATAGCGGGACTAATTAAAATCACGAGAAAGATAAAGTTTTTTAGCTGGCCTGCCCTTTTAAAGCTTGGCGTAGTTGACATGAAGATAATAGGTGTCAAGGCCAGAATCGGCATGATCGACCCTCACATAAAATAAATTTCCACCGCCACACTTAATTGAACCGTTATATAAAGTTCCTTCCTTGACTGCCGCCACAGCGCTATTGTCGGAAACAATATCAATTCCGGTATGAGAAGGATAATTCGCCCCCCCAGAACGCACCCACCAGGTGTTGCCAAAACCTTGAGTTAATCTGATCGAACCGCTTAACGGCCAAGGCCAATCGCCCCCAAAAAAATATTCATCACCACCAGAATCATTAGTTAACGAAGTCGGGGAAAGATAAGAAAAAGGATTTTTAAGGCCACTCCCCTCCCGCACCTCAAAATGCAAATGCGTTCCCGTCGAGCAGGAAGATTTACCCTGAATAACCGTGGCAATTTTTTCCCCCTGTTTTACCGCTCCAACTTCTTTTTCTTCTCCTCTGCCAGCTACAATCGCCTGAATGGCTTGAAGCTCCGCCAAAGCATTAGCAAGCATCTGTTGATATAAAGCTTCATTGCTTTTAGTTACCGCCAAAAGATGTTCTTTGTCCGCTTTCTGCTGAGCCAAGAGATTATTTTGCTGTTGAAGTTGAGCTCTCAATTTCTCCAGCTCCGCTTGTTTTTCTTCTTTGAGCGTTTTTTGGGCATCAAAGTTATTGCGCGCTTCCTGTACCGCCAAGATTAAGGCCTTATCATGCTTTTGCGCTTCTTGAAGATAACGATAATTGGTTAAAAATTGGCTCATATCATCAGCGGCGAAAAGAAGCAGGGCCGGTTCTGTCTGGCCTTTTTTATAAGTCTCTACCACCCGACACAGAAGGAGTTGGGAAAGCTTATCCAAAGAAACATCCAGACGATCAATTTTCAAAGAAAGATCGTCAATTTCTTCCTCCAGGGTACTTATTTGGGCTTGAGTTTGGTTAATTTTTAGCTGGGCAATTTGGATTTGCTGATTCATATAGGCGATTTGGGAAGAAAGAGTTTGTTTCTGTCCCCGCGTTTCCTCAAGCTTTTTTTCCAAATCACTAATTTGGTTCTGCAAATTGTTAAACTTATCGCTCACCTCATCAGCTAAAACCGTTGAGCAGGCGCAAAGAAAAAAACCGACGAAAACGGCAAAAAGAAACCAAAACAGCTTTTTTCTTTTCCTCATATTTTCCATTTTTAAAAACATTTAATTGAATAAACAATAAGTTATAAATTCAAAAGTCAAAATGCAAAATTCAAAATTGCAAGTTAAAAGTCAAAAGTTTTTTTTGCTTCACTTTTGAATTTTTACTTGGACTTTTAACTTTTAACTTTTGACTTTTAATTTTTCTTCCATTATGCCACACTTCGGCCGCCTTTTGCAAAAATCCTCCTTGCTGAAAAAGAAAACGCGAAGCTATTTTAGGTATCGTCTCGTAGCGGTAAAACTGGCCAGGGAACAAAGAAAAGAAGCAAAAATGACGTTTCCCCCAAAAAGCGCCAAGAGAAAAGAAGATGGCAGAGGGAAAATACCAATATTTCCTAAAAATTGCTCGGCTGTTTTTCCGCCCTGACTTAAAAGCAAATAGGTTGCCCCCGCTCCCAAAAGTGAACCAAAAAAACCATAAATCGCCCCTTCGAGCAAAAACGGCAGGCGCGCAAACCAAGAAGAGCCACCTAAAAGACGGACAATTTCTACTTCCTCACGTCTCAGGGCAATTTTCATCGAGGTAATTACCAAGATAAGCAAAAAGCACTCCGCTACCAAAAAAGCGCCCAAGCCTATTCCCACTTTTCTAATTGTCTGTGTCCACTGCCGCAGCGAGGTGGCAATGTCCTTGGCAAAATCAATTTCTTTTCTGCCGCTTTCGGAAACAGAAACAATCTCTTCTTGCTCTAAAATAGAAGCCAACTCCTCAAGATAGGCAATATTAGTGGCAGAAATTTCTAAACTTGCCGGCAGAATGTCGGCGGTCACCATCTCCAAAAGCAGAGGATTATCCTTGTTGGCCTCCTGATAAATTTTGAGCGCTTCTTCTTTAGAAACATATTTTATCTCCTTAACCTTCCCTGTGGTCTTAAGTTTATCAATAACCGCCTGCACCTGCTCGGCTGTCGCTTCATCTTTTAAATAAGCGATTGCCTGCGGTTTGGCCTCAAAAAAGGTCAGAATTTTTTGCGAAGCAAAAGCTAAAACGGCAAAAGAGGTTAAAAGAAAAAAGGAAAAAAACAAAACCAAAATAATCAAAACCGTCTGGTAGGGAGAACGGCGAATATGGTTTAGGGCTGTTTTAAAGCTATTCATTTTGACGCGTAACCTCCTTTTGGCTCGTCTCTTAATAATTTTCCTTCTCCAAGCTCAATCACTCTTTTTTGTAAAGAGTTTACCAGATCTTCATCGTGGGTAGATAACAAAACCGCAATCCCCCTTCTGTTGATTTTGTCTAAAAGCTTCATAATTTGCCAGGTGTTGGCCGGATCCAAATTACTAGTCGGCTCATCAACTAAAAGAATTTCCGGTTCCCCTACCAAAGCCCGGGCAATTCCCAGCCGCTGCTTTTCTCCCTCTGACAGCTGATTGGGGAAAAGATTTATCCTTTCCCCAAGACCAACCAGTGTCAAAATTTCCTCCATTTCACTTCTTGCTTCCTTCTCGTTTTTTCCCAAGATTTGGAAAGCCAGCATCAGATTTTCCCAAGCGGTCCGGTCCTGAATTATCTTCAAATCCTGGAAAACCCGACCAATTTTTCTCCTTATCTCACAAAGTCTCCGCCCCGAAATTTTCTCGGAAATTTTTTCCTCGTCCAAAAAAATTTCCCCCGTGCTTGGCAAAAGTTCACGGTAAATTAAACGAAGAAGGGTTGTTTTTCCCGACCCTGAAGGCCCTACCAAAAAAGCAAATTCCCCGGGGAAAAGAGAAAAAGTAATTTCTTCAAAAATTGTCAGCGGACCAAATTTTTTCCCTACTTTCTCCAATCTCACCACCGGCTTCTTTTTATTTTCCGCTGTTTCGTTTTCCTCGGCAGTCATCATTATAAGGAGACATTTTTTCTATTCTAGAACTTTTACTTTAACAACATCCATAAACCAGCCTGCTTTCTGGCTGGCAAAAGTCTCTCCCCAAACTTGGACTTTATGATTCACCAGCTGGCTTAGGTCTACCGTTGAAGAAGTAAGATAAACATTCTGCGAAGGACCGCCTTCGCGCTCCAAATGATGGGTTCCTTCGCCGTCAACCCCCCCTTCTCTTACGACCCCAATCGCGCTATCTTTAAATGTTTTCTGGGCATCGGGAAGGCCTAACTCCATCCCCGCCCTTACTTCCTCCCCCTCAGCTACCCCAGAAACTACCGTTTTTATTTCCTTCTCTCCTGGTTTAGCTAAAGATTTTCCCGTCAAAACACCCAAGCCAATTACCACCACCGCCACTACCGCGGCGATAATTTTCCCCTTGGGAGAGGAAAAAAAGTTTTCTTCTCTCCCTTCCCCTTTTGGTGTTTCTTGATTTTCTCCTGACTCGTTTATTAGATAAGTTTCTTCTTCTGCCATGTTTTTTAATTGTTTGAACCCACTATAACATAATTTTTTTATCTTGCCAAGATTTTAATTTCTTCATCAATTAAACAATCTAAATTACCATCTAAGACTGCTTCCGCATTGCTTGTTTGGTAACCAGTACGCAAGTCTTTCACCATTTTATAGGGGTGTAAAACATAAGACCTGATTTGCTGGCCCCAACTGGGAGCGTGATATTCACCGCGGATTTGAGCTTCTTTTTTCTCCCTTTCTTCTTCTTGAAGCGCCCAAAGCTTTTGGCGTAAAAGATCCATGGCCAGTTCCCGATTTTGCGCCTGATAACGCTGCGACTGGCAAGAAACGACAATGCCTGTCGGCTTATGGCGTAAACGCACCGCTGTGGCTACCTTGTTAACATTTTGCCCACCATGACCACCGGCCCGAAAAGCCTCAAATTCGATTTCATCTTCATTAATTTCAAAATCATCCTTGGGAAGAATAGGGAAAACCTCCACCCGCGCAAAAGAAGTTTGACGCAATTTATCAGCATTAAAAGGAGACTGACGCACTAGGCGATGGGCCCCTTGTTCATGCTTAAGGGCGCCATAAATATTTTTCCCTTCTACTTTCATAGTAACGCCCTTAATCCCCGCTTCCTCGCCTACAGAACGATCCAAAATCTCATATCGCCAACCCCTTTTTTCAAAAAAACGCTGGTACATTCGCTCCAGCATCCCCGCCCAATCCATCGCCTCTGTTCCCCCCTGCCCCGCCTGAATAGTAACTATGGCTCCTCCCCGGTCATAGGGGCCGGAAAAGTAAAGCTCTTTTTCTAATTGCGACAGTAAATTCTCAGCCTCCCCCCACTCTCCTTCTTCAATAAAAAGAGCCGCCATTTCCATTGTCTCCACTTCCTTTTGTAAATCAGCTAACTCTTTCATTATTTCGGCTGCCCGCTGGTGATCTTGCCAAAGAGCGGGATTCTCGCTTTCTTTTCTAAGCTCAACAAGACGTTTCTTCTTTGCCTCAAAGCTAAGCTTTTCCTCCAAATTTTTTAAACGGCTTGGCAGCTCTTCTTTATCCATAAATAGTTAAAAAGATTATAAACGAAAAAGTCCTCATACTGCTATAAAAAATTTAAAGTGTAAAGGCTAAAGTTATAATTCAAAATTCAAAAGTCAAAAGTGCAAGTTAAAATTAAAAAGTGAAGCAAAAAAAACTTTTAACTTTTGACTTGTAATTTTGCATTTTTACTTTTGAATTTTGAATTTTTTTTACCCGTATTTCGGATAACAGCATTTCTTATACTTTTTTCCGCTGCCGCAGGGGCAAAGATCATTACGGCCTGGGGTTTTAGGGCGTGGCGCTAATGGCTGGGAAACATTTCTTGATGGCCCCACAAAATTAGCAGAAACCAGCCCCATTCCGTCAGAATGATCGGCGTTAGTAACCAAACCCGAGAAAGGGGAAACAAAAGAAGGCTCTCTCACCTCAAGGCGCAAAATCCGCCGGCTCACCTGATAGTCAACCTCCGCCATTAATTTTTCAAAAGCCTCAAAGGCCTCTTTTTTGTAAGCCGCCAAAGGATTTTCCTGACCATAAGCTCGTAGCGAAATCCCTTCCCGCAAAGCCTCCATATTATCAAGATGCTCTGTCCAAAAACGATCAATCGTTGAAAGATAAACCCACTTGCCCAGGGTAAGAAGATTATCCTTGCCTATTTTTTCCTCAAGCATTTGCCAGGAATTTTCGGCTAAATTATGCAAGATTTTCTTAACCGTCTCCGCCTCTTGCTGATGAATTTCTTTCCCTAAGCTTGCTTTATCCTGAAGGGGGATAATTTCCAAAACTTCATTCAACAAGGCGCCCTCGTCAACCCTTCCTTTCTCGCCGTTAGCATAATCAGTACAACGATCAACCAACCCCTCCAGCTCTTGATTGACTTTTTCCAAAACTGCTTTTTTAAGAGCAGCAAAATTCTTTTCTTCCTCCCAAAGCAAAACTTTATCCCTAATTTTATAAATAACTTCCCGCTGCTTATTGATAACATCATCATATTCAACCAGATAACGACGGGCATCAAAATTTACGCTTTCTACCTTGGCTTGAATCTGATCCAAAGAGCGGCTAATTAAGCTGTTTTCAATCGGCACGTCATCGGGGAAATTAAAGCGGGTCATCAAGCCGGCAATTTGCTCCCCACCAAAAACGCGCATCATATCATCGTCTAGGGCAATAAAAAACTGGGAAGCGCCCGGATCGCCCAAACGACCCGCACGGCCGCGTAGTTGATTATCAATCCGCCTCGCTTCATGCCGCTCTGTTCCTAAAACAAACAGCCCTCCCAGATTTATTACTTCCTCATGCTCCTTCTGCCATCTTAGCTGCTCCTCTTTACTATTCTGTCTTTCTGGCTTTGAACTTTTTCCGCCAGAGGCGGACCCGCCTTGGGCGGGGACTTTTTCCGCCAGAGGCGGACCCGCCTTGGGCGGGGACTTTTGACTTTCTTTTGGTGGTTCTCCACCCAAAACAATATCTACTCCCCTCCCGGCCATATTGGTCGCCACCGTCACCGCCCCCTTTTTCCCAGCCTGGGAAATCACACCCGCTTCCTTCTCATGGTTTTTGGCATTTAAAACCTGATGGGGAATACCCTTATGGGCCAAAAGCCTTGAAACGATCTCATTTTTCTCAATCGAAGTTGTCCCCACCAAAACCGGCTGGCCTTTTTTATGAAGCTCTTCCACTTTGTTAGCCACCGCCGTGTATTTGGCCCGTTGCGTTTTAAAAATGGCGTCAGGGTGGTCAATTCTTCTAATCGGTTTATAAGTAGGAATAACCAGCGTATCCAAGCCGTAAATTTTCTTAAACTCTTCTCGAGAGGTATAGGCCGTTCCTGTCATCCCCGACAGAACTTCATAAAGACGAAAGTAATTCTGAAAAGAAATCGTCGCTAAGGTTTTTGACTCCTGCTGGATTTTCACCCCTTCTTTTGCCTCCACCGCCTGATGCAAACCCGCCGACCAGCGCCTGCCAAACATTAACCGGCCGGTAAATTCATCCACAATCACCGCTTCGCCATCTTTAATTACATAATCGCGGTTAAGACGAAAAAGTTCCTTAGCCTTGAGGGCGTTTTCTAAATGGTGGATGCTTTCAAAATCTTTTTCATAAAGATTCTCCACCCCGAGGCGTTTTTCCACCTTCGAAATGCCGTGATCAGTCAAAAGCACATTCTTGGCTTCCTCATCAACCTTATAATCAATCCCATTATTAAGCTCCCGGGCCAACCGGGCAAACTGATAATATTTATCGGTCGCTTCAAGCTCAGGAGAAGAAATAATCAAAGGGGTTCTCGCCTCGTCAATTAAGGCAAAGTCAACTTCGTCTACCACCGCAAAATAATGACCCCGCTGCGATTTATCGGGCAGATTGAAAACTAAATTATCGCGAAGATAATCAAAGCCAAACTCGTTGTTCGTCCCATAAGTAATATCCGCTTGATAAGCCTCTTTTCTTGAAACCGGCCGCAAATGGGACAAACGCTGGTCATCAGCTTCTTGAGAAAAATTAGGATCAAATAAAAAAGCCTGATCGTGAACTAAACAGCCCACCGAAAATCCCAAAAAATGGAATATTGGCCCCATCCAGCCCGCATCACGCCGCGCCAAATAATCATTAACGGTTACCAAATGCGCTCCCTTACCTGCCAGCGCCCGAAGGTAAAGCGCCGGCGTGGCTGATAAAGTTTTTCCCTCGCCGGTTTTCTGCTCGGCAATTTTGCCTTCAAAAAGAGCCGCCGCCGCCACCAGCTGAACATCAAAATGACGCAAGCCAATCGTTCGCCGCGATGCCTCGCGCACCACCGCAAAAGCCTCCGTCAATAAAGATTCCA
The DNA here is from genome assembly GCA_018052565.1 of Candidatus Shapirobacteria bacterium. Classification (GTDB taxonomy): domain Bacteria; phylum Patescibacteriota; class Microgenomatia; order 0-14-0-10-38-17; family 0-14-0-10-38-17; genus JAGPNC01. The sequence continues at coordinate 34,293 of JAGPNC010000002.1, read as the reverse complement.
ACGGCTCTTTTTCCAGACGAGAAGTAAACTCTTTCGTCTTAGCCGCCAGCGCCTTGTCGCTTAATTTCTTAACCGCCTCTTCTTGTAAATTAATTTTCTCCACTAGTTTGGAAAAGCGCTTAATCTCCGCCGCCTGAACATCAAAAATGTTTTTAAGAAAAGAAAGCATAACTTAATTTAAATAATATTTTTTTGTTTTGCTAAAAATCTAACTCAAAATCGGTAAAAATTCTAAGGTCTTAAAGTTAAAAAATCAAAATTCAAAAGTCAAAATGCAAAATGACAATTCAAAATTAAAAATTTTTATTTAGCCCACTCTAATTATAACCCATCTTTAAACTAAGCTGATGATATATAATAGTGTGGCTGGGACATAATTCTTTTTCTGTCATTCTGAAGGAGCGTAAGCGACTGAAGAATCTCATACAAGGGGATTCTCCCCCCGCCAAGGCGGGCTCAAAATAACATTTATGTCCCAGCCACAATAAGCTTACATTTGCTGGCAGCAAAAAATCACAGGATTTCAGCGCTCAAATCTGAAAACGCTTTTAAGTCTTAAAAGTTTTGACATTTACCATTTAGTTTTGCGTTTTGCCATTTGAGTTTTGAGATTTTTATACTTTTTCCGCCAGAGGCGCCCCGCCCTAGGGGGACATTTTGATTTTTGTTCTTTGATCTGTTCTTTTACTTTTAACTTTTGACTTTTTCCGCCCATGGCGGACCCGCCTTGGGCGGGAATTTTTGACTTTTAATTTTTAACTTTTAACTTTGGACTTTTAATTTTATCTCATGTCTTCTCCTACTTTTTCCATCCAAAACTTTGGCTGCCGGGTTAATCGGGCAGAAAGCAAAAGAATCCAGGAAGAACTAATCAACAAAGGCTTTACCCTGTTTGGCGCTGAAGATAAAATTGCCCCCGACTTGATCATTTTAAACACATGCGCCGTTACTCAAAAAGCTGAGCATGAAACACGACAAGCTATCAACCACCTTAAACGAGAATTCCCAAAAAGTTTTTTGGTTGTTACCGGCTGTGCCGTTGAAACCCAAAAAAAATTAGGGATAAACTTGCCCGCCGCCGATCTTTTTATCGATAATCTTGACAAAGAAAAAATCCCCTCAATTATCACCTCGCGATTTCCATTTCTTGCCAGAAAAAAAAGAATTTTCTCAAGCCGGGAAACACCAATCCGAGAGTGGGTAAAAATTCAAGACGGCTGCCAGCAATATTGTTCATTTTGTCTTGTCCCTTTTTTGCGGCCGAAACTTCAAAGCAGACCACCGCAAGAAATTATTAAAGAGATTAATCGACTGGTTAACCAAGGCGTTCAGGAAGTGATTTTATGCGGGATTAACCTTTCCTCTTTCGGCCAAGACTTAAAAACCCATGACAGGCTAAATGATCTTATTAACTTAATCTTAAAAAAAACAAGACTGACTCGGCTTTCCCTGAGCTCCCTTACCCCCAACTTAATTACGCCAGCCCTAGTAGAAACTTATTTAAAAGACTACCACAGCGAAAAACGCCTTTCTCTCTATTTTCATCTTGCTCTTCAAACCGGTTCCTCTCGTCTTCACCAGCTAATGAATCGGCCGAAAACTAATCTAGAAAAAACAAAAAAGCTACTACAATATATAAAACAAGAAGTCCCTGAATTTAATTTGCGCAGTGACATCCTTGTTGGCTTTCCGGGGGAAACGGAAGAAGATTTTCAACAAACACTGCAATATATTAAAGAGACGAAAATTGCCTTTGCCCATACTTTCCGTTTTTCTGCCCGACCGGGAACCACTGCCGACAAAATGATAAAAAATGGTCTCTGGGAAGAAGTTCCCCAAGAAATTAAAAAAGAGAGAAGCCAGAAGGTACGCGTCCTAACAGAAAAGATTCGTCAAGAGGAGGGCAAAAAACTTATCGGCAAAAAATTAAACTGCCTGATTTTAGGAAAAAAAGGGAAAAACTGGCATGGTTTGACAGAAAATTTTTGGGAAACAGAAATTGCCACCTCTAAAAAACTAGAACCAAAAATCATCCCCATTAAAATTACCGGCCTAATTGGCGGCAAAAAGCTCCATGGCACCCCATTAATCCCCGACGGGAGTTAATGGGTTTTGCGCCTCTGCTTTTAAGATTAAAAAATGCAATAACTTCTTTTCTCTCTGTTTTTTAACTTTTACTCCATTGCTATGTAGCAATGGAGTGTCTATAGTAATTTGGCTATCAAGCAAGAAACAGGAAAAGCCTATTCTTTGGGGATAATATACCACGAATTGAGGCTAAATAACGTCGTCTAGCGAGTGATTCTCTCCTTCCCTACTAATCCTTGCAAAACTTCGGGGACTAAAATCGAACCGTCTTTCTGTTGATAGTTTTCTAAAATGGCAATTAAAATCCGCGGCGAGGCCAAAACGGTATTATTAAGGCAATGAACAAACTTAATCTCTCCTTTCTTGCTCCGGTATTTAATATTTAGCCTTCGCGCTTGCCAGTCAGTTAAATTAGAATCAGAATGGGTTTCTCCATAAGCATGACGAGATGGCATCCAGGTTTCCAGGTCATACATTTTTCGCTTCCCCGCCCCCATCTCTTTTTTCCCTACCTGAATAACCCGATAAGGAAGCTTTAGGTCACGCAATATTTCCTCCGAATAAATACGCATTTTTTCCAACCACTCGTCCGAAACTTTTTCGTCTCCCTGGCACAAAACCACTTGCTCCACTTTCATAAACTCATGAATCCGATAAATCCCTTGTGTGTCCCGGCCATAACTGCCTACCTCAGAGCGATAGCACTGCGTCCAGCCGCAAACTTTAACCGGCAAATCTTCTTCTCTTAAAGTTTCGTTGGCAAAATAAGCTAAAAGCGATGGCTCAGCCGTGCCGGCCAAGAACAAAGGTTCGCTTATTTTCTCCCCACTTTCAAGTTTGCCGGGATTGGCAATTTGATAAATATCCTCACGGCCAAAAGGAAAATGGCCGCTCCCTAAAAGAGTAAATTCCCGCAAAATCGTCGGTGGCAAAAATGGCGTAAAACCTTTACTGATAATTTTCTGCCACGAATAAAAAAGAAGGGCAAAATGAAGCTGGGCTGCCTCGTTCTTAAGGTAATAACCCCGGAAGCCAGCAGTTTTGGCGCCTTTTTTAAGATCAATTAAATCTAGTTTTTCCCCTAATTCAAGATGAGAAAGAGGAGCAAAATTAAATTTTGGCTTATCACCCCACCGGTAAATTTCCTGATCATCTTCTGGTGTGTCAGGAGAAGGGATATTGGGAACCAAAAACATCAGCTTCCTATATTCTTTTTCAATTTTTTTTAGCTCTGGCTCAAGCTTTCCCAACTCTTCTTTTATCTTTTTCCCTTCTTCGATCTCTCTCTCTTGGGAAGCAATCTTTCTTTGTTGCCGTAAAGCTTCTATTTTCTGAATTAACTCCCGCCTTTTAGCATCAGCATCTAAAAGTTGATCCACCACTTTAGGATCAAGCTGCTTCTCGCTTGCTGCCTTTTTAACTAACTCCTTGTTTTGACGAACAAAATCAATAGAAAGCATAAAGATAATTCAAAATTCAAAAGTTAAAAGTTTCTTTGCCTTGCTACTTTTGAATTTTTACTTGCACTTTTGACTTTTTCCGCCAGAGACGGATCCGCCTTGGGCGGAAAATTTTAACTTTTGACTTTTCTAAGTCGCTGAGTAATTCAATAATCAATTATAACCCTAATTCTTCGCTTATCCCCTGCATTGCCTTAAGGGCAAGGTCGGCAAATTCTTCCAAGCTTAGCCCCAATTTTTCACACAGAGCAATATCTTCTCTTCTGGCGCCGGCGGCGAAATGCTTTTCCTCAAATCTTTTCAAAACACTTGCCAATTTTAAATCGGCCAATTTCTTGCTTGGCAGAACTAACGTTGCGGCAACAATTAGGCCCGTAATTGTCTCCCCCGCCGCCAAAGCGTTATCAAATTTTGTCTCCCGTTTAATACCATTAAAAGGCTGGTTATGAGATTTTATCGCCTGCGCCATTGCCGGATTAATTTTTTCCCCTAAAATAGCCACGGTTTTCAAGCCGTGCTCCTGAGGAGAAGCAATTTGGGCATCCAGGTCATGCAAAAGTCCAGCCAAACCCCATTCTTCTTCATTTTCCCCTAGACGAGAAGCCAACGCCCGCAACACTGCTTCCGAGGCTAAACTATGTTTTATTAAATTATGGTTGGAAAGATTTTCTTCCAAAAGCCCTAAGGCTTCCTCACGGGTAATCATAGATAAAATAAATTATTCACTTATTGAATTGCTTAATTGCTTAGAAAAGTCAAAAGTTAAAATTCAAAAGTTAAAAGTACAAGTAAAAATTCAAAAGTAAAACAAAAAAAACTTTTAACTTTTAACTTGAAATTTTGACTTTTGCATTTTAACTTTTGACTTTATACTGTCTTTATTCTTTCTTCGGCCTTAGCGTCGGGAAAAGGATAACATCGCGAATATTTTCCTGGCCTGTTAAAAGCATTATCATCCGGTCAATACCAATCCCCAGCCCGCCGGTGGGGGGCATTCCATACTCCATGGCCTCAAGAAAATCTTCATCCATTGGCGTGGCTTCTTCATCGCCAGCTTTTTTCCTCTCTACCTGATCGGCAAAAAATTCCCGCTGTAAAAGCGGATCATTTAATTCCGAATAGGCATTACCTACTTCCATGCCGGCAATATAAGGCTCAAAGCGTTCAATTAAGTCGGGATTTTCTGGCTTCAACTTGCACAGCATCGTTGTCTCTTTGGGATAATCGTAGATAAAAGTAGGTTGAACTAAATAGGGCTCAACCTCCTCGAAAAGAGCCGCCATTGCCTGCCCCCGATTAAATTCACCCGGAAGAATCATCTTTTTTTGCGCTAGCTTTTTCTTTAATTCTCGGTCGCTTATCTTTTGAGGGTCCCAACCCAAATAATGCTTAATTGCCTCCGCCATGCTTATCCTTTCCCAAGGCGTCTTTAAATTAATTTTATGGCCGTGATAAGAAATTATGGTTTCCCCTAAAACCTCTTTGGCCACCCGGGAAAAAAGCTCTTCTGTCAGCCTCATCATATCATGGTAATCAGCATACGCCCAGTAGCATTCCATCATCGTAAATTCCGGATTATGATGCTTGTCAATTCCCTCGTTGCGAAAGTTATGATCAATTTCAAAAACCTTTTCTATCCCACCAATAATCAGGCGTTTAAGATAAAGCTCATCGGAAACTTTCAGGTAAAGATCAACATCTAGGGCATGGTGGTGGGTAACAAACGGCCGCGCGGAAGCACCGCCATAAAGCGGCTGAAGAGTAGGCGTTTCGACCTCCAAAAACCCTTCTTTTTCCAAAAAAGAGCGGACAAAACTCACTGTCTGGCTTCTTTTAAGAAAAACATCAAAAGAAGCGGGGTTAATCAGAAGATCCAGATAACGCTTACGGCATCGTAGCTCAATATCTTTTAATCCTCGCCATTTACCCGGCAAAGGACGTAAAGATTTAGCCAAAAGCTGATAAGAGGAAACTTTAACGCTAATTTCTCCCTTCTTTGTTTCAAAAACTTCTCCCCGGACGAAAAGAAAATCACCAATATCTAAAAGATCAAGATGGTGATAATTTTCCTCCCCCAAATCGCGACGGCTGAAAAAAAGCTGGATCTTACCGCTTTGATCATAAAGATCGGCAAAAGAAGAACCACCATGACCACGCCAAGCCCTAATCCGCCCGCAAACACTCACTTTTTTTCCTTTTTCCCCCCTGGCTTTTTCTATTAGCTCTCTTTTGGGGAGTCGAGGAGGAAAGGGGTCAACGCCAAGATGGCGCCACTCCTGAAGTTTTTTAATTCTCTCCTGGCGAATCTTTCCCAAGCGCGCATTCATCTCAAACCTTAGTTTAGCACAAAACTTTCTCCTTTAACTAACTTTTTTAATCTGGTAAACTAATTCTTCTCCTGCCGGGGTCTTTAAAACAACCTCCTGCCCTGCTTTTTTGCCTAGCAGAGCTTGACCTAAAGGTGAAGAATAAGAAATCTTTGCTGCTAATGGGTTGCCCTCATCATCACCTACCACTGACAAAACGATCGGCTTCTGACCCAAAATCATCTCCACCTGACTGCCAATCTTTACCTGGCCATTTTGAGCCTCGTTGCCAACTACTCGCGATTGGATAATTTTTTCTTCTAATTCGTCAATTTGGTGATCCAAAAATTCTAAATCTTGCTTAGCCTGAGTATATTCGCTGTTCTCCGCCAAATCACCCATACTCCGTGCATGTTCCAAACGGTCCAAAATTGCCGGGCGTTTTTTCCTTAACTGGTTCAATTTCCCCTGAAGATCACGAAATCCTTCAGGAGTCAAAATTTTCTTGTCCATTCTATAAAAAAGCAGCTAAAATAACTTAAAAGAGGCTCTTTTCCCGTAGATTAAAAAGGCGTTCTCTGCCCGAAATTTAATTTAGAGAACGAAGGGATTATATTACTTTATCCCCTCCTTGTCAAGAAAAAATAAAAAAGATATAATAAGAAAAATCAAAATGCAAAAATCAAAGATCAAAACCTAAATAAAATCTTAAAACTCAAATGGTAAAACGCAAAACTAAATGGTAAATGTCAAAACTTTTTAAGACTTAAAAGTGTTTTCAGATTTAAGTTTTGAGTTGTAGTTTTAACATTTGCCATTTGAGTTTTGAGATTTTTATACTTTGGACTTTTAACTTTAAAAGGCCCTATCGTCTAACGGTTAGGACACCAGGTTCTCATCCTGGCAATTCGGGTTCAAATCCCGATGGGGCTACTTAAAAAAACAAAAACAAATGCCAGAAACTATTTTTAACTTTCTTCGAGGAGAAATCGGTCTAAAAAAGGAAAAGGGGAAACCTTCACCACGGGTAGCCTTTGGCTGGGAAACCGAAGCCAGTTTTCAACACCCCGAAAGAAACGAAGATTCCTGTTTGCTTATGCCGGACAGAGGGGTTTTTGCCGTCTTTGACGGTGTTGGCGGAGAGCCCGGCGGCAAAGAAGCCGCTATCTCAGCTGAAAATGCTGTGAGGGATTATTTATCCGAACAATCTATTCCTAATTCGCCGGAGGAAGTTCAAGGACAGCTTGCCGAAGCGTTAAGATCAGCCAGTCAGAGAATTAGACAAACACCAGGCGCCGGTTCAACCACCGCCGTCATTGCTTATCTTTGGGAAAACCCCCAAAAACCGGAAGAGCAAAAGCTCATCGTGGCTAATATTGGTAATAGCCGGGCTTACATATTCAGCAAAAAACAGCAAGAACAAGAAAGAGTGACGCTTGACGACAGTCTAGCCAGAAGCGATGGGGGCGACCCTTTGGCCAGGCAGGTGCAAGAAGCAATCAGTAATTGCGATAATCCGGCAGATCTTCCTGATGAAATAAAACCGTACTTCGAAGAGAAAGATATTATTAGCCGAGCGCTGGATGGAAATGAACCAACCCCCACCCCTACCTTTTATGTTTTTCCGGTAGAACCGGGAGACCGCATTCTCCTTTGTTCCGATGGCATCACTGGCAATCTTACCGATCCGGAGATAAGGAGAATAATTCTTAAAACCAAAAGCAATAAGAGAGCAGCAAAAATATTAGTCAAAAAAGCGCAAAAAAGAAGCCTATCATCCCATCCTCGTGCCCAAAAAGATGATATGACAGCAGTTGTCTTTACAATACCAGCAAGGCCTGAAACTTCTATGGAACCGGAGAAATCTAAGAGACGACCAAAATTTAAAATAGAGAGCGGCTCACAAGTGGTGGTCCAAAGAAGCAGTGGCGCTATTGAAACCGGCTGGATCGTAGCATCTGTTGAAGAAGGAAAAGCAGTCGTCATTAGGCAGGTCGAGGGAGAAAAAGGCAAAATAATGAGTAAAGAGGTTCCCCTGACCGAGCTGCTTCGCCTCAATAAACCTGTTCGTAAGATTAGCGACGCAAAAAACTTTGGACAGCTTTATCGGAAATTAGAAGAATTAGGCGGAGTTCAAGATTCGCGGGGGAATTTCATAAGCCCCGCCTCATTAATTTATTTAATTGAAGAGGTTAGGGCCGGCAGGCAATCGTTAACAGTGTTAACGCGAACAGCCGGAATAAGGGAAAAAGCGGCCAAGCTTTTAGAAAAAGAGCAAAGAAAAAATAAGAGAAAATGAAGAAAATACAATCTGCCATCAGGATGACACTTTCGTCGGAATGACGAATTATGTCCCAGCCGCAAATTCTTAATTTAACTTCCCAAATTTTCCTTATTTTGTTTTTGTTTCCGGCCTTTTTTTATGCTCTACCAAAACCTCTCCAAAAACTTCATCTAAATTCTCCACAAAAACAAACTTCATTTCTCTCCTTATTCTTTCCGGAATATCTTCTAGATCCTTTTTATTACTTTTGGGCAAAACTACCTTTTTTAAGCCGGCGCGGTGAGCGGCCAAAACCTTTTCTTTTACCCCGCCAATTTCTAAAACTTTCCCCCGGAGAGTAATTTCTCCTGTCATGCCCACTTCATTTCTTACCGGCTTACCCGTTAAAGCGGAAACGACCGCCGTAGCAATCGCTACCCCAGCCGACGGGCCATCCTTGGGGACAGCCCCCTCGGGTACATGGACATGAATATCCAAATTCTTACTGAAATCTTTTTCTAAACCCAGGCTTTTCCAATGACTGCGAACATAAGAAATGGCCGCCTGGCAGGATTCCTTCATCACCTCTCCCAAGTGACCGGTCAAGAGGATTTGCCCTTTCCCCGGCATTAATGCTACTTCGATAAATAAAATTTCTCCCCCCGCTTGCGTCCATGCTAACCCGGTGGCCCGCCCCACTTCTTCTTTAGTTTCCGCGGCAAGAGAGGAAAATTCGGCTGGACCCAAAAGAGAATGAAGTTCGGTTGAGGTAATTTTTTTCGCCACTTTTTTCCCTTCCGCCACCTGACGCGCCCTTTTTCTGGCAATCCGCGCCAGCTCCCTCTCAAGCTGGCGCACTCCCGCCTCCCGGGTATAAGAATGAATAATCTTATATAAAGCCGCCGGCGTAATAGCGATCATTTCTTTCTCAAGGCTATTAGCCTCTAGCTGCTTTGGCCAAAGATACTTCTTGGCAATAAAATATTTTTCTTCATCGGTATAGCCCGGAAAGTGGATAATTTCCATTCTATCCCGCAAGGGAGATAAAATATTATCCAAGACATTACCGGTGGTAATGAAGAAGACTTCGGAAAGATCATAGGGCACCTCAAGATAATGATCGGAGAATTCTTTATTCTGCTCGGGATCCAGCGCCTCCAGCAAAGCGCTCGCCGGATCGCCGCGAAAATCCGCTCCCACCTTATCAATTTCATCCAACATAAAAACCGGATTCTTTGCGCCCGCTTCTTTCATCCCCTGGATTATCCGTCCCGGCAGGGCCCCCACATAGGTGCGCCGGTGACCGCGAATCTCCGCCTCGTCACGAACGCCGCCTAAAGAAACTCGCACAAATTTTCGCCCCAAGGCCCTGGCAATCGATTTACCTACTGAAGTTTTTCCCACCCCCGGCGGGCCGATAAAACATAAAATTGTCGGAAAATTAGTTCTTTTCTTCTTGCCGCTCTCTTCCTTATTTTTTTCGCGCAATTGCATCACCGCCAAATACTCTAAAATTCTCTCCTTAACTTCTTTTAACCCATAATGATCTTCATCTAAAATTTTTGCCGCCTTCTTGAGGCTAACATTATTGGAGCTTTTCTTATTTTCCCAAGGAAGACTGGTAAGCCAATCTAAATAAGTGCGCAAATAGCCGCTTTCCGGATTCATCGGCGACATTTTGGCCAAGCGATCAAGTTCTTCCTCTGCTTTTCTTCGCGCCTGCGGCGGCATTCCCGCCTTTTTAATCTTTTCCCGAAATTTTCTAATTTCCGGATCTTCCTCCTGCGCTCCTAATTTCCCTAATTCCCGGTCAATCATTTCCCGCCGTTGGCGCAGGACTGTCTCCCTCATTGAGCGATCAAAACTATCCTGCGTTTTGGAATCAATTTGCCTTTCCAGTTCTAAAACCTTAATTTCCCGAGCTAGATATTCGGCGAGTTTTTCCAATCTCTCCTTCAATTTATTTTCCTCCAAAAGAGCTTGTTTTTGAGCAGGCTCTAAATCAAGTAAAGAGGCTAATTGATAACTCAACTGGCGCGGATCGCTCTCCGATAAGCGTTCCAAAAGACGAGGATCAAAACTCTTTCCCAACGAAAGCGCCCGCCGCAATTGGTTAATAAGCAGATTGCCCAAAACTTGTAACTCTTTTTCGTCTTCTGCCTTTTCCGCTGGCAACTCGGCCACAACTGCTTTCAGAAATGGCGTGTCGGTAAGAGGCTGAACAATTTTTGCCCTTTTTAAACCACGGGCAATTCCATAAACAGCTCCTTCTGCCTGGATAACATTCTCCAGTCTAGCAATTGTTCCCACTTCATAAATTCCTTTCCAGCCCGGCTTATTAAGACGAGCATTTTTTTGGGCTGCCAAGAAAATTTCCTTACTCTTTTGGTAAGCCTCTAAAACCGCTTTGACGGATTCCGGCCGGCCAAAAGTAATAGGAAGCTCATTGTCGGGAAAAACCACCGTGTCGCGTAAGGCAACTACAGCCATCTCTTTCCCTTCCGCTCGTGTTTCGGGTTTTAATAAAATAGGCATTTTAGCTACTTTTAGCAGTCTACCACAAAATCTGCTAAATCGCAAGGGTGTAATTCTTAGGCAGAAGCCCTAACCTTTCCTTTCTTGGCTTTCTGGTAATTTTTGTAGAGGTTTTCTCTTATCTTGCCCAATTTCTCGGCGCTTAAATCTTTTAATTCCTGATATTCTCCCGTTACCTCATCAACAATAGCCTGATATTTTTCTACTGTCAGGTCACGCACTCCTTCTGCTTTTTCCTTAATCTCTGCCGTTGCTTTTTCTACCGCTTTTTTAATATCTCCTCGCGTTTCCTTGCCTGATTTTGGCGCAAAAAGAATGCCCGCCACACCTCCTGCCAAAGCGCCTAATACCGCCGCCAAAATGTTCTTCTTTACTCCTTTATCTTGATTCCTTTGGTTCATTATTCTCACCTCCTCTATTCTGCCCCGTTTCTTTCGCCTCGTAAGTCAGCGTTCGGGTATCAATAATAATCACGTCGTTTTTTTTAATAAAAAGAGGGGTTTCTATCTTAACGCCTCCTTCAATCGTTACCCATTTAGTGGCCGCGGTGGCTGTGTTGCCACGAACGGCCTCAGGCGCCTCAATTACTCGCCTTCTTGCCTTCGGCGGCATCATCAAGTCCACCGGCTCACCATCCACCAACCTCAAGCGATAATTTTCGCCTTCTTTAAGCAGAGGCGCTCCTTCCCCAATCCTTTCTAAGGCTAAACTTACCTGCTCAAAAGTCCGGGGATTAATAAAATAGGCTTCTTCCCCGTCGGTGTAAAGAAAATTAACCGGCAGGATTTCGCTTTCTACTTCCTCAAATTTTTCCGTAGGCCGAAAAGCTTTGGTTAAAATTGTCCCCTGCTTTAAGTCACGCATCTTTACCCGATAGATTGCCCCACCACGGCCTAAATGCTTTGACCGAACCTCTAAGACAATAAAGGGCCGGTTGTTAAAATAAAAAGTATCCCCCTTAACCAGTTTGCCAACGGCGATTTCGGACATGATAATAAAAGTTAAAAGTTAAAAGTCAAAATGCAAAATTACAATTTAAAAGTAAAAAGTTTTTTACTTTTTACTTTAATTTTAAATTTTAAATTTTGAATTTTGAATTTGAAATAATATTCTAATTTTTATTAGGATGACTTTCCCTTTCAAGTGCGACTTGGAGCTATTGTCTATCAACCAAACCTTCTTACTTTACCAGCTTTTCCTGGAAAACGCCATCCCCAATTTTTAAATATTTTTTGGCTTCCGCGGTTACCACCCTTCCCCGCGGTGTTCTTTCCAAAAAACCAAGCTTCATCAGATATGGCTCATAAAAATCAGTAATCGTCCTAACATCTTCCGCCAAGGCAGCGGCCAAATTTTCTAAACCTACCGGGCCGCCGCCATATTGGGTGATAACAAGCTCTAGGAGACGGCGGTCGCTCCGAGTTAACCCTAATTGGTCTACTTCCAGCTTTGCCAAAGCCTCTTTGGCAGAAAAAAAATCAATTTTATTCTTGTTTTTTATTTGAGAAAAATCGCGTACTCTTTTTAAAAGCCAATTGGCGGTGCGCGGCGTACCCCGAGAACGCAAAGCAATCTCCCGCGCCGCTTTCTGATCAATTTTTATCCCCAAAACCCCAGCCGAATTCAAAATAATTTTCTCAAGACTCTCCTCATCATAATAGTCGATTTGGTGGACAAAACCAAATCGTTCCCGCATTGGCGAAGAAACTAAGCCAATCCGTGTTGTCGCCCCCACCACGGTAAATTTCTTAAGCTTAAGGCGGAGGGTACGCGCCGATGGTCCTTTACCAACAACAATATCCAAAACATAATCCTCCATCGCCGGATAAAGCGTCTCCTCTACCGGCTTGGTTAAACGGTGAATTTCATCAATGAAAAGAATATCTCCCTCATCAAGAGAGGTTAAGATTGAAGCCAGATCGCCAGAACGGGTTAAAACCGGACCCGAAGTGGGGTGGAACGATGTCCCCATTTCTTCTGCCAAAAGAGAGGCAAGCGTGGTTTTGCCTAACCCCGGCGGGCCGTAAAAAAGGACATGGTCCAAAGGCTCATGCCTCCCTTTAGCGGCATCAATAAAAATTTTCAGTTGCTCTTTGAGCTTCGGTTGGCCGATAAACTCCGACAACGCTTTTGGCCGTAAACCATGGTAATTATCCTGTCTGCTCTCCATGCTTGTTTTTTGACAAAAAATTTAATGCCCAAGCTACTTTCTCTTCATCGGTACCAAGCCCCGCCGGTAGAGAAACTAAAACTTCCTTCACCTCTCTCTTGTCAAACCCCAATTGGGCAAGAGCATTAGCGAGAAGAGACTCTTTCTCCCAAAAAGTTTTTTCTTCCTCCTCTTTTTTCCTCTCAAAGACCGCTTTTAAGTCAACCACAATTCTTTGCGCCGTCTTTTTCCCCAAACCCTTAATCTGGGTAAAAAAATCCACGTCCGCACGGTCAATGGCCGCTTGAATCTTCTCGCCCTTCTGGCTATCAAAAATTCGCAAGGCCATTTTTGGGCCCACGCCGGAAACAGTCAAAAGCAATCTAAAAGTAGCCACATCCTCGGGATTGATAAAGCCAAAAAGCTCTACCCCTTTGTCGCTTAGAGAAAGATAAGTGTAAAAGGTTTTCTTCTCGCCCACTTTTATTTCTTGGGCCACTAAATTTGGCAAGAAAACTGAAAAAATGAGCGAGCCGGAAAGGATGTCCGCCCGTTGTCCCTCTAAATTGGTAACCTTGCCAATAATACCGCTAATCATTTTTTTTAAAAATCACCTGATGGGTTAGCGCCGCCGCTAAAGCATCAACCGCGTGATTAGAGTTAATCTTTTGATCTAAATTAATCGTTTGCCCCACCATTAACTCTACCTGTTTTTTCTCTGCCCGACCATAACCCACCACGGCAATTTTAATTTGCAAGGGGGTATAGCCAAAAACCCGCACGCCTTTATTTTGCGCCGCCGCTTTAATCGCTCCCATTACCTGGGCTACTTTTAAAGCCGTTTTGGCATTTTTGGCAAAAAAAACTTCCTCAATGGCTAAGTCTGCCACTGCCCAACGAGAACAGATTTCCTCTACCTCCTTATAAATTTGGCTTAAGCGGGAAGAAAAATCATCTTCTTTGCTGGTTTTAATACACCCAGAGGCGATTAATTTATTCTTGTCTAAAACCGCCCAGCCAGTTGAGGCCACTCCCGGATCAATTCCCAAAATCATGCTGAATATAGTATAGCAAAAACTAACTTGCTCGCAAAAAAGATAAAAGTTATTTTAATTGCTCTAATTATTCTAATTGACCTAAAGAAATTACAAATCCCAATTCCCAAAATTACTTAAATAAAAATAAAAAATAAATCTATTTGGAACTTTGGTGCTTGGGATTTATTTAGAAATTCGGTTAATTAGAATAATTAGAATAATTTATCCATTTGTTAATATTATTTGCGACGGGATCGGGATGACCAATTATGCCAACCACTTTGAACCCATTCATGGTCTTAGTCCTCCAAACTGCGCCCGGTAAAAGCGATAATAAAAGCCTTTTTTGGCCAAAAGCTCTTGGTGATTGCCCCGTTCTCTTATTCTCCCTTTTTTAATAAACAAAATTTGGTCCGCGTTTCTGATGGTCGAAAGCCGATGGGCAATAATAATGCTGGTCCGGCCTTGACGCAACCGGTCTAAGGCCTTCTGGATTTCTATTTCCGTGCGGGTATCAACACTGCTTGTTGCCTCATCTAAAAGCAAAATCACCGGATTGGCCAAAACCGCTCGGGCAATGGTTAAAAGCTGGCGCTGACCCTGACTTAAATCCGTCCCCCCCCAAGAAAGTTTTGTTTCGTATCCTTCGGGCAAGCGCTTAATAAACTGATGGGCGCCAGCAATTTTGGCCGCTTCAACGACTTCTTTCTTTTTTGCCTCCGGCCGGCCATAGCGAATATTTTCCAAAATAGTAGTCGAGAAAAGAAAAGGATCCTGCAATACCAATCCTAGCTGGCGTCGTAACGAACTAATTTTAATTTTCCTAATTTCCCAATCGTCAAGAAAAATTTTTCCCTCTCTTGGCTCGTAAAAACGGAAAAGAAGATTAGCAATAGTTGTTTTCCCCGCTCCGGTTGGACCAACTAAAGCTAATGTTTGCCCGGGCTTAATAGCAAAACTTATTTTTTCCAAAACCGGCTCTTTATCATAAGAGAAGCTAACTTTATCAAAGAAAACGTTACCGCGAAGATTAACCTCTCGAGCATTAGGAGCGTCCCCAATCTCCGGTTGATAATCAATAACTTCAAAAACCCGCCTGGCGCCCGCTAAGGCTTCTTGAAAAGAATTATAAATATCCGCTAATTGACGCACCGGCTGGGAAACTTGACGAGAATAGTTAATAAAAGCCACCACCAAGCCAATGCCTACTTTCCCCTGAAGAGCCAACCATCCCCCAACTCCTGCCACCAAACCAATATCAGCATTGGCAAAGATATTAATTAAAGGGGGGAGAAGAAAGGCGAAGGTAGAGGCATAAATCCCTTGTCGACAAACTCCCTCGTTCTTTTCGGAAAATAAAGTCAAGCTCCGCTCTTGTTGAGAAAAAGCCTGAACCGTTCTTATCCCCCCGATTTGCTCCTCCAGCACTCCGTTAAGAGAGCCAATCTCTTTTTGTAAAGCCTGAAAACCTTTCCTCGTTCTTTTAGTAACAAAAATCGTTACCCCTGCCACAAAAGGAAAACTAATCGCCACCGTTAAGGCCAAGGGAAAATTAATGAAAAAGATGAAAATCAAGACAGCAATTAATGATAAAAAGTTACTCGCCAGCTGAAGCAAGTTTTGCCCCAAGGCGCGATTAATGGCCTCAATATCATTAGTAAGCCGACTCATCAGGTCGCCATGGGCCCTTTGGTCAAAAAACCGTATCGAAAGCTCCTGGAGATGAGTAAAAAGATCCTGGCGCAAGGAAAATAAGGCTTTTTGGGAAATTTTAGCCATTAACCTTTCGCGCAGGACAAACACTAGCCAGCCCCCCACATAAATCCCTCCTAAAATAAAAATCATTTTCTTGGCTCCCTGCCAATCTCCAACCAAGAGTTTGTCATCAATAATTTTCCCCAAGAAGTAAGGCTCCAAAAGGCTAAAGGCAATTCCCAAAAGAATGAATAAGCCCACGAGAATTAGTTTTGGCCAAAAAGGCTTAAAGTAAGCAAGTAATCTTTTCCCCACGCTCAACCGGTAAAGGCTATTATTGATTGCCATAAGCTGCTATAAGAAAATCAGCATTTGAAAATTTAGCACCACAAATCTATCGCTTTAAAGTTAAAAATTATTCTAATTGCTCTAATTGTTCTAATTGACCTAGAGAAATTCCAAATCCCAACTCCCAAAATTACTTAAATAAAAATAAAAAATAAATCTATTTGGAACTTTGGTGCTTGGGGTTTATTTAGAAATTCGGTTAATTAGAATAATTAGAATAATTTACCCCGTCACAAATATTATTTTCGACGGGTTCAGAACAACAAGTCATCTCCTTACAACAATAAACTTTCCCCTAGTTGTGATTGGTAAATTTCCTGGTAAATTTGACTTTTTTCTAAAAGCTCTTGATGGGTACCTACCGCACTAATGACGCCGCTATCTAAAATCACAATCCGATCAAAACTTAAAACCGAACTCACTCGCTGGGCAACCATTAAAATGGTGCTTTCTTTCCTTTGCGCTAATTTTCGCAAATTCTGCTGTACTTTTATCTCTGTTTGCGCATCCAACGCGCTCGTGGCATCGTCCAGAAGTAAAATCTTAGGCCGTAAAGCCAAGGCGCGCGCTAAAGCTAAGCGCTGTTTTTGGCCACCGGAAAAATTAGCTCCTCCTTGCAAAACCGGCGTCTGATACCCTTGGGGTAAATTCATAATAAAATGATGGATTTGGGCAATTTTGGCCGCTTCAATCATCCTCTCGTCGCTAATATCTTTCGAACCATATTTGATATTGTCTTCAACTGTTCCCGAAAAAAGCAGGGGCTGTTGAAAACAAACCCCAATTTGAGAACGCAAAGAAGGAAGAGAAGCCCGGCGAAGATTAACGCCATCAATTAAAACTCTTCCCGCGGTTGGGTCATAAAAACGAGGAATAAGATAAATCAATGTTGATTTCCCCGCCCCCGTGGCGCCTAAAATCGCCACTCTCTCCCCCGGTTTAATCTTCAGGTTAACTTGACGGAGAACTGCCGGCGCTCCTTTCTGATAGCGAAATTCCACCTCATCAAAAATAATTTCTCCCTTAATTTTCCCTAAAGTTAGGGCATTTCTTTTCTCCTTTACTTGGGGGGAAAGAGAGAAAATTTCTCCTACTCTTTGGGCAGAAACTCGCGCCGCCGCTAAGCGGGCGATTACCATCCCCAGCATTACCAAAGGGAAAATAGTCAAAAAAAGATAATTAAGAAAAGCCACCAATTGGCCAGAGCTAAAAACACCAGCAATTACTTTTTGGCCGCCCAACCAAACCACCGCCATTCCTCCAAAATTAATTACCAATAAAAGAGTGGGGGCTAAAATGGCGAAAATTTGCATTACCTGAATATTTTGCCGGGCAAAATCTTGATTGGCAAGGAAAAACCGGCTAATTTCTCGTTTTTCCCCGCCAAAAGCTTTCACCACCCGCGCCCCGTTAAGATTCTCCACCAAAACCCGGTTTAAGGCTTCTAACTTTTTTTGAACTTGTCGAAAAAGGGGACGAACTTTAAAAAGAAAAACTCCTATTAAAATTCCCAAAACGGGCAACAAGAAAAGAACAATTAGAGAAAGCTCCAAACTCGTCCCCAAAAGCATAATGCTGCTCCCCACCACCATCAAGGGAGAACGGAGAATAATCCTCATCGTCATTCGCAGCGTCTGCTGTAGGCTTTCCACATCAGCCGTTAAACGCACCAAAATTTTTGATAAGTCCCAATTATCAAAGTTGGCAAAAGAAAGTTTTTGAGCTTTTTTAAAAAGGGCCAAGCGAAGATCGCGACCAAAAAAATAGGAAGACCGAACCGAAAAAACCGTATTCAAAAAAGAAAAGATCGCCGCCAAAAACGAAATCCCCACAATAATGGCTGACTGTCGCCAAACTACCGTTAAATTACCCACTGCCACTCCTTCATCAATTAACTTTTGGATAAGCCGCGGGAGGGCTAAATCAGCCGCCACCACTAACGCCAGCATCGTCATCGCGAAAATAATCTGCCACCGATATGGTTTGGCAAAAGAAATGACTTTTTTAAAATCCTTCATCATCACAATTAACTAAAAGCAGGGGTACAATGCGTTATCCTGAGTCCGTTGCCGATAATATTGGCGACGGGATAAATTATTCTAATTATTCTAATTATTCTAATTAACCGAATTTCTAAATAAATCCCAAGCACCAAAGTCCCAAATAGATTTATTTTTTTATTTAAGTAATTTTGGGAATTGGGATTTGGAATTTCTTTAGGTCAATTAGATAGAATAATTAGAGCGATTAGAACAATTGAATTACCCGCCAGCCCCGCACCGTAATGGTGCAAGGTTGGCAGATTGACTTTTAACTTTGGACTTTTAATTTTTTCCGCCAGAGGCGCCCCGCCTTGGAAGGGGTCAGCCTTGGGCAGAGACCCGCCTTAGGCGGGAACTTTTAAATTCCGAACAGTCTCCGACTATTTTCTTCTAATAAAACCTCTGTCTCCTCCATTGACTCCTTTCTTAACCGGGCAATCTTTTTGATCGTATAAATTACATAATGAGGAAGGTTGCGTTTGCCTCGAAAAGGCTCGGGGGCAAGATAAGGGCAGTCAGTTTCGGCTAAAATTCTTTCTTTCGGGCAAAAAGAAACCGCCTCAAGCAAACTCTCGTCAATATTTTTAAAGGTAATATTACCGGTAAAACCAAGATAAAAACCAAGATTTAAAAATTTTTCCGCTAAAAAGGCGTTGCCGCAAAAACAATGAACTTCGCCCCGTACCATGCGGTACGGGACTTTGCCCTGTACCAGACGGTGCGGGGCTTCGCCTTGTATTTTACCACGCCATTTTTCTAAAACCGCCAGCAAATCAAGATAAGCCCCAAAAGGATCATTTTCGGACCCCCGGCAATGAAAAATAAGCGGCAGATTAAATTTTTTAGCTAATTCCAAATGGCTTACCAATAACTCTTCTTGTGATTTTTTAACTATTGCCAGAGGGGCTTCTTTTGGCAAATGGTGGTAATCGAAACCCGTTTCTCCGATAGCAACTACTTTTTCATTACTATTATTTATAATATCAATAAACTTTTTCTTACTAAATTCCTCTTCATTATAGTGTATTGGGTGAATACCAACACTGGCAAAACAAAAAGGAATTTCTTGAGCGATTAAAACTGCTTTTTGGGAGGTTTTAAAATTCGAACCAATATTTATAATCGCTTTTACTCCCGAAGAAAAGCTCTCTTTAGCTACTTCCTGGTAATCCTTAGCAAAATCTTGAAAGTTAAGGTGAGCATGGACATCAATCATCGGCAAGAAAGTAAACTTAACCGTCTTGTTAGCTTACCACAAAAGGGGGGAAAATGGTATAATAATAAAAGTTAAAAGTCAAAATTTAAAAGTTAAAAGTACAAGTAAAAATTCAAAAGTAAAGTAGTAAAGCAAAAAAACTTTTAACTTTTGACTTGTAATTTTAAATTTTAATTTTTTAATTTTGACTTTAAAATATCGCTAATTAGCAAAAACTAAAATTAAGAATCAAAAGTTAAGAAAAAAACAAACCTTCTGTTTATTATGAATCGGATTTATCTTGACTACGCGGCGACAACACCGGTAGATAAGCGGGTGCTTGAGGCGATGCGACCTTTCTGGCGGCAAAAGTTTGGCAATTCTACCTCTCTTCACTTCTTTGGCCAAGAAGCCCAAGAGGCACTGGAAGAAAGCCGGCAAACGCTTGCCCAAGCCATAAACGCCGATCCTGAGGAAATTATTTTTACCAGTTCGGCCACCGAAAGCAATAATTTTGCTCTAAAAGGAGTCGCTTTTGCCAACCGCCAAAAAGGCCGTCATCTCTTAATCTCCGCCATTGAACACCATTGCGTCTTGGAAAGCGCTAATTGGCTCAAAAGCCAGGGGTTCGAAATAGAAAAAATTAGCGTTAACCACGAAGGTTTGGTTTCCCCCCGCGAGGTAGAGGCAAAAATCAAGAAAGACACCATTCTTGTTTCTGTTATGCATGCCAATAATGAAATCGGCACCGTAGAACCCATTGGTAAAATTGGTAAAATCTGCCGAGAGCGCGGTGTTTATTTTCATACCGACGCCGCCCAAACGTTGGGGAAAATTCCCCTTGATGTCAAAAAAGAAAATATTGACCTTCTCACCGCTTCTTCCCATAAAATTTATGGCCCTAAGGGAGCGGCTTGCCTTTATATTAGAAAAGGAGTAAATATAGAACCCCTTCTCCACGGCGGCGGCCAGGAATTTGGCAAACGCTCTTCTACTGTTAATGTCCCCGCCATTGTCGGTTTTGCCAAAGCCGTGAATATCGCCCTAAAAAATATGGACGAGGAAAATAAAGAAATTAGCCGTTTGCGCGACAAATTAATTAAAGGTGTTTTAAAAACCATCCCAGGTGCTCACCTCAACGGTCATCCTACTAAAAGACTAGCCAACAACGCTAATTTCTGGTTTGAATTCGTGGAAGGCGAGGCAATTATCTTTGAATTAGACCGTTATGGTATTGCCGCTTCCACTGCCTCCGCCTGCTCCTCGCCAAAGCTTGAACCAAGCCATGTTCTTTTAGCTTGTGGTTTGGCCCCTCAAGAAGCCCATGGCTCTCTCCGACTCTCCCTAGGGCGCTGGACAACGGAGGAAGAAATTGATAAGGTCTTGGCGGTTTTGCCTCAAGTGATCGCCAAATTAAGACGCGTTTCGCCGTTTGGAAAAAGAGAATAAAAAAAATTAAAAATTCAAAAGTCAAAAGGCAAAAGTGCAAGTTAAAATTCAAAAGTAAAGCAGTAAAACAAAGAAAACTTTTAACTTTTGACTTGTAATTTTGCATTTTGACCTTTAACTTTTGAATTATACTTGATATTTTTTGAAAACAGATCTTGAACCAAGTTCAGGATGACGCCTAAAGAAAAACCCAATCAACTTAATAATTTCTAATGTATAACCAGCAAGTCTTAAAGGCTTTCCACGATATTAAGAACTACGGCCGGATCAAAAATCCCGATGGCGTGGGCAAGGTGGGCAATATCGTTTGTGGTGACGTAATGCAACTTTACTTGAAAATGGGCAAAAACGCCAAGGGTGAGGAAATTATTAGGGATATTAAATTCGAAACCTTTGGTTGTGTGGCCGCCATTGCTACCAGCGTCAAAATAACCGAGATGGCTAAAGGAAAAACTCTTGATGAAGCCCTAAAAATTAGCCAAAAGGAAATTGTTGACTCGTTGGGGGGATTGCCGCCAGTAAAAATTCACTGTTCGGTTTTGGCGGCCGATGCCCTAAGCGAAGCAATTTACGATTACTTAAAAAAAGCTAAAAAAGCTATTCCTGCCGAATTAGAAAAACGTCACCAACGCACCGAAAAAGAACGCCAATTGGTTGAAGAAAAATACCACGATTGGACAGGCAAACAATTTTCCTCTTGATTTTCAAAATAATTAAGTTATAATTTATTTAGTAGGAAAACCTCTTTTCTCCCTACCGCCCGAAAACTTACTAAACATGCCCAAAAATTCAATGGCCGGTTTTAACTCTTCATTTTAAGAATTCTTTTAGGCCTTGGCCCAAATAAAGGTTTATCAATCAAGCGCAATCCTCAAACTTTCTGTGTACCCCAAAAGGAGGTGATAAATAATGGCAAAGAAACTTTTTGTTGGTAATCTTTCTTGGAACACCACCAACGATTCTCTAAGAGATTTTTTTGCTCAGGTTGGCAACGTGATTTCGGCAAGTGTTATCACCGATCGGATGTCCGGTCGTTCTCGTGGTTTTGGTTTTGTCGAAATGGAAGATGCTGACGCGGAAAAAGCAAAAAAAGAGCTTAATGGTAAGGAGCTCGATGGCCGGGCGATCTCAGTGAACGATGCTCGTCCCCAGGAAGAAAGCGGAGGGCAAGGTCGTGGTGGTTACCAAAATAACCGGAGATAAAATCTAAGGTTTTGCTTAAGGATAAATTCCTGTCTCTAGTGGAAAATTTAAAATTATTCTAGTTTAGAGAAACAAGGATATCCGAGAAAGGCGGGTAGAATTTCTTGGAAAAAGGAGATTTTTTGCCCGCCTTTATTTTATAAACTCCTTTCGCCAAATCGCTACTTACTAGTTTAGCAGTTAGCAGGGGGAGTAGCTTTTTTGCCGAACAAGCCAGATCGAGAAAAAAACATCTTATGGCTCTCATTAATTTCTTGTCCCAACGAGTTTAAGATGGAAAAATGCCTCTCCGCAAGAAACTAAAAACTATCGTTGTCCTTCCCGCCTATAACGCCGAAAAAACTTTAGAAAAAACCATTCTTGACATTCCCCGAGATGAAGTTGACAAAATTATTCTTGTTGACGATAAAAGTGGCGACCAAACCGTTAAAATTGCCAAAAAATTAGGACTAACTGTTTTCCGGCATTCCAAAAATAAAGGCTATGGCGCTAATCAAAAAACTTGCTATCGCGTGGCCTTAAAATATCATCCTGACATTGTCATTATGCTCCACCCCGATTATCAATATGATCCGAAAATAATTAAATACTTCGTGGAGTTTATCGGTGAAGATCGCTTTGACATCATGCTAGGATCAAGGATCAGAAGCCGCCAAGAAACCTTAGCCGGCGGTATGCCCTTATATAAATATCTTGGTAATCGTTTCTTAACCATTATGGAAAATTTGGCCAGCGGTTATAACCTTTCCGAATGGCATACGGGGATGAGGGCCTATAAAAGAGAAGTTTTAGAAAATATTAACTTTTTAAAAAATTCCGATGATTTTCTCTTTGACAGCCAAATTCTATTTCAAATTATAGAAAAAGGCTATCGCATCGGAGAAATTCCTGTGCCGGTGCGCTATTTTCCAGAGGCTTCTTCTATTAATTTTAAACGCAGCTTAAAATACGGCTTAGGCACTCTTGGCGTTACCGCCAATTTCTTGGCTAAAAGAATTTTCAAAAAAATATGGAATATTTAATTGTTTGTTTAACCGGCCTGGCTCTTTACGCCAAAAGCCTTTTTTTTGACCTTACTTATTTAGATGATAATGTTTTAATCTTAGATAATTTTTATTTTATCAAAAATTTAGGCAATATTGGCGCCGCCTTTAGCCGTGATGCTTTTTTAAACACTGTTAACACCGCCTATTATCGCCCCCTTTTAACCATTTCTTTCATTATTAACAGTCAATTTAGCGGCGTTGCCCCCGGGGGCTATCATTTGGGAAATATTCTGCTTCACCTTGGCGCCGCCTGTCTTCTCTATTATTTTTTTAAAAAACTAAAATATTCCCCTCATTTAAGTTTATTTTTAACTCTTTTATTCACCGTTCATCCGATTTTGGCTCAAGCCGTGGCCTGGATCCCCGGCAGGAATGATTCTCTTTTGGCCATCTTTGTTTTGGCCAGTTTTATCTTCCTAATTAATTTTTGGGAAAATTACCAAAAGAAAGATCTTCTCTATCATCTTTTCTTCTTTTTCCTCGCTCTTTTAAGCAAAGAATCAGCTCTGATTATCCCTGTTATCGCTCTTTTGTATCTTTACCTTATTAAGGGAGAAAAGCAAATTATCAAAAAGCAAAAAGATCTCATTTTTTCTTGGCTGGGAATTTTAACTTGCTACTTCTTTCTGCGCCATTGGGGCTTAAAAAACCCCATAAATTATGGCTTGGGCGAAATGATTATTTCTGCTTTTAAAAATTTGCCCGCTCTTGTCCAATTTTTGGGAAAAATTTTCTTCCCTTTCAATTTAACCGTCCTGCCAACTTTAGCGGATACTACTTTTGTCTATGGCATTATCGCCGCCGCAATTTTAATCCTGATGATTATTTTTGCTAAAAATAAGCGGCTCGGCCCTATCATTTTTGGCTTCATTTGGTTTCTTTTATTCTTAGTTCCAAATTTTGTTCGCCCCGACCCCACCGCTATTGCCGATTTTTGCGAGCACCGCGCCTATATCCCGCTTATTGGCATCCTAATAATCCTGGCGGAAATAAATCCTTTAAAAAAATTCTCTTTTAAAAATAAAACCTGCCTTTGGGGAGGAATCACTCTTCTTCTGTTTTTTAGCCTTATAAATTTTTCCCATCAGGATAAATTCAAAAATCGTCTTGTTTTTTGGCAGGAAGCCGCGGCTTCTTCCCCTTCCCATCCTCTTGCCCACCGCAACTTGGGAGCAATTTATATCTTAGAAGGCCAGCCAGAAAAAGCCGAAGAAGAATTGGAGAAAGCGCTTCTTTTAAACCCCACTGAGCCGATGGTCCATAACAATTTGGGGGTAATTTACTTGGAGAAAAAAATGTTTGATCAGGCAATTTTGGAATTTCAAAAAGAGTTGGAGCTCTACCCCTTCTATGACCAAGCCTATTTTAATTTGGGAGTCGCTTATTACCACCAAAAGAAATTAGACGAAGCAGAAAAGGCGTGGCTTAAAACTTTGGAAATTAACCCCAACTATCTTCAGGCCTACCAAAACTTAGCCGCTCTTTATCAGGAGAAAAACGAACCTCAAAAAAGCCAACTCTATCTTAATCTTCTCCAGCAAGAAACCGGCGTCTTTTCTCCTCCCAACTTACCCCTGCAATGAAATATAGACATATGACAAGAGGACCCGAGAGAATGCGCCGGGCAGGCTAAAATTTAGAGAAAATAAGAAAAATCGTTGAGGAAAAAAAAGAGGGAAAACAAATTACTTTCCCTTTAAGTGAGGTCGCCTTAACTTTAAGAATCCCCAAATTTGAAGGAAAGAGGGCAGGTTTTGGGGGGTAGCCACAGAGAGAGAAATTGGCATCTTTCCCTTGAAGAGTCCATATTAAATATAATTAATACGACAAAGGAAAAATGCTACTCTATTGGAGAAGGGTCTTTATTCAACGTCCGGCGTTGAATAACTTCAAACCCAGGGAGCAAAGAAAAAAATTTTAAGATTAAATAATTTTTAAGATTTCCTCTTTATTATGGATAAGGATCTGACTGGCAAAGAATACCGCCGGATTGCCGAAGAGTAATCTTCGGTAAGAAAGCAGATTAAAAATCTTAAATATTTAAAAAAAATAATTCTTCCCTTGATAAGGACAGCCTGTTTTTTAGCGGCCATGGGAGCAGGCAACCGGGAAGGCATAGGAACTTTTCATAGAGTCCCGATATATTAGAGTGGTTGCGGACCACAAAAAAATAAAGAGATTATAGAAAAAGCAGGCTTTAAAGTTCTTTTAGACAAAATTGATACCGCCCGAGGAGAAAAACACCAAATAATTTTAGCAAGAAAATTATTCGCCTTCTTTTAGCTTTCGCCGCCGAGAATATTATCACCTTCTACGGATTTTTTTATTTTGTTGTTATTATTGACAATATATATTATAATACTATAATCGCTAGTTAGATATAATAAAATATTAAAATGACTGCGGAAAATGTCAAAATAAAAGAATCCCCCGAGGAGGAAAGAGCGGCTCGAATAATAACTTCTTTGGGAAGAAAAACTTTCCCGACATTATGGGATGGAACAACCGGGGAAACAACGGAGATGACCACTATTTTGGAAAACTTCGGAAAAAATCTCTTGCCGCGATTAATCTCACGATTAGAAGGATATAGAGACGAAAAAGGGAAAAGATTCTTCGCTGGAAGAGAACAAACATTAGACGCGGTTCTCGAGGATTTGCTTTTGGTCTATCTTTATGGCGCTGGCGAAGAATCTAATGCCGCTTTTTCAAGAAACAGGCCGCGGGCATGGGAGAGTGGTGAATATTGGCCATTAGTTTGTGCGTTTGGCCTTTATTATCCAAATGGCGCGAATCCTTTTCTCCAGCTGGCAGACTATGCCGCCGCCGATGGATCAAAAGGTAAGCTTTTTGAAGCTTTTTTCCAAAACGGAGAAGAAAAACCAGATTATGCTCTCGGCCAACCAATAGAACCCAGAAGATTAGGGATACATGTAAGAGGACTCCCATACGGAATACTCTCCCCTCGCCAGGCCCTCGGCCTTCTTGTTAAACGGAAAGAACAAGAAGCAAATGTCGCCAGAGAAAGGCACCCCTTCTAAAAACAACAGCTTCATAATTAAACTTGCCAGCCTCGTATTTAACAAAGAAAGCGATCATCTTCTTAACGCCAGCGCGATTTCGTATTCAAGATTTCTTGCCATCGTCTAATAATTATGGTTTTTCGCCCGCAATCTGAAACCCAAATTGCCGATACATTTTAACAGCAGGAATTTGTTCCTTGTTAACGGATAAAACAATCTTTTTAATATCAGAATTTTTTTATTCTCTCTAATACCGCACCGAAAAGCTCCTTGCCAATACCTTTGTCGCGAAATTTTTGAAGAAAAAAACGCTAACTATATGGGCAATTTCTCCCCCCTTGCTGGCGTAAGCGCTGATCATTCCCATGGATTGATCGCCCCCGGAAACTAAAAGCGTATAGCCGTTTTCCGCCCGCTCTCGCCATTTTTTGGTTGAATATTTTTTCTCTTCCTCAAGAGCGGGCAAAAGCCTGCGGTTCTTCCCTTGGGGCCGCCAGACGAATTGGACGATATGCCAACCATTGGCCAGAAGAAGGATTAATGATTTTTATTTAAAAAAGTTTTTAAAAACGATTAATATTTAAATTTTAGTTGATCAGCTCTTTTTTCATCTAATTCAAGGGATATAATAGCTCAAAGAAAATGAAAGAGGAAAAACGAAAAATTAATAAAAACGGTTATCAGGAAGTTAAAAGAAAAAACTATCTTTGGCACAGAAGAAAAAGACTTAAAACAAATTTTGGCCTATTTTGGCACCCATAGCCAAAGAAAGGAAGTACTTTATTTACTTAAAAATACAGGCCTTCGGCAGTGAAAATCGTCGGCGGGGGAAAAGAAAGAAACCCGCCGCCAGCCCCTTTCGGCCGGCTTAGCGCCTCTGGGAAGAAATTGATAAAATTGAAGTCCGGGGAAGCCAAGGTCTGGCTGGTTAATTATTATCTTTCCTTAAAAAATGAGACCTTGCGCTTTTTGCCAGATTATCAGGAGAGAAACCCCGGCAAAAATTATTGACGAAAATAACAGTCTATAAATCTAGCCAAAGTTGCTAAAAGTAAAAATAGACGAGGGCAAACTTTATGAAAGACTTTGCCCAAAGCGTAAGATTTTTCTAGGGCTTTCTTTTAACCTCTATGGGAGGGTAATTTTGTTCTTAGCAAATATTTTTTCTAAGTGGCTAAAATCATTTAGATATTTAATCTGCCATCTTTTATTAAACTCGTCATATTCCACCTCGCTAAAAGAAGTGTTTTCTAAATGGATTAATTCGGAAATTTGCTGGAATTGGGCATCATCATAATGATCTCCCAACATCAGTATCGTAATAAAGCTGGTAATAAAAAGAC
The DNA here is from genome assembly GCA_018052565.1 of Candidatus Shapirobacteria bacterium. Classification (GTDB taxonomy): domain Bacteria; phylum Patescibacteriota; class Microgenomatia; order 0-14-0-10-38-17; family 0-14-0-10-38-17; genus JAGPNC01. The sequence continues at coordinate 7,111 of JAGPNC010000002.1, read as the reverse complement.
CATGAGAAACCACCAAACAATTCTTCCCCAAATATTTGCTTAATAGCTCATTTTTGAAATTAATTGCTCTGTTAATAACATCGCGTACGCACTCCCCCTCTCCCCGGAATCTCCAGTCAAGATTGACACCTTTATTTCTAGCTGCTTCCTTGAATTCCTTCACGATATCGCTGTCCATTGGTTGGTCTATAAGAATTTTATTAGAAAGATATTCATGGATTAAGGGGTGTTTTTCTACTTTTATCCCTGTCTTGCCAGCGATAACTTTTGCCGTTTCTAGCGCCCTTAGCCAGGGGCTAGTGATAATCAAGTCATATTTGTTATCGCCCTCTTGGATAATCCTGTTTACTCTTTCGGCCGCTAAAAGCGCCTGCCTTCTCCCTACCTCCCCCAATTTAGAATTCGGCCCCTGTCTTCTATTGGCATCGTCATTTTCTGACCTGGCGTGACGGACAAAAAGAATATTCATATCGTTGTCAATATTTTAAACAATTCCTTATAGAAACTTCCTTCCTTTTAAATTTAGAGATTAGTTAGTTCTATATTATACCTCAAGACTATCCCGTCCCCATAGAGTACCAATCTTTAATTAAAACTAATAGCCGCCTCCACACCAATCTACCTTAAAAATCGCCAATTTCCCTCGCCGCGCTGGTGACTACTTTTAAGTGTTGACCCACCGAGCTTACTCTAAGCGCCATTCTCACACAGTTGATTGCTCTTCGCCGTTAACTCTTTTTAAAATTTTCTTTTAATCCCCATAGGCGGCGACGAAAAAATAAACAATCGCCTACTTTTAGGTTGCGCTGCTAAATATTTTCCCTCGCCTCAATTTATTTCTCTATCTATTTTTATGCCAGACGAGCATATAGTATAACGAAATTTATGAGCCAAATTTTCCCAGAAAAATTAAAACCAGGGGATAAAGTAAGGGTGATTGCTCCCTCGCGACCGCTGGGCATTATCAGCAAAGAATTTCGAGAAATTGCCAACAGACACCTTAAAAAAGGAATTTGGCCTAAGGCTTTCTTTTGGAAAGCATGCTGAAGAGAAAGACGACTTCGCCTTCTCTCCGATTAAGTCAAGAACTGAAGACCTGCATGAGGCTTTTAGCGACAAAAATGTAAAAGCAATTTTAACGGTGATTGGCGGTTTTAATTCAAATCAGCTACTACGATATCTTGACTGGAATTTAATAAAAAATAATCCTAAAATATTCTGCGGTTTTTCGGATATCACTGCCTTACAAATCGCCATTTTTAAAAAGACGGGCCTTGTCTCTTATTATGGCCCCCATTATTCAACTTTTGGTCAAAAGTTATATCTTGACTATACATTAGATTACTTTAAAAAATGCCTTTTCTTTGAAAAAGCATTTGATGTTTTTCCCGGTAAACTCTGGAGCGATGACCCTTGGTATAAAGAAGGCAACCAAGAAAAGAGGAAATTAATTAAAAATCGGGGGTGGCTGGCTATTAACGAAGGCAAGGCTGAAGGAACAATTTTGGGAGGAAATCTAGGCACCCTCAACCTCCTTCGGGGAACAGAATATTTTCCTAATCTTAACAACTCAATTTTATTTCTTGAAGATGACGAAACTTCTACCCCTTATGACTTTGACCGCAACCTACAATCCTTGATCCATCTTCCCTCATTCCCGAAGGTGAAGGGGATCGTAATTGGCAGATTTCAAAAGGCAAGCCAAATGACAGACAGCTTATTAATCCAGATTATAAAAACTAAAAGAGAATTAGATAACCTGCCGGTTTTGGCAAATGTTGATTTTGGCCATACCGATCCTAAAATAACTTTCCCCATTGGCGGCGAAGCCAAAATACATATCGGCAAGAATTCAAGCTTAATTAAGATAACGAAACATTAACATTATCAAGAAATAGCTAGGGAGAAAAAACAAAAAATTTTTGCCATAGAATTAAAATTTCCAAGGAACTAATTCTTAAAAGTATTTCTATCAACTCCAAGCCTTAAGTTGTTTTAATCAAAATAATAATTTTTAATCGCATCGTTAAAAATTGCTTTGCCAACCCCCCATTTCACATACCTCGTCACCTGCCTGGCTGGCACTAGCCTCCTTTCCCAAATTCTATTTTCCGCGGGGCCAGCTGTTTGGGGAAGAATTTTTTCAATCGCGCAAGCGCACCGCCCCCGGTAATGAGTTTTCACGGGACTATTTATAATCTCTACTTTTTGCGCTCCTATGATCTTAATATTTTTTACCTTAGCATCGGCTTCTTCTAAAAGCTCTCTTTCAAGTGTTTGTTCTCTTGTTTCTCCCTTCTCCGGCCTGCCACCGGGAATCTGCCACTGATCTTTTTCACTAGTTCTGGTAATCAGAATATTCCCCTAGCCATCAAAACAAATTCCATATACTTGAGTGATAGGGGAAAAATTTTCTAAGGAATTTGTCTTTATCAAGGTCAACCGGTATTTCAAGCCTCTATAACTAATAACGTTTTGGGGGTATTTCACTTTGCCTGCCATATTATTATTAAATTAAGTTAGCCATCCCTCCCTCTTGCAAAATACTTTTCTATAAGCTTTATATCTTTAATATCTTTTGGCCGGGCGCTTCCTTCTTCAAACCAGCTTTTTTTTACTTTATACAAAAAATCAACGGTAATATACCTTACGCCATCAATAACTATTGACTCACCAATAAGATCTTTAAAATAATATTTTTCCCCCAACACATACCAGCTCGCGCTAATTTCCAAAGAAGCTCCGGAGAGCACCTCCCGACCATGAGCATAAGATAAAGCAAATTTCCCCGAATCTTTTAAAAAATTAAAAACTTTTGGCAACACCACCAAATCGATATCGTGGCTTTTTCGTACTCCTATCGCCTCGAGTATGCCGGAACCAATAACGACGGAATTATCAGAATTTAACCCAAATCTCTGGAGGATACTTTTTCTGTCCATATTCTTATTGGTGAACGCTATAAATAACGGTTACGGCTGAAAAAGATCTTCGGGCAAAAAGCGAACCTCTTTCACTTCGGGAAATTGCTTGGCAGTTTCCTCGATCTGAAACCATAAAATCCCCGCCCGGCAGGAGCCACCGCTTGTTTTGCCCTCCGGATCTGAAAAGTGAAGCGTCAAGACCCCATCCTTAAGCGTGGCGCCCTCAAGAGAAAGCCCCTCCAACGGATATTCTGTTTTAATCCCCTCGGCTTTCTCTTCTCCCGTCAGCTCGCCACCAATTAAAAGCCTAATCGTATCCTGAATTGGCGTTTCGGTTAAAGGAATCGTTCGCTCTACTGCCACCAGCCCTTTGCGGCTGCAGGCAAGATTGCCTTCCTTGTCCTGATCAAGCTCGGGCTTGTAATAATAAAGCTTTACTTTTCTTTCTTTTTGGCTTTCTCCGGTTTCTTTAGCAAAGAAAACGGGAATTCTTAACTCATCAGCATTTTCCGCCAATCCCGAAAGATTGTCTTTTTCCAAAGCCAGCGTTCCTTTTTCCGTTTCGGGAGGTAAAAACTTTAATTCCGCTTCAAAGGGAACAAAATCTTCACTCAGCAAATCTTTTGTTGCCTGAGCCGTGGTGACCGCCAAAAGCTGGCCATTACCATCATAAAGTTTAACCGGGAAAACGCCTTCAAAAAACCAAGAGCCGCGGACTTTTCCTTTAATAACTAACGGGCTGGAGATCGCCTCGTTTGCCTGAGGAACCTCAACTTGAATTAACTCCTCTTTTGGGCAGGGAGCAAAATTGCACTGGGGCGGAATTCTTCCCACCGAGGAGCCATCCGGGCAAATCTTGGCCTCCATTGTGCACGCCACCGTCTCTTCCTTGCTGCCCTCACCAGCTAAAAACCACCACGCGCCAAGAGCGATAAGCAAGATAATAACCGCGCTAAGAATAACTTTTTTATTCTTACCCATAAGCCTTCCTCTCTCTTCTTATCTTAAACCAAAAATAAAAAATCAGCAAAGTTAAAAATTAATTACTCAATTACTAATTCACCTTGATCGTTTTTTCGCAAAGTTCTTCTATTTTTCAGGTATCTTTCACCAATGACATGTTTTCTATAACCAACCATTTTCTCAGGGGTTATTTTCTCGCCCAGCAATTGTTCCTCATAATTAATATATCCTTCACGCGGCGGGATTGCTTCTCTTAACAATTTCGTCATTGCCATATGATCTCCTCGATGCATTGAGGCAAAATTTTCTAACCTTACTTTCATATGGTCGTAAACAATAATTCCCCTTGGGTAAACTTCGCATCTCGCGAGAACTTTTAAATATTTTTCCAAGTCTGTGCTAGGAATAACTAAGTAGAGCTTAGAAAGGGGCACTAAAATTGGTGTGATTTTTTCCTCTTCTTCTTTTGCTAAATTTTCTAAATATGTCTCTTCTCTTAAAAGCTCTCTCAAAAAAACCTTATAGTTTTCGCTACTTATCCTTTGAACCGCTTGTCTTACCGTCTTAATATCTTCAAAGCCAGGAATATTCTTGATTCTGCCTGTGTCGATAAGGGCCTGTAACCACACAGCCGCCACAGGTACGCCGTCGTTGGCTTGTTGAAGTAAGTCAGGAGATAGTAAAATTGTCCCATTTTCTCTTTGAATATATAAGCTTTTTAATTTTTTTTCTATTTCCTTTTCGTCGGCATTGTTGCCAAAAAAATTTTGAAGCATTGACTCTTCGGTAAATACTCCTTTCACGCCCCTTTCCTTATTTTCTCGATAAAGAAAAAGCTGAACAATATTTGACCAAACAGAATTACTTTCTCCTAAACCAATAGCTATAAAAAGTTCTTGTTGCGTTTTTAATGAAAAATATTTATTAATATCTACTCCCCCATCTATTTGTATTAATTCATAAGGGGCAGGACGTGAGGGAATCGCCAACTGCTGATTTTTCGTTAATACCTCTTGGGGCGACGCCAAAAAACCCACTAAATGATATCTGTCTCCCGGTAAGGCCCCTATTTCATTAAAACTCCAAGAAATGCCTTCGTAGCCAGAATTTCGCCTGATAAATCTTTTTTCTCCCCTCTCTTTTTTAGAGCGTTCTTCTTCTGCTTCATAAAGAGCCCTTGCGCTTGCTAAACTACCCGATTCTAAAATTTCTATTGCTTGCCCAACCCTTGTCCCATGGTACAAGAAATTTCCCCCGGGAAACTGCCATGAAAGCATTTCAGCCTGCTCTGGATTTCCAATATAAATAACCCGTTTCCGCAAATGCCTTATTTTTTCGGCTTCATCTTTCTCCGATATTGGATGGCGTTGAATGCTTTCATAAAAAAAATTATTAATCTCTCTCTCGCGATTTCGCCTTCTCATTCTTAATTCGCCTAAATAACCACCCCCCGAAAGCACTTCCCGGGCTCTTGCTTCAGCCTCTTCCTCAGAATAACCCCATTTCAAATAATATTCTTTTTTAGCCAATAAAAATTGTTCTCCATTTTGACCCGTAAGGGGGGAATAGATCCCTTTCTCCTTACTCTCAGCATACAAACTTTCCAGTTCTTCTCCCAATTGCTTGTCGTCAACCCCCTTATTAAGAAGATCCTCTATTGCTTTCCTGACTTCTCTATATTCTTCGTCTAGTTGCCCGCCTTGCGGATGCTTTGTTTGCCCTAAAAAAGTTGTAGGAACATCTATCACTTGCGCCGCTAACTCCTGAGGAGATTTTTTTATAGCCCCTTTTTCTCTATTAACCTCTTGTGGCGAAGGTTCATTTTTTTCCTCCATAGTCTATAGTTTTACTTATTTAGTTTAGCAAAAAAAATGGCGAATAGTAAGCAAATCTTTTTCGTTTTTTAAAAATTATTTCTGTATAATAACTTTAGGAATGTCAAAGAAGCTATCCCCAAAAACAAATAAAAAACCCTTTTTAAAAAAATTCACCGATTTTTGTCTCCGCCTTTGGCTGGCTTGCATTATTGGCGCTTTAACAACAATTGGCCATGTGGTAGTAATAAGAAAAACAACTTTTGATAAAACAACCAATGCTTTTAGCTACCTGCTTCTTAGCTTAATTGCTCTAGGTTTCCTTGCCCTCTTGGTGGGGGTTATTAGTTTTACGGCGCAAATTGTTGCCAAAAAGAAACAAAACTTTTTCGTTTTTCTTATCAAGCTGCTTTTGGCCTTGGCTATTTTGCCTCTTTATCTTTTAAACTATCTTTTTAAGCCCCTTGAAACAATTAAAAAAGCCAAAAAAGAAGGATTTGGAAAATTATTTAGGGGATCTAACTTTAGATTATTTTTTCCAAAGGCGGCTGCTTTTATCTTTATTTGTCTGATTATCTTACCGATTTGGGCTGGTGGCTATATTTTAGCAGGAGCAGCCATTCAAAACGCCTTGGGATATTATGCCGAACCAATTAGCATCGCCGGCACGGGTTCAATGTTCCCCACTTTCCCCAAAGGCGAAGGAAAGGACCCGAAAGAGCTAGCGAAACAAATTGTTGGCACACCCGGGATGATCCGTTACCCAAACGGCCTCATTATTGCCGGAAAACGGTATCTAAATTACGAAATTGGCCGGGGCGATATTGTGCTGGTTGAAAACGACCAAATCAGGAAAATGACCGAAGAGATGTGTGGTGACCCTAGCGGCTGGATAAAAAGGGTGATCGGCTTGCCCGGCGATACCATTGAACTGAGGGGAGGAATTGTTTATCTAAATGGGGAACCCTTAGAAGAACCTTATACCGCCCATCCTCGTTCTACCTTTGGCGAAAGCTTTTTGGCCGAATGCCAAAAAATAACCGTTCCCGACGGCCATATTTTTGTTATGGGCGATAATCGCAAGGGCAGCAGCGATTCAAGGGAAATCGGTTTTATTGAGTTAAGCGCGGTTAATCACGTTTTGCCTTTAAAAGACCAGCGAGGCAAGTTAGACCAAAACTGGCGAGACACAAGCCAAGATTTCGACGAAGCCTCCAAAATAAAATTAGATAAAGATAAATATCTTGAGCTTTTAAACCAAAAACGGCAGGAAGCGGGAGCGAAACCGCTTAAATATCAAGAAAAATTAGCGCTTTCCGCCCAAAAAAGAGGGGAAATAATCTTGGAATTTAACGATTTTTCTTTTGAGGCCACCCAAAGCGGCTACACGATGGAAAAAGCGATGGCCGA
>JAGPNC010000013.1 GCA_018052565.1 Candidatus Shapirobacteria bacterium | reverse complement strand
TAAATAAGTTTAAAGCCAACCGTAGATCGTCCTGGCTAAAATACCATATTGTTTTGCCAAAAGGGAAGTCTTTTGCCCGGCTTTGACTTTAATAAAAATTTCTCCCTTATTTCTTTAGGGATGGGTTTAAACATATGGGCATATTCTTCACTCTCAGGCAAAGATTCAGTGTCTGATATACCGGAAACCTGTCAATCAGGCGTTAAGTATTAAGCAGGGGGCGGAGTCGGGATGACGGTTAAAGTTGATAGTTAGTAGATAGTAGTTCGGGGTTGGGGAAGAAATGCCCAAACCAAACTACTAACCCCCAACTACCAAACAGGCCGCAGTACCCAACAATCTAGCTTATTGAATAATTGAGTTCTACCATGCGTCGCAAATGGTGCGATAAGGGCAAAAGTCGCACCAAAAGCCGGGCTGGGGCAAAAACTTGTCTTTTTGAAGAGCCTCTAAGCGTTTAAGTAATTCTCTCCTGCCTTTCTCAAGCTGGGCGGTACTTTTTTGGACGCTTTTTTTCACCCCTTCAGACAAGAAGTAAAAAGTAGCGGTAATCTCCTCGGGTTTTGCTCCTAAAATCCCCTGATCTGTAGCGGCAAGAGCGTAAACGGTCATCTGCAGGCTTTTTCCAATTTCCCGATCGGCCATTACCTTGCCGGTTTTATAATCAATAATCTCGTACCCCCGGCTGGTTTTATCTACTCGGTCGATTACCCCTGAAAGCCGCCACTTTTCAAGGGGGAAGACAAACCGTTTTTCCAAAAAAAGTGGCTTGTTCTCGGGATCGAAATCTTCTTCAAAAAAACGCCTCAACATTTGCTCCCCCTCTTTTTTAAGCCTTTTTTCCCAGGCGCGGCTTTTAAAACCAAAGGGAAGCCAGTTTTTCTGGTAAAAATCTAAAAGCAAGTCAAGACTAACCTCTCGGCCGGCCAAAACTTGTTGGTAAAAATTAAGGAGGGTTTTGTGGATGGTGGTGCCGAAATTTTGGCTGCCGGTAGGGGGGGTAGGCAGGCGCTTAATGTAGGCATAATAGAACTGGGCGGGGCAATGTTCAAAAGTTTCCAGTTGCGAGAAGGAAATCTTGGGCGGCAAGATAAATTTTTCCTCTCTTTCTTCCTTTTCTGCTTCTTCGGTAAATTTAAAAATCGAAAGCTGTTCGGCCAAAGAGAGAGGGGGAGAGATTTTTTTCTCAAGATTTTTCTCCCCCAGGGCTTCAAAAATGAAAGGAGAAAGCCTGCTTTTTCTTTTTTCGCCGTAGTAATCGGCGGCGGTTAAAAAAAGGCTGTCGGCGGCGCGCGTCATGCCGACATAAAAAAGCCGTCGTTCTTCTTGCTCGTGGTAATTTCCCTGGGGGAGGATCTCTTTGATTAAGGCTTCAGGGATGGGGATTTGCTCCCGACGCTGAGGAAGAGGGAAGCGGTCGGAAGCTAAATTGACCAAGAAAACCACCGGAAATTCCAAACCCTTGGCTGAATGAACAGTGAGGAGATTAACCCGATTTTCCTCGCCCCAGCCAACCTCCGAAGCCAAGGGGCTTTCTCCCAAAGAAAGAGAAAGATTAATCCAGGATAAAACCGCTTCCGGTGAACTGTCTTCATGGTCAAGCTCATATTGGCGCAGTTTTTCAAAAAAGCGGGCGATATTTTTTACCCGGCGCTCTTCCTCGGTTGTTTTCACCTCGCTCATTTTGGCTAAAAGCCCCGAGTCTTGGAGAAAATAATAAAGCATCTGGCCGGCACTTTTTTCTTTCTTAGTTAATTCCAAATGGCGGTTTAAAAGATGGGTAATTTTTTCGAGGGTTTTTCTCGCCTGAAGGCTTAAAAATGGCAGGGGCAAGTTGGCTGGTTTTTCTTCTGGGTTAGCAATGATGTTTAGCGCCTCAAAGAGAGAAAAATCCTCGTTTTTGGCAAAACCATTGAGAGTGGCTAAGTCGCGGCCGGAAAGACCGAAGGTGGAAAGACGCAGAAGTCGGTAAAGGGCGAGGTTATCGTTGGGGTTGGTCAGGAAAGAAAGATAGGCGATTAGATCTTTAATCTCCGGCTGGTGGAAAAGAAGACCCGGACCCAAAAACTGGTAGGGGATTTGTTGATAACGCAGGCTTTGGATGAAATTTTGGGCGGCGCGGTTAGTCCGCAAAAGAATGGCAAAATCGCCATAAGAATACTTTCCCTCTTTAACTATTTCTTTAATCTTTGCCGCCACCGCCTCGGCTTCCTCGTCAAAGCGATTAAAGCGCCAAAACTCAACAACCCCTCCTCTGCCGCGTTGGCTTTTCAGATTTTTACTAATTTTTAGTTGGGCTTCAAGGGTGTCGGGATCATTATGTTTAATCAGCCGATAAGAAGCGTCTAAAATTTCCTGGTATGAGCGATAATTTTTAATTAAGCTGACCATCTTCGCTCGTGGATAATCTTTTTTAAACTGGAGGATATTGGAGACGGCGGCGCCGCGAAACTTATACACTGATTGGGAATCGTCCGCCACAATGGTCAAATCAGGGCTAGTCTCAGGCGGGGCTAGGAGCTTTAAGAGCTGATACTGGGCAATGTTGGTATCCTGAAATTCATCAATTAAAATATGAGAAAATTTTTTTTGGTATTGGCGCAAAACATTTGGTCGCTTACGGAAAAGAGATAGCACATGGGTAATCAGGTCGCCAAAGTCCATCAGCCCCTCTTCAATCTTAATTTTTTCATATTCTTGATAAACCCTCGCTAGCTCTTGATATTTTTTTTTCTCTTCTTTTTCGGTTTTTAAGTTTTTCGCCCAAGAAAGATATTGCTCGGGGCTCACATCTTCGTCTTTAAGCCGGGAAAAATGTCGGGAAAGACCATCCAGAAAGCGAACCGGATTTCCCAAGGGGCGAAAATAATTAAGGGGTAGGGAAAAAAGGTGATCTTGGAGAAGCTTTATCGATTCGGCTTCGCTTATTAAGCGGTAGTCAGGATTTAGGCCAATTTGGACCGCCTCGTCGCGCAAAAGCCGGTCGCAAAAGGCGTGAAAGGTCATGATCCAAAGATCGGTGTAGCCGTAGGGAAGGGCAATGTCGACTCGCTCTTCCATCTCGCCGGCTGCTTTTTGGGTGAAAGTTAAGGCCAGAACTTGATCAGTGCTCGCCTTTTTCTTAAGTATTAAATACTTAATTCTTTCGGTGATAACAGTGGTTTTCCCCGTGCCGGCGCCGGCGATGATTAAAAGCGGTCCACTTTTATGGGTAATGGCAGCTTTTTGCTCGGAGTTTAAAAGCACGATAGGAAATTCAAAATTCAAAAGTCAAAAGTACAAGTTAAAATTCAAAAGTGAAGCAAAAAAACTTTTAACTTTTGGATTGTAATTTTGCATTTTGCATTTTGACTTATTTTATTATACCCCTTGACGGCGCCAATCCTTTGGGGGTTAAATAGAAGAGAAGATTAAACTGCCCCTTTGGTCTTCGTCTAGATAGTCTTTTTTAGTTTTAATTTAGTAATTCAAGAAATATTTATGGTAAAAGATCGCCAACGACCGTTTTCGTGGCCGAGGGGAAGATGGAGCCTTCAGGCAAAAGAAGTCCTGTCCGGGCGTTATTTAAAAAAGGATAAGAAGGGAAGAGTGATGGAGACGCCGGACGAGATGTGTTTTCGGGTAGCCAAAACGATAGCGGCAGTCGAGGAAAAATTTGGTATTAGTGAGGAAGAAATTGGGAAGGCTACCCGGCTTTTTTACGAAGCTTTCGTGCGCCATGATTTTCTTCCTAACTCTCCTACCCTGATGAATGCGGGGGTCGGCAATGGCCACCTGCAATATTCGGCCTGTTTTGTTTTGCCGATTGAGGATTCCCTAGAGAGCATTTTTGATGCGGTTAAAAAAGCAGCCTTAATTCATAAGTCCGGCGGTGGGACAGGGTTTTCTTTTTCCCGTCTTCGTCCCAGGGGAAGTATCGTCTATTCCACTCGTGGCGTTGCTTCCGGTCCGGTTTCTTTCATGCGGGTTTTCGATGCGGCGACCAACGAAATTAAGCAGGGAGGGCGGCGGCGGGGAGCCAATATGGGTATTATGCGGGTAGATCATCCCGATATTTTGGAGTTTATTGTTTGCAAGGCAGAGGGGGGGATTACCAACTTTAATCTTTCTGTGGCGGCGACTGACCGTTTTATGAAGGCAGTTTTGGAGAATAAAGACTATTCGCTTTTTGATCCCCATACTGGCAAAAAGGCAGGCAGCCTTAAGGCGCGGCAGGTTTTTGCAAAAATTGTCGAGGAAGCTTGGAAAACCGGTGATCCGGGGCTTTTTTTTATTGACCGGGCGAATGCCGGTCCGGCTAATCCCGTTCCCTCGATGGGGCCGATTGAGTCAACTAACCCCTGCGGGGAACAACCCCTTTATCCCAATGAATCATGTAATTTGGGGAGTATTAATTTGGTTAATTTTTTGAAAAAAAATGATTTTGATTGGGAGGCTTTGCGAAAAGTGGTGAAGATAGCGGTGCGGTTTTTGGATGATGTGGTGGAGGCCAACCCCTATCCCTTAGAAGAAGTGCGCCAGGCGACATTATTAAACCGGCGGATTGGTTTGGGGGTAATGGGTTGGGCCGACGCTTTATTTTTCTTAGAAATCCCCTATGAGTCGCGGCAGGCGCAAAAATTAGCAGAAAAATTAATGCGCTTTATTCATGATGAGGCGCATCAGGAGAGTCAGGAATTGGCCAAAATCCGCGGTCCGTTCCCTAATTTTTCTAAAAGTATTTATAAAAATGGGCCGGCGTTGCGCAATGCCACTCTGACCACGATTGCTCCCACCGGTTCAATAAGTATTATTGCCGGCGCCTCCTCGGGGATTGAGCCGGTCTTTGCCTTGGCCTTTAAGCATAAAGCCAATGGTCGGGAGTTGACCTTCGTTAACCCTCATTTTTTGGCGGCGGCCAAAAAGTATCATTTAAGTGCAAAGCAAGTAAGGGAGGTAGAGGAAGCCGGTGTTTTGGGAGAAATTAAAAATCTGCCGGCGAAATTAAGGAAAGTTTTTGCTACTGCCCATGAAATTTCCCCCGAAGGGCATATTAGAATGCAGGCGGCTTTCCAAAAGGGAGTGGATAACGCGGTCTCAAAGACGGTTAATTTGCGCCATGAGGTGGGGGCGGAAGAGGTAGAAAAAGCCTATCTTTTGGCTTATAAACTCGGTTGTTTGGGAATTACGGTTTTTCGCGATGGTTGCCGGAGCGAGCAGGTTTTATATGCGGGAGTTAAATCTGCCCCCGCGGCCTCTCCGGCGGCGCCTCTTTTGGTAAAAGAGCGGCCGCGCAAGGTGGTAGGGGTGACTTATCGCGTTGAAACGCCGGTAGGAACCGCTTTTGTGACGATTAATTCCAATGGGGATAATCAACCATTAGAGGTTTTTGTTAATGTTGGCAAGGCCGGTTCGGATATTGCCGCTGATGCCGAGGCAATTGGACGGCTGATTTCACTTAATTTACGGATTTCTTCTTCTTTTTCTCCTCAAGAAGTTTTGGCACAGGTAATTGATCAGTTAGAGGGTATTGGTGGCAGCCAAAGTGTTGGTTTTGGCAAGAAAAAGGTACGTTCTTTGGCGGATGGTATTGCCCAGATTTTGAATGAATATTTAGGCGAAGATGGGGAAATGGTGGAGGCGGTGGGAGAGCAGGCGCCGCTTTTTGCCAAGGGGGGTAAGCGTGATCTTTGCCCCTCTTGCGGTCGGGCGAGTCTAATTTACGAAGAGGGTTGTCATAAATGCCTGTATTGCGGGTACAGCAAATGTTAAAAGATTGTATTGTGTATGCTGTATTATGTATAAAGTATGGGGATGATGTTATTTTTGTCCCGTACGGATAATATTTGCTACAAAGTTGGTGAAATAAAAACTATTTAAACTCTTAGGATTGACTTATTAACTGGTGTTAATTTTTGAATTATACTTAATACATAATACTTAATACTATTTTCCGTGTCTCATCAGGGCGATAACGGTTTTTCCAAAATAAACGGCCGAGAAATTCTTAAAAGCAAAGCGCCTTTTGCCGCCATTGGCGATTTAGACGAGCTTCAGGCGTGGCTTTCCCTGCTTATTTCCTTCCTGCCCGAAAAAGAAGTTTCTCTTAAAAAAATAATTAAAACCTTAGGCATCATTTCCGGTCAAATTGCCGGTTGTATTAAGGAAGAAATTAGCAGGGAAGAGGTGGATTTTTTGGAAAAAGAGGCAGGAAAAGCGGAGAGGAAGGCCGGCAAGGTGAAAGAATTTTTGATTTTTACCAAGCGCGAGGCGGCGCTTTTAAACATCGGCCGCACCGTTTGCCGTCGGGCAGAAAGAATGTTGGTGGCCTTAAGCCAAAAAGAGACGGTTTCTCCCCACAGCCTTGCCTATCTTAACCGCCTTTCTACCCTCCTCTTCTGGTGGGCCGTCTTGGCCTCCGATCCCACAACCTGAAGCGACTTGCCAAAAACTTATAGCGTTTTCTATTATTTATTTGTGTCATAATTCAATTTGGCATGAAAGCAGAAATAGAAGTTACGCTTGGTGCCGTAAAGCCGACGCCTGTATCTCTTGGCCAGCACGAGGCGATATTATAAGAGGTGGGAAATAACGGTTTGTCAATTATTTCTAAAAAACTTACTCCTATTTCTACTGAAGAGGCTAATAGATTTTACGCCCAAAATCCCAATCTGGGGGAATTAGTTCGTTATTCTACCAGTGGTGAATGACTTTTTTTAGCAAGAGGCCCAGAGACGATGGATCGTTTAAGGGTGGTTTTAGGTACAACGAGGCCAGAAGATAGGCCAGCAAGGGGGATAAAGGGGGAAGTTTGGGATTGACAGGATTAGGAATACCATTCATGCGGTTAGAAGTGAAAATGAATACGCAGAGCAGAAACATCTTTTTTCCCCAAACTCAGAAGTGGCGGAGAGCAAAGAAAGAGAAGAGATGTCAATTTTCTGTGAGGGAGAGCGGAGAGGTTATCATGGGCTTATAAGGGATAATAAGGATGGTTTAATTTCAAAAATTTCTATTTATAAAAATGGTCATTTCCCTGATTTTTTATACAGAGAATTTTTAGTTTTGGTTTATATAAAAGATTTAAATATCTCTTCAGCCCCATTCGGCTATTTTACTCAGCATTTAGGCGTGGACGAATTAGTGATGGAGTTTATTACTGGTGAACATTTTGGCGACTTATCAGCGAAGATAAACGCATTTCTCTACCCGGTATAATTAGAATATTAAGAAAATTGCATGCAGAAACGGCTCAAGATGGAACTTATGAAGCAGGGAAGGTGGCGAAACATGGAAATTACCGTGACTGTTTTTATAATAATTTTTCTATTTTAGAGGAGTTCGCTCGCAATTATGGCTTCAATGAAGCAGTTTGTTTTATTGAAGATGCTAAAGAAAGTTTAATTTCTCTAGTTGAGAAAAGAGCGAGCTTTGCTGGCGGAAGATTTTCTCTTATTCACTTTGATGTCTCTGGGGGGAATGTTATTCTTAGCAAGAGAGAGCCTGTTCTTATCGATTGGGGCTCGGCTCACATAAACGATCCAGCTTGGGATCTGGCCAGAGCGTTTATGAAGCTAGCGACCGAGCCAAAAGTTTCATTGCTAACTTTTTTTGAGCATTATGGCTTAGATAGCGATGTTTTAGATAGGGTTATAATATATTTGCCATTAGCTTTTCTTTCTGCTGCTATCGGGAGATTTCACGATAAAGATTATCTTACCGAGAGAGCCTCCCTAAAGAGTTTGAGCGCCGAAGACTTATTGCAACTGTCAAATTTCTGTTACCAAAGGTTAATAAAGAGATGAATAACATCCATTATTATGCCAAAGATCCCAAAACAGGGATAATCTATAGAACTGTTGGCTATACCTATCTTAATGAAGTATTTGTTTATCCCAAATATGTTCCAGATTTGGACGGTAAACGGGGCGACAAAGGCACGATTAAATACCGAGGAATAAATTACCCTAATGGTAGTGTAAAATTTTTAGCTAGTAATAGTTTCCTGGAGGGTTCGATTGTCAATATTAAATTTAGCGATCTTTTCCACACATTCTTACCAACGGCAGGGAAGAAGGACTTAATTTTATATGATCCCACCAAAAGGCTGTTAGAAAGAATAAGATCAGGGGAAGATAGAAATATTCTTTTGAGAAATTTGGTTGTTAATTTAAGTAAAGAGACGGGTATAAGTATTAATAATTTTGGCCTTGATGCATCTATGTTAGTGGGAATGGACAAGGAAGGATCAGATATAGATCTCGTAGTATATGGGAGAGATAATGCCAATGTTATAAGAAATTTTTGGGAGAAGATTGATGCTAATAATAAATGTGAGCTGATGAAGCCTAAAGAAAATGCCGAAGAAATAGTTAAACGGAGAATGTCTTATTCGCCCCTGATGACAGAAGAGGAGATTATTTTGTGGGAGGAATGTAAAATAAGCGGCTATTTTAAGGGGGTCAAGTTTTCAATAATGCCAATTGATATTCTTGGTAGATATCAATATGAATATATCCCAACAGGGCAGTTTATGGGAATACGCGTTAGAATTGAAAGCGATGAAATTCTCTGCGACCCAGGGATACTTGATTTAACTCATCATAGCGTTAAGGTTGTCTATGGTCCACCCGACTGCTTCTTAAGGCAATTTATAACTTTTTTGCCGAGTAGAATGGAAATTTTTCTAAAGAAAGGTGATAATATTTTTATTATAGGAAAAGTCTATGCTATTGTTCAAAGAAATAACAAAACAAGCTTCGCAGTAGCTCAGTTTCCTTGGGATGATAGAGGTTACAGGGGGGAAAGCTACTTTGTTACTAAGAAAGAAAAATGTAACTTAGCCCATATGATACCCACATTATTAGGTCTTGATTTTAATGACAATAATTTTACAGACTAAAATATGCCGAGGATTTATTTTGAGAATTATCCTAGAGGTTTCAGGATAGCGGGAATAATTTTTTCAAAAAGTGGGGAAAGCGTCGCCTTGATTGAGAGATATAAAGATGGAAGGCATTATTTTGTTTTTCCGGGAGGGGGGATGGAAACAACTGATAGGAGTAAAAAAGATGCCTTATTAAGAGAAATAAAGGAAGAAACAAATTTATTTGTTAAGGTTATTAGCCAGCCGTATCAGATAGATATATTAGGGCATAGTAGGCAATTTTTTTATATATGCAGACACGCGGAGGGGGAGCTTTCGATTGTAGGAGAAGAAGAAGGAAAACAAAGCGCTAACTATCAGTATCTTATTGGCTGGTTTCCGATGGCGGATCTTCGCAAGAAGAAAGTTTATCCGCTGGAGGTAAGAGATTGGTTATTGGAAGATTTTTCTAGTGGTTATTGGCGGAAAAGAAAAATGAAAGTTTCTTCTTTTGATTTTCTGAAAGTTTAAAAACTCCTTTTTAAATGAAGCCATTTGAATCTGCGAGTCAAATCGATTGAAGCTTCGGCTACTGTTACGCCCCAAAGATTGGTTTATATATTTACACCACTGATTTTTATCTTTTTGAGCCTATTTTTTGCTACTGACAGGCGACGAGTAGTAGAGGAGGTTTGAGACCTTTTCCGTTAATGTGACATAAAAATGGTCTGCCAGTTGGCGAAAATATTCAACCCCCGGAGTTGATTGGGCAGAAATCCAAGGGTAGCGGACGGGTGAACCATATACTAACTTATATTTAGACTTTGAGTTTATTTTGGTATATAATTTCCCATAGTATGGCTGAAAGAATAATATATGAATAACACGGTTGTAGATACCATTAAAACTAATGACAGCGAAGTAATCTTCCTTTGGCATCCCGGTAAGACCATTGATAATTTAAAGTCATTTCAGGTTTACGGATTTTGCCTTAATGATAAAGGAAAAGTTTGTCTAGTAAAGGATAAAAAAGAAACAAGATTTACCCTACCCGGTGGACATGTCGATGATGAAGAAACAGCAAAAGAAGCTCTTATCAGAGAGTTTGAAGGAGAGGCTCAATTTATACCAGAAAACATTGAACTTCTAGGATCTTTAGAAGTAAAAGTGGTTGGTAAAGATTCGCAAGTGATAGATCATCACCAACAAGTAAGATTTGTTTGCAAAATACATAATATTCCCAACTTCGTGGCTGGCAAAGATGGTTGGGAAACTGAAGAAAGGATTTTTGTAGATCCTAACAAGCTACCAGATTATATAGATTGGTTATCATATCCTACAGGAAAAGCTCAATTCGAGGACTTTCTGAAATATTTAGATAAGTAATCAACGACTCCATAGCTGTAAGGAAGATCCGAGGCGTAACTTGAGATAGCCTTTATTTCGTCAATTGCATTACTTGGGCAAACGACAATACCGCCACTACCCTTTATTTTCGTGGCTAATTCTAAGTCATTATTTTCGTCACAAAAATAAGTAGAATTCGAAAGATCAAGTGGATAGTGGTCAATCGCTGAATATTTTCCAATTCCAATCACATTTATTGACAGCCTATTATGCGTGAGGACATTCACTTTTAGTCTATTAAGTACATTCTTATTGATATAGGTTGATATAGGAGTCCAAAAATCTTTTAAAAGAAATTTCTCCTTTTCTTTCCTGTATTGTGATTTCGCTAATTAGATCCTCGTGAGGTAAGGCAATGCGATACTTTTTATTTACCTTGTCTAGATATTTATTGACATACAATCTCATTTTATTTAGTTGTTCTAGCGCTTCCTGATCAATTAGACAGCTTGACCCATCACTGTTATAGCAAATATGTCCATCTTCGCAAAAAATTACGTCAAACAAATCGCTAGCTTCTGATGCGCCCGTCGAGGATTGAGATAATTCGAGAAGAAAATTCCCCGTCATCTTTACCAACAATTAATTGATAATTTTGACCAGTCAGTTTTAAGCTTAAATAAGCAATTACCGAAAATTGGAAACCTGCCGGTGTTGTTTTACAAAGAGTTTAATTTTCCCTGCTTTGTTTATTTTCTTCCCTCTTTTCCCCCTCTTTTTTAAAGAAGCTTTTGATTTTATCTCGGCAGAATATCCTCTTCTTAAAAAATTTAAAGAAAAGATAAAAGTTGGTGTTGTTCTTGACACCAACTTTTGGCTCCTACCAAAAAGAAAGAAACCTTTTTAAGGTTAACATTACTAAAGATAATTTTCGTCACCGGGTTATTTCTCTAACTCATGAGCTTGGCCGCGCTGCCTCTTTTTTAGATAATTTTCAAAAAATAGAGATTTGGTTTCGGAGGAAGGAGAGTACGGCGTCGAAGGGGGAGTCATCAGGATCCAGACAGATCCTCTTAGAAAGTTTCAAGAGAACTTTACAAGCGAATCTAGGTAAGGTTTTGCTTTTCGCCTTTCGCGATATTATCTTTAAGAAAGAACTTTATCGGCAGTCCCAGCATGATTTAAGCAAACTTTACGTCCAAGCTTTTAATCGTTGTTTTTAAAAGCTTGCCAGAAAAATAATCCTTTATATCTTTTGGGAGAGCGAATTGTTAGCCGGCTCTTTGAGGCTCTTCCTGCGGCGGCAGCTTGGCATGAGGTGCTTGAAAAAAAGATTTAGAAGCAGTTTAAATTCCGCCCGCTTCTAGGTTGCTGATTCTTTTCTCATAATCATCTCGCTGTTTCTGTTCTCTTCGATGGGTCATCTTGTGAATTTGAAATTCTTCCCCTTGATCTCTGATTAACTATTGTTGGTTGTTTTGAAGATGAAAATTTCCCGGGAAATGGTTTGGCCGGGACGAAAGAAAATGATAGAGCGGCGGGGAGTAATTTTCAGATTCAGGAGCTTGGCGCCGGGAATTTTTGGATTCACAAAATCTTGGGGAAAAAATCCTAATTGGCGCAGTTTCTCCAAGATTTCAAGTTGGAAAAATTGGTTTTTAAACTTAAAAACAGGGAAAATAATCACGATGGCCGCATCTTTTTTGAGCAAGGGCTTCATTCCTCTAAAGGCGCTAAGATAAAAAGGAGAAAGGCGGTTAATCTCCTGCCTGATTTGGTTTAGGGAAAAGTATTTTGCTTGCGGTGAACCCAAATATGGTTCGCTGACGACCGCGTCAACGCTCTCAGGCGGTAAAAAAGAGTAAAGGAGGGCAACATCGCTTTTAAGAATCTCAAGACGGTAATCTTTTTTTTCTAAAGAGTATTGGCTGAAGAGCCAGTCAAGATTTTTTTTCGTGGCCTCAATGGCTTTTGGATTTTTATCAGCGCCGATAATGTTTTTATAACCTAAGAGGATTAACTCTTGGAGAAAAGTGCCGCTGCCACAAAAGGGGTCCAGAAAAGTTTGGTCTTTTTCCTCTCCAGCAAGATTAATCATGATTTTTGCCAGCTTTGGCGGGATCATCCCCGATTTAGGGTCTTTTTGAGGCCGTTGGTAGTCGCGGAAGCTATAGCTTTGGTAATCCTGAAGAGCTAAGGTTTTCCCCGCATAAAAATTCTTCCTGCCGTTTGTAAGCACCAATTCAAAGCCAGCTTGTAAAAGCTTTTTTTGGTCTACCAGAAAGCTGGGGACTTTTCTTTCTTTAGTATAAAAAAAGATGCCGTTGGTTCTTTCTTTAAGAAAACGGCCTATTTTAGGAAGGAGAAAATAAAGTCGATTCAAACTTTTAAAGCCCCCGCCGCCATTATAGACGCTGATGGCAAAATGAGGACGAGACGCCTTCTCTTTTAAAAAGAATTTTTTAAATTCTTCGGTTTCGGCTTCTTTTAAAAAATTATTAGGAAAGTTTTTCGGTTTACATTTTTTAAAAATCTCGCCGATCTTTACCGCGCTCCCCAGTGTGTTGATAAGCCTCCTGGCGTCAAGCCTTTCCTTCGTTTCGATAATTAAAATTTCTTCGGAAGCCTCTGCGATTAAAAATTTAGTCTTTTCTCGAGCGAGAACGTTAATAATATCCGCCTTACAGAGGGAATGGTTGGTGCCTAAGACGAAATAGTATTGGTGTTTTTCTTTAGCCATTGGCATCTTTTTATTTTCTCATAATGCGGGAAGTTTTGAAGTCTAAGTTCTCAAAGTGTCATTTTGGATCGTCGCCAATGATATTGGCTACAGGCAAATTATTCTAATTATTCTAATTAACCTAATTATTCTAAATAAATCCCAAATTAAAATTCCTAATTCCCAAATTATTTTTTAATTTTGGTTAACTATTCTGGGTTTTTTAGATTGGGGCTTCTTTAGATGAATTAGAACAATTAGGGCAATTAAAATAATTTTTGATTCGTATAAATTTTCAATCATTGATGCTAAAAATAACATAAAAAACGCAATTTTTTTAGAAGATGGTCCTTAATTTTCTCCCCATCTTTGTTATAATGAAAAATATGGTTGATAATAGTTTAACCGGTTTACCGGGCAAGGAACGGGAGGAAAGAACGGAGAGTCTTGGCGGAGAGAGAGTGCCAATTATTGAGGTGGGACGGGAGCCGGAGGTAGCGCCGGAAACGGGGATTGAGAAACTGGAAAAAGAGCAGCATGTTTTGCCCGCGCCGGTTTTGGATGACCAAACAGGGCAAGTTTTGGTTTTCCCGCCCGCCCCAGTTGAACCGGAGATAATTCTACCCCTAACGGCGGCAGAGTATCAAATAGGTTTGGAAGCAAAAATTGAAGACTCGTTGCGCTGGCTGGCAGAATGGTCAAGGCGGTTAATGAAGCTTTTGGGGGAAAAAGTAGGATTTAGGCGAGCAAATTAAATTTGCTAAATGGTTAAACTGCTTTAAAAAATTGAAAATTAAAATTAAAAGATCAGATCAAATATCAGAGATCAAAGCGTAGAACCAAGATTAGAAAACAAAACTTTAATCCGCCAACTGGCAGATTTGGACTTTGATCTAGGCTTTGATCTTTGCATTTTAATCTTTGTGCTTGTTCGCTGTTTACTACGAGTTGTGGGTTGCAAATTATAACTTTATATTAAAATACTATGTCTTCCTTTGACGATCTGATTTCTTTAATCACTCACTATCTTATTGCGGGGATAATCATTGTCCTGTGCGCCCTGGCGCTTTCTTTTTTGGGATATTTGCTTTTTTGCTGGTGGCGGGAACGTAACCGGGAAAAGCGCTCTTTGAATTTAATTCTTCTTCAGGTGGCTCTTCCTAAGGATAACGAGATTAAAATTGATGCCGCCGAGCAGCTTTTTCAAAGCCTTCACTCCCTTAAAAAGGGCGGTCGCTTTTCTTTCTTAAAACCGGCTGAATATTTTACGCTGGAAATTGTTGGTCGGCCAGAGAATATCTGTTTTTATATCGGCGTGGCGCGAGAAAAACAGGAATTGGTGGAACGACAAGTTTATGCTTTCTACCCCACGGCGATAATTACCGTTGTTGATGAATATAATCTTTTTTCCAAAAATGGCAAAGTTGCCTATGCAGCCTTTCAGTTTCGTAATTCCCCTTTTTATCCTCTTAAAACTTATCAAGATTTTTCCCTTGATCCTCTTTCTTCAATTACCTCTTCTCTTTCCAAGCTGAAAGAGGGTGAGGCGGCGGCAATTCAGATTATTGCTGCCCCCATAGGCGGTAAGTGGCAAAAACGAGGCCGTGAATTTTTAGCTCAAAAAAAGAAAAAAGAGGCCGATCCGGAAAAAGCCAGCTTCAAAATGGATCCCAAGGCAATGGAGAAAATCGAGGAGAAGTGCAGCAAGCCGGGATTTGAAACTGAAATTAGGCTGGTGGTTTGCGCGCGAACACTTGAGGAAGCTAAAGCCCACCTGGGGAATATTAAAAGCGCTTTTGCCCAATTTGACTCGGACCAAAACGGTCTTGCTACTAAAAAAATTCGTCTTAAAAGGATGTTTATGATTGATTTTATTTATCGTTATCGCCCGCTTTGGCATCTTTTCACGACCCCGATAATCTTAAACACCGCCGAGCTGGCAACGATTTTTCATTTTCCCAATAAGACCATCGAAACACCGAATATTTATTGGCTTAACGCCAAACGCGCTCCTGTGCCGCCAGAGGTGCCTACCACCGGCTTATACTTAGGAAAAAGCATTTACCGGGGGCAGATTAGACCGGTTTGTATTGGTGAAGATGACCGTCGTCGCCATATTTATGTGATTGGGAAAACAGGCACCGGCAAATCAGAGCTTTTAAAACAGACAATCTTGCAGGATATTGAAGAAGGGAAGGGGGTTTGCTTTATTGACCCTCATGATACTGTGGAACAAGTTTTAGCCCGCATTCCTCCCGAGCGGGCTGAGGATGTAATTTATTTTGATCCCTCTGATACCAGTCGGCCGATGGGATTAAATTTGCTTGAGGCTCGTACCGAAGAGGAAAAGGGATTTGTCGTTTCTTCAATTATTAATTTAATGTATAAGCTTTATGATCCTTACAAAACCGGCATTATTGGCCCTCGTTTTGAACACGCCATCCGTAACGCCATGCTGACGGTAATGTCCGAACCAGGATCAAGTTTTGTGGAAGTGGTTCGGGCATTAACCGATGCTTCTTTTGTCCAGGAGCTTTTACCCAAAGTAGCCGACCCGATGGTACGCCGTTATTGGACGGATCAAATCGCCCAAACTTCCGATTTCCACAAAAGCGAAGTCTTAGATTATATCGTTTCCAAGTTTGGTCGTTTTGTCACCGACCCGATGATGCGCAACATTATCGGCCAATCTCAATCTGCTTTTGATTTTAGAAAAGTAATGGACGAGGGGAAAATCTTGCTAATTAACTTGGCCAAAGGAAAAATCGGCGAGGAGAACTCCAGCTTTTTGGGATTAATTTTGGTGCCGCGAATCCTGATCGCGGCAATGAGCAGGCAGGATGTGCCCGAATCGCAGCGTCGCGATTTTTATTTGTATGTTGATGAGTTTCAAAATTTTGCCACCCCTGATTTTGCCCAAATTCTTTCCGAGGCCCGTAAATATCATCTTAATCTAACGGTGGCCAACCAATTTATTGGCCAGATGGAGGAAGAGGTTAAAAATGCCGTTTTTGGCAATGTTGGCACGCTTATTGCTTTTCGGGTGGGGGTGGCGGATGCTTCTTATCTTCAGCATGAATTTGCCCCTGTTTTCTCTGAAAACGATCTTTTAAACGTCGAACGTTTTAACGCTTATGTTAAAACAATTGTTAATAATGAACCGGTACGGCCGTTTTCTGTTGATTTAACTAAAAACATGAGTCAGGAAAAGGCCTTAGAGAATCCCCGGCTGGCGGAAGAAATTAAAGAGCTTTCGCGGTTAAAATACGGGAAAGATCGGGCGCTGGTAGAAGCGGAAGTGGCCCGCCGCGCAAGGCTGTAAGAAGCTACCCCGAAGGCAAATTTGCTATAATAGCCTCAATTAAGAGCGAAAGCAAAGCTCTCGTTATTAATTTAAAAGTAAAGCAAAAGAACTTTTAACTTTTGACTTTTAAATTTTAACTTTCTTTCCGCGCCTGTAGCTCAGCGGTAGAGCGCTACTCTTATAAAGTAGACGTCCTTGGTTCGAATCCAAGCAGGCGCACTGGCAGAAAATAGATGAAAAGAGACCTGAATTTAAAGGCGATTAATTGAAGATTTTTAAAGCTCTTTTAGCTTTATTTTCTCACCTTCGCGGTTTTTTACTAAGGCAAGATATTTCTCGGTTGAGGAAATTCTCTTGTGGCCGATAATTTGGGAAACAACATTAAGAGGGATGTTGGCCTCGAGCTGATTGACCACAAAGGTATCGCGTAAATTGTTAACATAGGCATTTTTAATGCCGGCCAAATCAAAATAACGGTTAAGATTATTTCTGATGTTGCGAACCAAAAGCGGCCGGCCGGTTTTGGTAACAAAAATTTTTCGGGTGCGGTTGGTTTTGGGCCGATCGTTTTCAATATAACGCTTTAGGGCTTCTTGGGCGGCGTGATTTAGAGGGACAACGCGTTGGGGATGGGATTCATAGGGGCGGATTATGATAGTGTTTTCCGTAATATCGTCAAGCTCTAAATTAGCTACTTCCGAAATTCGTAATCCTGCCTGGAGCATCAACTCGACAATCGCATAAGCGCGGCTGTCGTTACGGCAAGCATCGCGTAGGGCGCGGTATTCAAGTGAGGCAAGAATTCGTGGCGGTTTTTGGGTTACTTTGGGATGAGCGACCTCAAGGCTGGGGTCTTCGGTAATTACCTCGTTATCTTTTAAGAAGCGGAAGAATGACTTAATTGAATTAAGCTTTCGGGAAACAGTTTTTTTAGTGTATTTTTTTTGATCGAGAAGATATTTTTTAAAATCTTCAATATGGGTGGCCTTTACTTCTTCCACGCCCTTGACACTTTTTTCGCCCAAAAAGCTAATCAATTGCTCGATATCATTTTGGTATGCTATGATAGTGTTGGTGGAGCGTTTTTCTGCTTTAAGATGGGCAATAAATCGCTCTTGAGCTTTAGTTAATGAGGTAAGATTATCGGTTTTCTTCATAAACCTTATAATAGCATTTTTGCGGTTAAAATGTCAACGGCCAAAAGAACTTTCCGCTTTTTGCTTTTGGCGATTTTGATTATGGCTATTGTGAGCTTGTCGCAGCGGACGGCAGATTTGGTTAACCGGGCCAAAAAATGGCAGGAAGAGAAGGAGAATTTGGCCAAAATCGAAAAAGAAAACGAGGAGCTGAAGGCTTATTTAGATTATATTGAGAGTGATTCTTTCTTGGAAAAAGAGGCGAGGAATAGCTTGGGAATGAGTAAGGGGGGCGAGACGATGGTTATTTTGCCCCAAAAAGCAGAGGTAAATGGCGAAACGGCTTTTTCTCCTCCTTCTCCTGTTTGGCGGCAGTGGTGGCAGCTATTTTTTGGCCAAAAGTAGGGTGTGGTATAATTAAAATAGCTAACCTAATTTTTTGCAAAATTTTTTTTGGATGTAATATGGGGTCAAAATGTTGCTTTTCAATTCAAAATTCAAAATTACAAGTTAAAAGTTTCTGGTTTACTTTTTAATTTTTACTTGCAATTTTGACTTTTTCCGCCAGAGGCGGATCCGCCTTGGGTGGAAAATTTTAACTTTTGACTTTAGGGGCGGTGGTATTTGCAATTTATAGCCTTTGGTGCTAATTTTTGGGGAAAAGATTGCTTTTGCTGTTTTTTGTGTCGTGCGGGGTAGTGTACGGCAGCACGCGAGGCTCATAATCTCGCTGATCAGGTTCGATTCCTGACCCCGCAACCACGAACCACTCGCTATGCTCGGGTTCATGGCAGCGAGATTTGCGGCGCAAATCTCTTGCCGCCTCTGCTAAGGCAAGAGAAAAACGAGTGGTGAGGCGAGGATGTACCGAATGGTACGTCCCCAGGAACCCAGCTATGAAATATTATTATGTTTACGTTCTTAGAAGTAAAATAAAAGATTTTATTTATGTGGGGTTTACTTCAAACCTAAGAAAAAGATTTTCTGAACATAATAATAAAGAAGAAATCTCAACTAGAAAATATGCCCCCTTTGAACTGATTTTTTATGAAGCATATTGTTGTGAGAAGGACGCTAAAAGGCGGGAATGCTATTTTAAAACAACGAAAGGGAAGACAGTTTTAAAATTAATGTTGAGAGAGTATTTTGGAAAATATTAATCTTGGTAAATCACTTCAAGCTTTAATAAACTCTTTATCTCTAAAAGCTAAAGACTAACAACCAAAGACTAACGACTAACCTGGCAGGGTAGCTCAGCTGGTTAGAGCAGGCGAATCATAACCGCCCGGTCGTCGGTTCAAATCCGACCCCTGCCACAAAGGCATTGGTATTAAGTATAATCTCTCCTTGGGAGACTTCCCCCCTTAGTTCAGAATTCCTAATTCTTCGAACCACTCCATCCAGACAGGCTCAATACCGGGTGATTTTTGCCACTCTTCATCGGAGATTTCTCTGGCCAGATATCTCTTGGATTTTTGGGCTAATTCCCTTATCTGGTCTGGAGTAAACCATCCCGCTTGCTTTGTTTCATCCTCGCTCCTTTTGATATCGTCTTCTTCATCTACAGCTACTTGATATATTTTCCAGTAATGCCAGAAGCCGCCAGGTCGTCTACACGGATTTTCTTTTCTTCCTTCAGCGAGTAGCTTAATTTCTGTTGGTATCAATCCCACCTCTTCCCTTGTTTCTTCCTTGGCAGCGTTTTCAAAAGAGCCTTTATTATCAACATGTCCCGCCGGTGGAGCAAATCCAAAAGGGGGTTTTCGGCGCTCGATTAACAGCAAACTTTCCCCTCTTTTTATTAACATCCCCACACTCTTATTATCGCAAGTTTTAATTTTTGCCTCCTGCCTCTTCATTATTAACAACTGCTTATTGTCTCTAATTTTCCATTGAGGACGATGGGGTTAAAAGCCAAAAGCTCATCAATGATATATGGCTGATCGGGGAGAGGATTAAGAATGTAGATCCTCTTTTTCCTGTAATAGGCGAAGCCCATTTCCAAAAAAGTGTTGGCTCCGATGTAATTCGCAATCCCCTTTTTGGTTATATTAACAACGAGTATTGCGTCAGAGTTCTCAATTTTATCTAGATGCTTGCCAATAAGCCCAAACTTTTTCGTAGCTTCAACACGCGTTTTATTATCTTCTGCCCAGTAATCGACGCCCTTCGCCTTTATGGGCGTAAGGGCTACATGACCTAAGTCTTCAAGCCCTTTTTTGACTTTAAGCATTTCGTCATAAAACTTTAGCGATCCGCAGATTGTTATTATCATTTTAATTTTTTGATGAGAACTTTTGGATCGGAGATGATCTCGCGGAATAATACTTTTCGACACAATTCCTCGTCTTTGTCAGACAAGGCATAAATAGGTTTCCCCAGAGCCACGGCATAACCTATCTCTAAAGTAGAGCTGTTACCAGAATAACCATCTTTATTATAAAGAAAAACAACATCGGCCATTTTTATTTTGTAAAAATGGTCGTGAGTTAAACCAAGCGCAACAAATTTTTTGTAGTCTTCGGAGAGATGCTCCCATTCTCCCTGACCAAGCAAATGCGGCTCGTAAACTGTTATCCCGGCGCTTTTTAACTGTTTAACAAATTTGCGAATTTCAGCCCTGAACCTCTTACTGCCGCAAATTACTACTGTTTTCATTTGCCTAATTTTAACCTCTTCAGGCTGTTATTTCAATACCTTGTATAAGTCAAGTACTTCTGCGACATTCCTCCCTGCCTGCCGGCGAAGCAGGCTTTTTTGATAAAGTAATGGGCCTTAAAAGCCCTCGGGAATAGTGTAGCCTCTATTCAATAACTTCTCCTTGTCTTAACGCTAAATCCTGATGGTGGCGGTAATGTTCTTGTATTCCAGGGTTAAGGCAAACTTAAACTTGGCGTCAACAGCACTCATAAAGTAACGCCTTGCCCCATCAATAACCTCTTCGGCCGTACGGATAAGATATAACCATAGTGGCTGGGACATAATTCCCAGCGCT
>JAGPNC010000012.1:18784-20796 GCA_018052565.1 Candidatus Shapirobacteria bacterium | reverse complement strand
TCTACAGAAACAGGCTAAAACTGAACGAAAATCTCTTTCTGAAATATGAGAATGAATGATATACTTGTTTTTGCCTGTATTTCGGGTCATTATGGTAATTATACACCGCTAATCTTATCTAGACCCTTAAGAATTACTCTTAAACAAATTTTATTATACCAGTTTATGGCTGAAGAAAAAATTGTTGATCAGATTAATCACTTGCGTGAGGAAATCGTTAGCACCCCCTATCATAAAGGTACTGAGCATTATATTGGCCGCCTTAGAGCAAAGCTGGCGCGTCTCGAAGATCAGCTTATTCAAAGAAAACGTGGTTCGGGGGGTGGCGGTTACGCTTTGCCCAAGAGCGGCGACGCCACCGCTGTTCTCGTAGGTTTTCCTTCGGTAGGCAAATCAACTCTCTTAAATGCTTTAAGCGGGGCCAGCTCGAAAGTGGCCCCCTACCCTTTTACTACTACCAGCGTTGTCCCCGGCATGTTTAGCTTTTGGGGAGCAAAAATCCAAATTTTTGATTTGCCGGGATTAATTTCCGGCGCATCTTCGGGGAAAGGTCGGGGTCGTGAGGTGCTTTCAGTAGTCAGAAATGCTGATTTGGTGATTATTCTCATCGATCCCTTTAGCTTAGGGCAAAAGAAAGAAATTATTGGTGAATTAGAAAAAGCAGGTGTTCGTTTTAACCGACAACCGCCCAAAATAGAAATTAATCGGAAGAACAAGGGAGGAGTTATTATTAAAAATAGTGGCAAATTGAGAGGAATAGGAGAG
The DNA here is from genome assembly GCA_018052565.1 of Candidatus Shapirobacteria bacterium. Lineage (GTDB taxonomy): Bacteria > Patescibacteriota > Microgenomatia > 0-14-0-10-38-17 > 0-14-0-10-38-17 > JAGPNC01. The sequence goes on along the minus strand of JAGPNC010000012.1, from coordinate 20,031 downwards.
ACGATGGTCCGGGCTATTGCCGAAGAGCTGGGGGTTAAAAACGCCGAAATTGTTATTAAGGAACCGATAACGGAAAATGATTTTGTTGACACCTTATTGGGTAATAGGGTTTATCTGCCAGAAGTAACGGTTATTGGCAAGAGTGATTTGCTTTCTTTGAAAAGACAAGAGGAAATAAAAAAAATAATGCCGGAAGTAATTTTTGCAAGTGGCCAAAAAGGGCAAGGGTTGGAAGAATTAGGCCGGGCAATTTTTAAGAAATTAGGTCTGAAAAGAGTGTATCTTAAGGAGAAAAATGGCGCGGTGAACAATGATGAACCTTTTATTTTTCGTGGCGAACTTTCGGTGGAAAAGTTAGCGCAAAGGATTTTCCCCAAAGAAGAAAAAAGAGCTAAAGAGGCTTTGGTTTGGGGAAAAGCGGTGAAATATCCTGGCCAAAAGGTAGGCCTGAATTATCATATAAAAGACCAAGACATTGTTTCTTTTAGATTTTGATGATGTTAGGGGTTGTTTCCCGGTCAAAAATTCTGGCCTATTTTTTTGCTAAAGGGGAAAAGTGATTCCGCCGGCGTTAGAAATTTTCGCTTCGATAAGATAATCGTCAGGAAGAGAAAAGTCTTTTTTGGCGAAGGTAGCGTGAGGTTGAAGGAGCGGTTTTTCTTTTTTTTGGATAAACTTTAAAGGCGAAGCAACGATTTTTTCCCCACGGTTAAGTTTAACTGGGAATACTTTCTTTTCTCGCCCTCCTGCTTGACAAGAGACAGGCTTTATTGGCAACCTCCACTGGCGGTGGTTTGGTCGGTGGTCTCCTCTAAAACTGTATCACATTCTTGTGGAGGCTGGTTAAAAGCGCTACAAATTGCCTGTTTATAACCCTCTTCCGAGCGAGCTCCTCGATAGGTAGTTTCATTAATAAGTAGTGTTGGCGATCCTCCTACTCCATATTTTTCTGTCAAGGCGATTTCGGCGTCAAGAAGGGCGTTTTTCTCGTTTTTTTCGCAGTTGCTTATTTGGTTAACATTAATGCCTACCTTACTGGCTGCTCCCTTCCAGCAACTATCAGCATTTTCGGCAGTGCAATCTTTGTTTACTTGCTTTAGGAACGACCAGAATTTGTCTGGTTGATATTTATAAACGCAAAGTTCGCGAACATTTTGATTTAACTCCTGGTCGCCATGCATGGACTCATATTTTTCGCCAGACTTGGAGACGATATAATGAGGCTCAATTTTTATTGAGTTTTTAAG
>JAGPNC010000012.1:0-18684 GCA_018052565.1 Candidatus Shapirobacteria bacterium | reverse complement strand
ATAAAATATTGGGGTGGCTAACCGGGCTCGAACCGGCAACATCTTGCTCCACAGGCAAGCGCTCTAACCATTGAGCTATAGCCACCATAGCTTTTAAATTATATCATTGCTACCTTATTTTTGGTAGCTAATTTAGCCGCAAAAGTTAACCGAGGAAATTTTAAGAAGGGAAAAATTGGCGGAGGGTAGAGGACTCGAACCTCTAAGCCCTTACGGGCTCCAGTTTTCAAGACTGGTGCCTTGCCATTCGGCGCAACCCTCCCCTGCTGATTCTCGGAAATACTTTTAAGATCAAAGTTCTTTAAGCCTATTTATTTCTTTTTTAATTTCATCAATCACTTCAGGGTTATGAATTATTTTATTTTTCCCTTCAGTTATAGAAATAATGTAAAATACTTTTCCGCCGTATTAAGCCGTAAATTTTTTATGGGTCTTTTTTTGCTGTTCTCTCTCGTTGATTATTTGGGTAATATATTCGTACCCCGCTGGTTTTATTTGGAGACCAATATATTTATTATTTATTTTGATAAAATAATCAACATTATAACCCCTATCCCATTTGTCAGGAGCGGGTTCTATTTTTACTCCCAAGTTTTTTTCAAGTTGCCCGTAAATTGTTTGGATTTCTGATTGATAACCGTCAAAAGTTCTCTTAATAACTAGGTTATAAATAAAATTTATACAGTCTTCTTCGCTGACACTTTCTATTTCCGCCTTACAAACGTCGGTAACTTTAATAAATAAAATCTTTCCAAGTTGTTCAAGATGCTGTTTTGGGTAAACATTTTCTAAGTAAAATTTTTCCCATTCTTGCACACTTTTAGGAGCACATTTTCTTATTAACTCCGCCACCGGCCCGACTTTGTTTTTTTTGGTTAAACCCCATCTCATATTAGCTTGGTTTAGGATCCATTCTTTAGCCATCTTATTGTTGTTGCTTTAATTTTAAAAATTTTTGTTTATATTTATAATCAAAACTATTGTCAACTTCGGCTAATTTATTTTTTACTAAATGAGCGTTAATAAAAGTTTTATTCTGCAGGTATAAATAACAAAGTAAATTATTTTGCTTGTCGTATTTTACCTTATCGAATTTGATAAAAACCCGCTGGTTTTTTAATTTAGTTTGTAAAAACTTCATTGCCTCGTCAAATGTTTCCTTTCTTGTCCTAATTCCAATTAATCTGATTGCCAGACCATTATTAAGCAAAATTTTTTCGGGGTTTATAATCTGCTTTACAGAATATAAATCAACCCTTTTGGTATCGCTAAAATCTATTTTTGAGCCGAATCTTAATTTCTTGGGGTCGGTTTTTCGGCTAAACTTTATTGGATCCTTAAAAATATATGGCAATTTTAAAATTTCCTTTTCGAAATCTATTTTATCTTGCTGCTCTAGAAATTCAAATGCAACTTTATCAAATAGTTCGTTTTTATTTGCTCCTATTTTTTCCTTGATTATTGGTAAAAATTTTTTGTTTATTTCATAGCCAACAGAGTTGCGGTCTAAATTTTTTGCCGCAAGGGTGGTAGTTCCGCTGCCAAGGAAGGGGTCTAAGATAGTATCACCAATAAAACTAAACATTTTTATAAGTCGTTTTGGCAGCTCTTCGGGAAACATCGCCAAATGTTTGTCTTGTTTTGCGCCGTTAAAATTCCAATGGCCGGCAAAGTATTGGTTCCATTCCTCTTTTGATATTTTTGATTTTTCTTTTATTTCTCTTGAGACCAAGGGTGAGTTGCCCAGTTTTTTAAAGATTAAAATAAATTCATAATCAAGTTTAATTATTCCGTTTCGCGGATAAGGGAAACTGCCCATTATGGTGGCTCCGCCGGTAGTGTTCATTGTGGTTGGCTTTTGCCAGATAATAGCTCCCATATAATCAAACCCTTGGGTTTCACAAAATTTTATTATTTCTGTCCGGATAGGAATAACTTTATATCGACCATAATATACAGAGCGAGCAAACTGATCGCCAATATTTATACAAAGACGGCAGCCATCTTTTAAGACCCTAAAGCATTCTTTCCAAACTAAGTTAAGATTATTAATATAATCTTCATAGCTATTGTTGAAGCCTATTTGATCAGGGCTTCCGTAGTCTTTTAATTGCCAATATGGCGGCGAGGTAATAATAAGATGAATGGATTGATCTTTTAGCTCCGTCATTTTTCTGGCATCACCGATGATAATTTTATGATTGGTTTTCATGCTAATTACTTAACTAATTAGGGAGGATACATTCTCTGGTTTTCTCTTTAAATTCTGCTGAGGCTATTTCTTATATAATGATACTAAAATACGGGGTTTTTAGCAAGCTAAATAAGGAGAGTGAATCTTTTTTGCCTGCGGATAGGGTTGGTGGGAGTACGCCGTGCTATACCTTTTCAATTGATATGTTAACCTTGCCAACATTGTGGGGCTTTTAGCGATGTTTTGGTTGTTTTACTTTACAAAGTAAAAACAAAGATAAATTCGCCTCAAAATTATTTAGTAAATCCTTGCGGAAGAGTCAATAAACCTTCTTTCAACTGGCGGTATATTCTGAATATAGCTCGAATGAATTTTCTGCCTCGCCCCGCCGGGCGGGTCGAGGCAAGCGGGCAACCGCGGCGGCTCCGCCGCATTCCTTAACAATTTAGTTTTTTTTGATGGTAGATAAAATCTATTTTTTTATCAAACTAAGAGTTGAAAGAATTTTGTCACCTACAAGGCGAAAGACATTCAAGAAGTCGGATTTTTGTTCAAAGCCCGAGACATTAAAGACAATAAGGTTGCCTTCAGAATTTTTAAAGTAATAACATCCAGCACTACTTCCTCCGCCGGGACCACCAGGAACGACTTGTACTTCCAAAACAGGAATGCCATTTTTATCAAGAAGTGTCGGCTCGCCGCTAACAGAATCTATCCACCTCATATCGCAGACACTCCCCATGCTCAAATAGCCGCTCTTTGTTGCGTCATTATCTAGGTAACCCTTGAATACATTGGAAGAAATTTCATCTTCTCTAATAGGGAATATGACTACATCAAATTGTTCTTTATTTGCCGAATCGGAAAAAGTAATGGTATCGTACGAGGGTGGAATTGTTCCAGAGATCATCTCTCCGCGATCCAATTTCTTCTGTTCCTCATTCGGCCCGCTCGAGACTACTTTAAGTCCGGCGGGGTATCTGAACTCAAACCCATACTCCTCATTTCTGTAAGTCTCCCAATCGACGGTTTCGTCTTTAACTTCCTCTCCCGGTATTTCAAAATACTGCCAAACGAAAATCCCACCGGCGATCGAAATAACAAAAGCAAATACAATCAGAATTTTAGAAAAAGCATGATTATTCATATTTTTATGATTTTTAATTATTTATCATGAAAAATTTTCTTTTAAAGATGTGGTTTGAGACGATATTTTTCCGTTTTTTTGGCAGTTTGGAAAAAATGCGGCGAAACCGCCAAGGTCGCCTGCCTGTCTCGCCTTGAAGCGGAAGCGAAAAGCCTGCCCCGTAGTATCCGCCGAAGGTAGACTACTTCGGAGGACGATTTTCCGCCAAAGGCGGATCTGCCTTTGGCATGACAAGTTTTTCTTTGGCGGCGAATTCTTTTTCATTCTTTCTATTTCTTCATCGGATAATCCAGTATCAAGTCAAGTAATTTACGAGAAAAATCTACTATTTCAGATTCATTGGCAGGCCTTTCAAAACCTTTTATTATCTCATAAATTCGTCTTGACGCCTGATCAGAAACCATTCGTCCACCTGATAACGGCTTACATACAAAGGGGTCGTAAACTTCAATAGCTTGTGGTCGATAGGAAGGACCGAATTCATCAAATTTTATAGATGACGGATGCTCTTTCTCTTTTTCTTTATATCTGTAATCAAACCCAATAAAGACTACTTCAATACCTGCCTCACTAAGTTGTTTGGCATATTTATTTACTTCGCTGGCTTCAAAAAATACTTGCCAAATTGGATTTTTTGGATCGGGTACACCATGGTGATAAAAAGTTTCTCTACCCAAAAACAAGTTTGGTAATACCCTTTTGCCTCAGCAATTCAACTGACGGGAGAACTGTAGCTATATCGGCTCTCTCGTCTTCTTCCGCGTGACTATTCACCAATAATGCTAGTCCTTTTGGTTGTTCTAATCTCTCTCTCTTTGTAAATAATGCTTCTGCATGTTCTCTATAAACAGAAACATATCTTCTAAAATGATATACTTTATCTTGTATTGTTTGCTCTGATGGATTTGTGTAAATACTTGGATCAATTCCGTAATCTAGTAAAACCGATTGCAGCGCAGGTAAATGAGGTAAACCGCAAACTATTAAATAAAAAGTTCTACCATCTGGCTGGAGACCATTTTTTTCCAGTTCCTGCCTTAAACCGTCACAAACAATTCTATCTTCTTCTCTTCCCGTCTTCAAAATACCCTCATCGATTTTCTCTGGCTCACTAACAGTTATTTCAGGTTTATCCGCTAATACACCGCTGTTTGATTTTAAAGCTTCAAAACTGAGATTGCCTGCTAAACTAGCACGCCGTTCTAATTCGCGCCTCTCACCAATTAGTTTTTGAGCAGGTGTTTCTTGTTGTTCTGGGATAGGTGGTTTTTCAAATGGTATTTCCATATTTTTAACTCATTAAATTATCAATCGTAACTCCGAGCCCATTTGCTATTTTTACGACTGTTTGAATAGTTGGCTTAGTTATCACATTACTTTCAATTTTAGTCAGCGTTGTGTAGGGAAGATCTGATTTTCTTGCCAATTCGTCCTGCGTTAAACCTTGCTTATTCCTAAGTTGTTTTATTTTATCTCCAATGGTTTCATTATTATTTTGACTTTTCATATTTTCCAAGGCATGATAGTATTAGTATGGGTGCTTATTAAAACCCTCATGTTTATCAGATTTTATGAATTCTATCAAACAAAAAATGAGAAAAGCCCGCTTCTGACGTTCCGCCTTCGGCGGAACAAAGACAAAAGATTAAATTTCTGCCTCAAAATCGGCTGGCGAGCCAGCGTAGCGGGCGCGCCAAACGGAAATTTTGCCAACTGGCGGAGAGGGAGGGATTCGAACCCTCGGTAACCTTACGGCTACACACGCTCTCCAGGCGTGCCGATTAAACCGCTCTCGCACCTCTCCGCATTAAAGTTCCCGCCCAAGGCGGGTCTCTGCCCAAGGCTGACCCTGTTCAAGGCGGGGCGCCTCTGGTGGAAAAAGTTAAAAGTTAAAAGTTAAAAGTTAAAAGTAAAGCAAAAACTTCTAACTTGTCCGCCCGCTGGCGGATCTGCCAACTGAGCTATGGGCGCAAATATAAAGTTAAAAGCAAAACTTCTTAATTAATTTTAGTGCACCCAGAGAGATTCGAACTCTCGACCTGCCGCTTAAGAGGCGGATGCTCTGCCAACTGAGCTATGGGTGCAAAAGAAAGTCAAAAGTTAAAATTCAAAAGTTAAAAGTAAAGCAAAAACTTCTAACTTGTCCGCCAGCTGGCGGATCTGCCAAATGAGCTATGGGTGCGAAAGAAAGTCAAAATTTAAAATTCAAAAGTCAAAAGTGTAACCAAAAACTTTTAACTTTTAACTTGAAATTTTGAATTTTGCCTTTTGAATTTTGAATTAATCTTAGGTGCGCCCGGGGAGACTCGGACTCCCGACCCACTGCTTAAAAGGCAGGTGCTCTGCCAACTGAGCTACGGGCGCGAAATAAAGTCAAAAGTTAAAAGTAAAAAATAGAAAAAACTTTTAACTTTCAACTTTGAATTTTTAATTAATCTTAGTGTCCCCGGTGAGACTCGAACTCACAACCTACTCCTTAGAAGGGAGTTGCTCTGTCCAGTTAAGCTACGGGGACAAGAACCCAATTTTAAAGAGAAAACACAGTCTTGCCGGCCCTCAATACCAGCCTAATTTTACCAGAGAGAAGTAAGAAATACAAACAAAAGGGGAGATTAAATTTCTTTTATCTCATATTCGCGCCTTCCTAGTCCAATTTCTTCTCCCATTTTGAGGATAAAATTGTAATTGACGCCGTGGATTTCTTTAAAAAGATCTTTGCCGGCAACATCATTTACCCAGTCAAGACTAGCCTGGTCTATGGCGACCGGGTCGTCAGAAACTAAAACCCCCAAGTTGTCAATTAATTTTTCTGCCGTCTGCCCCGCGCAGTCGCAAAGGGGATTAATGTTAATAAGAAAACTGACACAGAGAAGCGGCTTAGTCTGCGCCACTCCTAAGGCATAAAAAGCAGTTTTTTCTTGAGAAATTTTACTTTCGCCTGGACCGGCGCTGATTGCTTTTTGAGGGCAAACACTGATACATTCACCGCAACCGATGCATTTTTGGTCGTCAAAAATAATTTGGTTATTTTTAATTTTAATCGTCTGAGCGGGGCAGAATTTGATGCAAGTGCCGCAAAGGAGACATTTTTTCCTATCGACTTCCCCGCGAATGCTGGCGTGAAGAATTCTTTTCCCGTTGGGGCTGGCTGATCCCATGCCTAAATTTTTTAGGGCGCCGCCAAAACCAAAAAGAGGATGGCCTTTAAAGTGGCTTAAGCAAAAGATGCTTTTGGCGGCGGCAATTTTGGCGGCAATTTTTATCGGTAGGTTTTGGTATTGATTTTTGAGATCCCTTAATTTTATTTCTTTTTCTTTTTCTCCGTGGTTGCCATCGGCAATAACTACCGGTAAACCGAGATCGCAAAAACCATGCTCTTTGGCAGTTTGAAGATGATCTTTGGCATTGCTACGTTTGCCAAGATAAAGGGTGTTGGCATCGGTTAAAAAAGCGCGTAAATTTTTTTTAAAAACCAGTCGGTGATGGGTTTGATTAGTTCTCCCCGCAAAGCATTTTGATTACCAGGCTCACCAAAATGAGTTTTTACGGCAATTTCTTCTTGCCAGTAATTTTGGTAGGAGTCTAAAATAGTGGTCAAAAGCTGGTGATTTTTTTGATAATCTTTCCAGCGGATTTTATAGACTTTGCTTTTAGCCATTTTTGTTTTTAAGGCTTGAAGATAATCTTTTAAAAACGTATACTTGATTATACGAAAGCAATAATGAAAATCAAAACAGATAAAAATCAGAAAATTTGGCGAGCGCTTCTTTTTTCCTTAATTTTTCTGCTAGGAGCTTCCTGTGGGGCTTTTTTGATTTTTAAAAATTATGGCCGTTTATCGCCTGCGCCGGCCGTTAATTCTGCTGCCAAGAATGTTTATGTTGCTTTTATTGACGAAGTTTACGAAAAAATTAAGGAAAACTACTGGAAAACCTTGAGTGATGAAGAGCTCACATCCCTTTTTGTTTTGGCGACGGAAAAATTAACCGGCCAGCCCCAAGCCTTGAAAGAGAAAAATAAAGAGGCGCTTTTAGAGATGATGGACAAAATTATTGCGCAAATTGACGATGAGGAAAAGAAGAAAGAACTGGTGGCTCAGGCCGCCGACATTGTTTTGGCAAACCTGGAACCCTTTGGCCGCAGCCGTCTTTATAGCCAAAAGGAAGAAACAGAATTAAGGGATAAAGTGGAGAACCGTGACCCCAACGTTGACCAATATGCGGTTTTGGAGGTAGAAAAAGATGCTTCGCCATCAGAGATAGAAAAAGTATATCAAGAGAAAACGGCGGAGCTATCGCCACAAGCGGAAGCGTCGGCTGAAGCGGCTCAAAAACTGGCGCAGATAAGGGAGGCCTATGAGGTTTTGAAAGACGAGGAGAGCCGTCAGCTTTATGATACCTATGGGGTAGAACCAACTCTTTCCTATCGCCTTTTAGCGCCGGAAATTTTTTACCTTCACCTGACCAAGATTTCTCCCACGAGCTTTGCCGAGCTTGAACGAGTAACAAAAAAAGTGGACCAAGGAGAGACGCTTGACAGCCTTATTTTGGACTTAAGAGGCAATATCGGCGGGTCTGTAGATGTTCTCCCCTATCTTTTGGGTCCTTTTATCGGCCAGAATAGCTATGCCTATCAATTTTTTCACCAGGGAGAGACGGTTGATTACCAAACGCGAGTGGGTTGGCTACCTTCGCTGGTACGATATAAAAAAGTGGTTATCTTGGTTGACGGGCAAACCCAATCGTCGGCGGAAATTATGGCGGCGGCCTTAAAAAAGTATAATGTTGGTATTCTAGTGGGAGAAAAAACCCGCGGTTGGGGGACAATTGAAAAAGTTTTTCCCTTGGAAACGCAAATTGACGAGAAAGAGAAATATTCGGTTTTTTTAGTTCACAGTCTTACTTTGCGTGATGACGGCCAACCGATTGAGGGCAACGGAGTGGAGCCGCTGGTTGATATTAGCCAAGCCGATTGGCAGAAGCAGCTTTATCGTTATCTTCCCTCCTCTCCTTTGGTAGAAGCCGTGGCGCAGGTTTTAGAAGAAAAGTGAGCGGGATACGGGGGTCGGACCCGTCTCTTCAGCTTGGAAAGCTGACGTTGAACCGATCAACTAATCCCGCCGATGATTAAATTAGTATTTAGTAGATGATAGATAGGAGTTGGGGCTTGGATAAATTTTTTCCTGCCTGCCAACCACTAAATCCTAAATACTTTTCTCTGTCGGGGATGCCGGACTCCCTGTCCGCCTCTGGCGGAGGACCGGCGACCTCATGCTCCCCGACTGCCTTATTGTCTATTATCTGTAAGTTTAGCAAGGGATAGTCGGAGCGATGAGATTCGAACTCACCCCGCCTAAATTTCCCGGTCGGGGCGACCCGATTCGAACGGGCGACCTCACGGTCCCAAACCGTGCATTCTACCTCTGAACTACGCCCCGAAATTTTGGTAGGCCAAACCGACTGCGCTACCCCTGCGCCGCACTCCGCTATTTAAAAATAGTCTAAGATTATTGCTTTTAATTTCTTGCCCACCCCTGTTTTTAGAAACTTTTCTCTTTGCTGGGCGCATTCTTTGCAGAAAAAAGTTTCGTAATAAACCAGCTTCCAGGGGCCATTGTCTTTTGTAAATTTATTAGTCCCCCTATTGTGCTCTTCTAATCTTACGCTTGGGTTTTTAGAGGTAAAACCCACATAACTTTTATTATTTTTTAAGCTTTTTAATAAATAAACATAAAACATTTTTATGCTAGCCCCAGCCAAGGACTGGTCGTCCTCTGGACGAAACGGCGCTAATCCCCGCTTGCTTTCTCATTTTAGCATAATTTTGCCAGGCTTGTAGTTTTTGCTCAGCGCTTTTGGCAGGCGTTACCCTTAATGGCAGGAAATTGCCACCTTGATTTTTCTAAATCTACCCTACCCTCTTTAAAAAAGACGCCCTCGTTTTCAAGAAGTTGCTTTTTGCTTTTAATTCCTTCTCCTTTGGAATAACCAATTAATTCGCCTTTGGCGCCAACCACCCGATGGCAAGGGACGTTGGGATAAGGATTATTTTTCATTAAAATTCCTACCGCTCGTGCTGCCTTGGGCTTGCCGGCCAGTTTAGCAATTTGTCCATAAGTGGCCACCCTGCCGGCGGGAATTTTTTTAACCAAATTATAAACTCTATCCTTAAAACTCATTTTAAGGTTTTAAGTATTAAGTTTTGCAGAAGACAATTCATTTTCTTATTTTTTTTTGGAGAAGACCTGAAATGCTCTAAAGCATTTCAAAAAAAAGGCTAAGAGAATCTTAATTTGGAGGATAAATTTTAACCCCTTAACTTCTTAACCGATAGTTCCCTGTTGCCCAGCCAGGATTCGAACCTGGATGACGAGATCCAAAGTCTCGGGTCCTACCGTTAGACGACCGGGCAAAAAAGTATTAAGTATCAAGTATTATGTATTTATGCGGCTGGGACATAATTCGTCATCCTGACGAAAGTCAGGATCTTTCTCTATTAGTAAAACAGATCCTGAATCCTGCCTGCGGCAGGCAGGTAAGTTCAGGATGACGTTGAATTAAGTTTATAACAGCATTGGGAATTATGTCCCAGCCACTATGTATAAAAAAAGCAAAGCTGTTGCGCTAGGTTGTACTTTGTTTTTCTAAATTATTGGTGCCTCTCGTATAGTATCGGCTATTTTTTAGTGAACGGATAATATATGGAGCGGTGGACCGGACTCGGACCGGCGACCTTCTCCTTGGCAAGGAGACATTCTACCACTGAACTACCACCGCAAACTAAAGAACTGGCGACCTTCCCGCCATGGCGGGGCCTTCTACCAGCAAACTACCACCGCTTTTTATCTTTTGGTGCCGCGGGAGGGGTTCGAACCCTCACGCTCTTTTGGAGCACAAGATTTTAAGTCTTGCTTGTCTGCCAATTCCAACACCGCGGCCAAGATAGCTTAAAGTTAATCCTCCAGCTGGCCCTGCACCATCACGGTGCGGGGCTGGCGGACAAAAATTAAAAGTTAATTTTTCTCAACTAACGTCTAGTGACTAAAGACTAACGACTAATCTGTGCCAGAGCTCGGAGTCGAACCGAGATCTCATGTTTTTCAGACACGCGCCGTGACCACCTTGGCTACTCTGGCTAATAAGATAATTTTACCATAAACCTTATTTTTTTAAGAATTTAGTGACCGCCAAGGGATTTGAACCCCTGACCTTTCGGATGTAAGCCGAACGCTCTAACCAACTGAGCTAGGCGGTCAAGGAAAATTAACAGCAGTCGTTCATTTATATAGTATTATCTATGATAGACAGGAATACAATAAATTATAACTATTTAATTGCGGTAGTTTTATTATTGATGTCATTCTGACCCCGTTGCAAATAATATTTGCTACGGGGCTGACGAGCGTCAGAATTTTTTTATCCGGCTAATAGCTAAAGACTAATGACTAAAGTCTAATCTGGTGCGGACGAGAGGATTTGAACCTCCACGGGTTTTTGAGCCCACAAGCTCCTCAAGCTTGCTTGTCTGCCAATTCCAACACGTCCGCTTACTGATTTTGTCTAAAGGCTAACGACCAACGACTAATGTCTAATTTTGTGCCGAAGGTGGGATTTGAACCCACACGGATTTCCCATACGGCCCTGAACCGTACGCGTCTGCCAGTTCCGCCACTTCGGCGCAGTTTAAGCTCTAGAAAGGCTACGGCCTACTATATTAATGAAAATAATGACCTTTTTCAATTTAGCGCAAAGCGCAAAGTTCACTCCGCCAGTTGGCCATGCCTCATATAGTACAGGGCTGGCGGCCAAAAGTTAAAGTTTTGCTTTACTTTTTAATTTTAACTTTTAACTTTTGACTTTAAATATCTAATTATAGATATAGAAACAAACCCGAGATTATATTTAGACAATATCTAAAATAATGGCGTTCGTCTTTCAATTATACCCCGACAGCTTGGCATTTTCAAAGCCATGACGAAAGACATAATGATAAGTGGGATATTCAATAAAAATGGCGGGTGATTCTTCTAAAAGAAAACGCTGGAAATCAGCATAAATTTCCCGGCGTTTTTCCTTGTCAGTGGTAATGCGCCCCTCTTCTAAGAGTTGGTCAAGGCGAGGATTATTAAGATGGGTAATGTTAGTTTGAGTTTGGGAAGAATGCCAGAACCAGTATTGATCTGGATTTTGAGGAATGGCTTGAGTTAAAAGCAGGGCATCGTAGTCATCGGGGATAAAATTGACGACGCGGATTTCCGTGCTAACGCCGATCTTTTCCCAGCTTTCTTTAATTTTTTCCGCCAGGGTTAGGTAGTTAGGAAAAGTAGCCAATTGAAGGCTAATTTTTTGATCTCCCAGGAGTTCTTTGGCATGGCCAAAATCAAAGTCGTAGGTTTTAACAAAATCGTTATAGACCCAAGAGGCGGGGCTATATGGCCCTTTGGCCCGATTTTTCCCCTGCGGTTTTGGCGTGGCGTAAGCAAGGGCTTGGCGAACTGATTTTTCCGCTAAAGTTTCCTTTTGGAGATTAAAAAAAACGGCGGTATATTGTTCATTATTAATCTCGGCCTCGATAGTTACATTAGGGAAATAGACAAGGTTATCAGGATTTTGCAGCCCCCAAATGATATCCACTTCTCCCATTTTGAAAGCATGACGGGCGCTTTCCTCGTTGGGATAAAACTTAAAAATAATTTGGGGCTTATTTTTGTCCTTGTTCTCAAGGCTTAATTGTTTAATTGTTTCTCCCTGCCTTTGCCATTTTTTGAGCCGATACTCCCCTACCCCAATTAAGTTGGCCTTAAAAACCGGTTGAGAAAGAAGATCTAAAAGAGAAGCATATTTTTCTTCCAAACTGATTTCTAGGGTTTCATTGTCGAGGGGAGTAAGCTTTAAGTCTTGGAAGCGGTAATTAATGTCCTGCGCTTTTACTTTTTGGCCATCGTGCCAAAAAAGATTTTCCACAAGATGAAAACGATAGTTTTTTCCCTCTTCGACAGTTTCCCAGGAAGAAGCAATTCCCGGGGAAAAATTTCCTTGGCCATCGACCTTAACTAACCCATAACTTATTAACCCGCTAACAAAGGAAGGCAAATTTTGGGGCTGGTATTGGCCAACCACGGCAAATCGCCAGACCGGCGGTCGGGAAGAAAGCCTTAAGAAGGAAAAAACTAAAAGAGCGGCAAGGATTAAGCCGCCAACGATAGCCTTAAAATGGCGGCTTAAAAAGGTTTGAACAAGACGCCAATAAAAGCGGAGCTTTGCTTTAAACATCTTAGGGGAATGCTTCTTCAGCCTTGATAAAGTTGGGCTAAGGAAAGAACTACAAAAGTAATCACCAAGAAGATGGTAAGATAAAAAACCATTTTTTCCGGGCCGCTTTTACTTTGCGGCAGGGAGCTTCCTTGCTCGCCGAGACCTCCCTCTTTGCTCGTTAAGAGAATAAAAATGATTAAGATAAGGCTGACGATAATTTGAGCGATGGGAAGAAACATGATAGAAAATCAAAAGTTAAAAGTCAAAAGTTAAAAGTTCCCGCCCTGGACGGGTCTCCGCCAAAAGCTAGCAGACCTCGGGTATGCGTCTCTGGTGGAAAAATTTAAAAGTCAAAATTAAAAATTGTCTCCTCGTGGGAGATCTCCCAAAGGGAGGCAAGCCAAAAGCTTAAAAATTCCTGTTTTGCTTTTGAATTTTGATTTGCGCTTTTAACTTTTAAATTTTAACTTTTGACTTTGACTATTTTAGTATTGGTTCTTACCCTCGCAAGAGGGCTACTGTTAAAATATAAATGGCCCCTTTCAACTTTATCTTTATTATACCACCAGCTTTTTGGCGCGCAAAAGGTGGTGGTAGCGTTGGGCGAAGCGATGAGCTTCATCGCGAGCCTGGCGCAGAAGCAATAATGCCGGCGAGTCAGGGTCTATTCTTAAAATTTTGTAAGAATTGCCTTTTTTAATAATAATTTCTTCCTCCCTCTTGGCTAAGCCAACCACGGGAAGATTTTGTTTCTTTTCCCCTAGAGTTTTGATGGCGGCGTTCACTTGCCCTTTTCCGCCATCAACAAGAATGAGATCCGGATAGGGCCACTGAGGGTGGTTGAGCCTGCGGCCGACAATCTCTTTTATCATGGCCGGATCGTCGGGGATAGTTTTGGCCCTGATTTTAAATTGACGGTAAGAAGAGGGGTCAGGCTCGCCGTTTTTGAAAACCACCATCGAACCGGTAGCTTCACGACCAGAAATATTGGCAATATCATAAGCTTCAATTCGCCTTAAGGGCAATTTTAAGCGGGGATAATAATCTTTTAAAATTTTAAAAAGCGCTTGGAGGCGCTCTTCGGCAGCTTCTTCGGGGAAAATTTCTTCAAGCCAAATTTGGGGGGCAGTTCTTTCCTCTGTTAGCCAAATTAACTTTTCTTTAATTTCTTTGAAATGAGCGGCTTTTTCAAAATTTTCTTTTTTTGCTTCCTGGCGCATTTTTCGGTCATATTCTTTGATTAAACGGTCACTTTTACCTTCGAGCAGTTTTTTAATTTGGCTGATTTGCCGCTGATAGGCAAGAGTTGACTTTTTATCTTGGTTAACGCAAGGGGCGGGGCAAAGATTAATTTGGTAATAAAGGCATGGTTTTGGGGGTAAAATCCGGCAGGATCGATAGGGGAAAATACGGCGAATCTCCCGCAAGAGAAGACGAACGGTTTTTGCGGAAGGATAAGGGCCAAAAAGTTCTGCATTGGCGGTTTGGCGGCGGGCTACCCCTACCTGAGGGTATTTTCCAGCGGTGATTTTGATATAAAGATAGTGTTTATCGTCTTTGAGTTTAGTATTGTAAGGGGGTTGAAATTGTTTAATCAAATTAGCTTCCAGAAGCAGGGCTTCAAACTCAGAAGGCAGGATAATGATCTTAAGTTTTTTAGCTTCTTGCACAAGAAGCTTAGTTTTCCTCTCTAGCGGCGCTTTTTTTCCTAAATAAGCGCCAAGGCGATTCTTAAGGTTAGCCGCCTTTCCAACATAAAGAGGCTTTCCCTTTTGGTCTAAAAAAAGATAGACCCCGGGTTTTGGGGGAATTTTTTTTAAAGGGTTAGGGAAAAGAGAAAAAGTCTTAGTGGGCATCTTGTTAAGTCAAAATTTCCTGCCCTAGGCGGGTCTCCGCCAAAGTTTGGCACCGTTCAAGGCGGGGCGTTTCTGGCGGAAAAAGTTAAAAGTTCCCGCCCTAGGCGGGTCTCTGCCCAAGGCTGACCCCTCCCAAGGCGGGGCGCCTCTGGCGGGAAAAGTCAAATAACTTTCTTACGTAATTCTCCCTGCTCTAGTTGCTTTTTTTAAGGCTTTTGAATAGGTAAATTATAATCCCGGCCACCACCAGCACTGCCAGTGCGATAAGTAGATTGAGGAAAAGGGGACTGGCTAAGGGAGAGGTAAAATTAATGGTTGCCACCGCTTTTTCTTGGTTGCCTACCTGAACTAAAATTTTGCCTACGTTTTCTTTAAGCAGATGTTGATTGCTAATATTAACAGTAAATGTTTCTTTCGCGTAAGGCGGGAGGATTTTGATGGTTTTTTGTATCCCTTCTAATGAGAACTCTTCACTTGAGATTTTAACTTGCTGATTATAGAAGGCAACGGGGTTAATATTTCTGATAATAATTTCTCCGCTTTCTTTTTGGCCAAAAGATATTTTCTCGGGCAGGGAAAAGTCGATTGCGAGAGGAAGAAGTTCAACTTGCGGCGAAAGAGAAAATTCAACCTCAACACTCTTTTGATTTTTCAGGGAGGGGTCTTGATAGGCGCCGGCCGGCGGCGGCGAAACACTATCCAAACCGTGGATGACAAAAACTAAATGGGACATGTCTAGCTTATTGAAATAATCGATGCCGCTGGTATTCTCCCAGGTTGGATCAACCTGAATCCAGGTTTGCCGTTTTTGGTCCCAGTACTCTGGCCAGGCGTGAAGAACGTCAGCGTCAAGAGTGAGAGGCAAAAGTTCAGGATTAGTAGAATAGGCATAACCGTTAAGCTCGCGGCTGGGAATACCCGCTGCCCGGGCAAGAGCAATGAATAAGTCAGTAAATTCCGTACAAATTGCCTGGTCAGGATTATTAAAAGCGGTGAGAGCTCCCTGCCGTTGTACCTGGCGGTTTTTAACTTTATCCAAGTTATAGTCAAGGGTAGCAAGAACAAATTGATAAATTTCTTCCGGAGTTTTGAGCTTTTGGGCTAAGCTTTGAAATTGAGGAGAATCTTTTTCCCAATATTTTTTCGCGGCTAAATATTGGTTTAAATCTTCTGGTGCTATGGGTGGAGAGAGGGGCTGGCTGCTGATTTGGGCTAAGCCTTCCGCCTTAACAGCGAGGGAAGAATTGGGGGCAACGAGATAACTTGCCAGCCAGTTGCCATCGCCGTCTGCCTCGACATCCAAAGGTTCAGGGTCAATTTTAGTAAGAAATATTTTTTGATAGGAAGTATCAGGGAGGAGAGCGAGGGCTTGAATTCTTTCTTGGGCGTCAGAGTTTTTAAGGTAATAATTCAGAGAAAAATGAAAAGTTTGGGTTTGGCCAAAAATAAGCATGACCTCCTTTTCGCCTAACTGGTTTTTGGAAAAAGTAACGATTTGTCTTTCTCCTTCGGTACTTTGAGTATAGTTTTTAGGAGAAACGAAAGAAAGCGGCCCCCAGCATTGAGGAACGTTGATGTTGATAATTAGTTCCTCCAGGTTTTCTAAATCGTTAATTTTGGGGATTAAAACTCGCCAAGTTTGTCCTTCTTTTTTAGCGTAATCAGGCAGGAAGTACTGCAGGCTGAATTGGCGTTTTTTCCCCAATCCGGCTACTGGTTGGTCAAAAAAAACGGTGACCTCAGTTAGGTCGCGTTGTGGCTCTTTAATTTCGACGCGGAGTTCTTGGTTATCCTCGATGGCTTTGATATTTTGGAGCGCCCCGCCGCTGATGGTTATTTTGTATTGCGCGGCGTAAATGTTAGCAAGCTTATTTTCAAGAGTGACTTCTTGGGAAACTTGAGCATTGCCATTTTGGTCAAATTGGTAGGTGATGTTTTGGGAGAGACCAAACTCCCCGGCGGCCAAAACAGATGACGGGAAAAAGACGAGGGCTAAAAGAGAGATGAGAAAAAAATTGAAAAGTTTGGGCATGGGGAAAGAAAAGTTAAAAGTCAAAAGTTAAAAGTTAAAATTTCAATTCAAAAGTTAAAAGTTTTTTTACTTTTGATTTTTAAATTGTACTTTTAAATTTTAAATTTTGAATTTTGAATTAGCTCTTTTCATCTTATCGCCTCTTTGAGATATTTTCCAGTATGAGAGAAAGGGTGGCGAGCCACTTCTTCCGGCGTCTCCTGAGCAATAATTTCTCCTCCCTTCTCTCCTCCCTCCGGCCCCAAATCAATGAGCCAGTCGCAATTTTTAATTAAATCTAGGTTGTGCTCGATAACCACCACCGTATTTCCCTCATTAACCAGCTGGCGCAAAACCTTGATTAACTTTTCCAAATCGGCAAAATGGAGACCGGTGGTGGGTTCGTCCAAAATGTAAAAAGTTTGGCCCGAGCTTTGCTTAACCAGCTCGTGGGCAATTTTAATTCTTTGCGCCTCGCCGCCGGAGAGATTTGGCGCCGGCTGGCCAAGTTGGAGATAACCCAAGCCAACATCCATTAAAGTTTGCAGTTTATGAGTAATGGGGGGGATGTTTTGGAAAAATGGCAGCGCTTCTTCCACTGTCAGGGCCAGAACTTCGGCGATGTTTTTTTCTTTATAGCGAATTTCTAAGGTGTCGCTGTTGTAACGCTGCCCTTGGCAGACTTCGCATTTAACAAAAATATCGGACAAGAATTGCATCTCAATTTTTATTTCTCCAAAGCCTTGACAGGCTTCACAGCGACCACCACGAACATTAAAGGAAAAATGGCCGGGAGAAAATCCCCGGATTTTTGCCTCTGGGAGGGAAGCAAAGAGCTGGCGGATGTCGGTAAAAACGCTAATATAGGTGGCCGGGTTAGAGCGGGGAGTGCGGCCAATGGGCGACTGATCAATAAGATAAACGCGGCGGATTTTGTCCACTCCCTCAAGACTCTTAAACTGCCCGGGCTCTTTTCTAAGAGTATATCCCAGCGCTTTGGCAAGAGCAGGATAAAGGGTTTCGGTCACCAGTGTTGATTTTCCCGAGCCGGAAACGCCGGTGACGCCAATAAATTTTCCGAGCGGGAAAGAAACATCAATGTTTTTAAGGTTATATTGTGAGCAACCCTGAAGCTTAATCTCTCCCCTATTTTGGTTAAAACTATTACCTTTAAGAATTTTAATTTTCTTTTTGTTCGAAAGATAGGGACCGGTCACCGATTGGGGATTATTTTTGATTTCCTCCGGCGTTCCTTGGGCGACAACTTGGCCGCCATTTTTGCCCGCTCCCGGGCCAAAGTCAAGAACATGGTCGGCGCTTTCAATGGTTTGGCGATCATGTTCCACCACCACCACCGAGTTGCCTAAATCGCGCAGGTTTTTAAGGGTGTCAATTAACCTTTGGCCGTCGCGGGGATGCAGGCCAATGGTGGGTTCATCCAAAACATACAAAACGCCGGTTAAGCCGGTGCCGATTTGGGAAGCAAGACGAATACGCTGGGCTTCGCCGCCGGCAAGGCTTCCCGAAAGGCGGTTTTGCGTCAGATAATCAAGACCAACGGCCTTAAGAAAAGTGAGGCGGCTTTTGATTTCTTTTAAAATGGGGGCGGCAATGATTTGCTCCCGGGGGGAAACGGAGAGATTATCAAGCCAGGAAAGCAGTTGCTCAACATTCAGTTGGCTCACCTGATAGATATTTTTCCCCAAAATGGTTACCCCTAAGGCCTCGGCCTTAAGCCGGGTGCCGTGGCAGGCGGGGCAGATTTGATAGTTCATAAATTTTTCCAAGGCCTGGCGGATAAAATCGGAATCGGTTTCTTCGTAGCGGCGCTTAAGTTCGGAAAGAATACCCGGAAATTTTTCCCGGATGGTGGTTTCTTCCCCAAAACGGTTAGTACCGTCAACGCGATAAACTTTTTCGCCTGTGCCCTCAAGAATTTTTTTAAGATCCTCCTTTGGCAGTTCTTTTAAAGGTCGGCGCAAATCAATTTTTTCATCCGTGGCAAATTTTTTAAAAATACGGGCATACCAGCTATCCTGGTAATAAATTTTCCCCAAGGGCATAATGCCTCCCTCAGAAACGGATAAGTTTAAGTTTAAAACCAGTTTGGGGTCAAAACGCAGAAGAGCGCCCAAGCCATTGCAGGTGGGGCAGGCGCCGAAGGGAGAATTAAAGGAAAAAGTGCGCGGCTCCACCTCCGGCAGGGAAAGGCCGCAAACGGG
>JAGPNC010000031.1 GCA_018052565.1 Candidatus Shapirobacteria bacterium | reverse complement strand
CCCCGGCAAAAAGCGATCGCCTCTTTTTCGTTTTTAATATCTACCAAAAGTTGATAAAAGCGCTTTTTAAGCTCTTCTTCCTTTTCTTTGGGCAGTTCCTTTTCTGTTAATCGCATAAAATTCAATAAATTAAACCACTAATGCTATTATATAATGAATGGTCAAGCGGCATGCGATACGCACGGCGACCAAGATATACCCGCCTGCCGGCAAAAAGACCATACCCTTTCTGAAACTTAATGACGGCCTTTCGCGGAAAAGGTGTTGGAATTGGCAAATATTGATTTTGTTAGGACAGTTGGAGAGAAAAAGAAGAATAAATTATATAATAATAAATAAAGCAAAAATGACTGCCAAAGCCCAAAAAGAGCTAACCCAAAACAGTCAGGTTAGGCAAGCTAGGGGCATCTGAACACTACCCAAGGTAACCATCGAAACCCCAATGTCTTTGGCGTTAACCAGCCAGTTACTTGTAGCATCATAACCATAATGTCAGGGGATATTAGGGGACACTTCTCTTTTAGCTGCCAAAAAACTTACACGTACCCTAAAAGGAACTTCCCGGGTTTAATAATAAAATATGTTATGCCTACCAATTAGGTTAGGGAGGGTGACGATAGAACTAGGCCCTATGAGCAACAACAAGGTGCCGGCATAACGCCGTATATAAGAAACGGCATATGGCATAAAGATATCTAATTTGCATCGTCGATAGCCGCATCGTAAAGATATTCTCTACCAAAAAAGGATTTTTCTTTTAAAATAAAGCGGCTTTTTGTTGTCAGGGCGAACCAATTCCCCTCCCGAGGCGTTTCTCCGCCTATCTTCCCTTCTTTCAGGCTCCAGCCTTTTTCAAATCTAGGCTCTGCTTTGGTTAAACCCTTGGCTTTCCAAAAGGCAGCGCTTCTCTGGCAAGATCTTCTAGTTAAGGCAGAGCCAATCGCCTAACTCTCAAAAGAGATCGTTTCTAAATATCGCCTGCTGTCGGAAATACTCCTATCGCGGAGGGGGGAAGTTTTGGATGAAGATAGCCTTAGTTGCCTTAAGAAAGAACAAAGAGAGAATTGTCGTTAATTTTAAGATGGTCCAGCTGAACACAGAGCCCGGAAGACTATTATTTAAAATATTTAAAACGGGAGCCTGACAGGAAAAGTCTCTTTTTTGGTTTTCGGGGTTATATCCCTTGCTTTCTATAAAATCGTTTTCCCTGTTTTGGGATCATATTTTGGGCTTTCCGTGAAATCAGTCTTCCCGTCTTGGGATTATATTTTTCGATTATCTGCGAAGTCGGTTCTCCCGTCTCGGGATTATATCTTATTGTTTTTTGTAGAGTCTGCCTCCCGGTCTTGGGGTGGTATTTCTTGACTATCCGTAAAGTCGCCCCTCCGGTCTTGGGATCACGTTCTTCAAATATCAATGAAGTTAGCTTCCCTGTTTTAGGATTATATTCTTCGTGTTTCCTTAGGGTTGGCTCTTTAGTTCCGGGATAATGTGCCTCGGCTTCCCTTGAGATCAAATTTCCATTCTCCGGATCATATAATTGGATTACTATTAAAGTCGGCTCCCCCGTATTGGGATCATATTCTTCGCGTCTCCATAAAATTAGCTTCCCTGTTTTAGGATTATATTCTTCGTGTTCCCTCAGGGTTGGCTCTTTAGTTCCGGGATAATATTCCTCGCCTTCCAATGAGACCAAATTTCCATTATCGCGATTATATAATCCGATTGCTATTAAAGTCGGCTCCCCCGTATTGGGATCATATTCCTCGAGCATCAATAAAACTGGCTTTCCGGTTGTAGGACAATATTCTCCGTATTTCCATGAAGTTAACCTTCCGTGATTATACTTTTTGACTTCCCATAAAGTTGGCGTTCGGGTTGCAGGATCATATTCTTCGCGTTCCCATGAAGTTGGTTCTTTAGCTCCGGGGGTATATTCCTCGGCTTCCCTTGAGACCAAATTTCCATTCTTCGGATCATATACATATAATTGGATTGCCATTAAAGTCGGCTCCCCCGTATTGGGATCATATTCTTCGAGCATCAATAAAACTGGCTCTCTGGTTGTAGGACTATATTCTTCGTATTTCCATAAAGTGAACCTTCCGTGATTATGCTTATTATACTTTTTGACTTCCCGTGAAGTTGGCATTCGGGTTGCAGGATCATATTCTTCGCGTTCCCATGAAGTTGGTTCTTTAGCTCCGGGGGTATATTCCTCGGCTTCCCATGAAACCAAATTTTCATTCTCGCCATATAATCCGATTGCTATTGAAGTTATCTCTCCTGTTTTGGGATCACGTCTTTCGACTATCCGTGAACATAGTTTTCCCTTCTCGAATTGTTCCTCATATAGAGTTATTGAAGTTATCTCTCCTGTCTCGGGATCACGTCTCTCAACTATCCGTGAAGATAGTTCTCTTCCCTCGTGATAATATCGAGTTTGGGGAACCGAAACGTCACGACCTCCATTTCCCGTTAAGGCTGCGGCATCCCTTCCCTCTTCAGGATACCATTGTTCTTTTACCATCTTTTATCCTTTAATTAAAAAGCCTCTCTAAAAAAAATGTTTTTATTCTTGTAAGATTGCGTTCTTATTATATCACAAGTATTATTTTCTTCAAACACTATGAGATATTAATTCTCAATTTTTAACCGCTTATAGTCAAGGATAAAACATAAATAAATTAATTCTATCCGAATCGTCTCTTTCTCGGCTTAGCAGTAAAGGCGCTTGATCCTCTGCCGCAACATCTTGACAATACTTTTTTTAATCTCCAGGGCTTCACCCCCGGGAAAGTATCAATCTTTCTTCCTCTTCTTGGCCCTTTTTTGCTAGAAGATGCTAATTAAGAAGAAGCGCCAAATTTACCTACCGCTTACCCCCCTCTTCTAGCAATGTGAACTCAGGCGCTTGCCGTTCAAATAACTTCCGGGCAAAGGCAATCTTGATTTGCCACTCCATTCTCATTTCTAAAAAAATGACGATAAACTTCATAAGCGTTCTCCAGCTTCTTTTTTTGGAGAGCCCTCCTTTATTTGCTCCGGAAGTCATCTTCTTGACAGAAACCGGGAAAAAATATCTACAAAATATAATTTGTTACCACAAATTTATCCCCATTACGCCAAGGCGACACTTTTGAAACCCCTATGGTAGATATTTTCACAAAAGACAATCATGCCATCAAAGTATTTCTTCAAAATAACCAATGATAAATTCGATCGCACCATTTTCTCTTGATTTTTCCTCTTGACATCTTAGCAAATGATGTGCTATTCTGCTAATAGTTTTCCTTAAATCTTAAAAAGGAGGTGAGAAAAGATGGCAATTGTCAAATCAGATGCTAACGATTGGCCTCGCTTCTGGTTAAGGCCATTCTTTGAAGACGAAGAGTGGGGAGAAGCGGCCGACAGTCTTAGCGCCTACGAAACGGACGACGCTTTCGTGGTTAAGGCCAACGTGCCGGGCGTACCTGCCGATAAAGTTGATGTCGCGGTGGAAGGAGGAGTCGTCACCATTAAGGCTGAGCACGAAGAGACAAAGGAAGAAAAAAGCAAGCGCAGGGTGGTTTACCGAGAAGGGCGCACGGCTAAATATCTCTACACCACTTCAATTCCCTGTCCGGTTTTGGCCGATAAAGCAAAGGCAGAGATTGAAAACGGGGTGATAACCGTCACTATCCCCAAGGCGCCAGAAGCCAAGCCAAAGAAAATTAAGGTTTTGGCAAGAGGGAAGTAACTTTCCCTTTAGCGCCCTCCCAAAAAAAATCCCCTCAGACAGGAGGGGATTTTTTAGTTGTAATTTGTCTCCCCTCCGTGATAGAATACCTTCATTAGCAAACAAAATAAGAAGGTTATATAACAAGGAAGCGGGGCGACTATAATTCAACAATTGTTCAATAATTTAACTTATATGCCAGTAACCAAATCCGCCCAAGGGGCGTTGAAGCAACAACAAAGACGATTAAGAGAAAATAAACGGATAAGGCGCCTTTACAAAGAGAGCATCAAAGAGCTGAAAAAAAACCCCAATGAGAAAAATCTTTCCAAAGCTTTTTCTCAAATTGACCGCGCCGCCAAGAAAAACGTGATTCATAAAAATAAAGCTGCCCGGCTAAAGGCACAACTTTCTAAGCTTATCACTAAATCCGAGACCAAAACTAAAAGCCAGGAGAAAAAGGCGTTTCTGCTTCCAAAAAATCTCCCCACCGAAAATCTTCTTAAGTAGTCGTCGTTGGTGCTTTTCTTCCTTGACAAAAAGGAAACTTTTTTCTACCCCAGCTTCTGGAAATTTTAAGACAACGAACCCTCGCCTTGGGAGAAAAAAACATCGCGTCAGTTAAGAAGAGCCGAAAGAGAAGCTTTTAGCCTTGCAGCCAATAGCTTTATCGCCGATCACCAAGTCATTATTTCCCAACAAACTCCTTTTCTATCGCAAAATCTTAAAAAATTCGGCTATTAATTTCATCAAAAGAATATTAACCAATTTCTTAAGGTTGTTGGCGACGTTCATTGCCTCGCCATTACCACCCATACCAACAAACTAACTAATTAATCTCCACTTAAAAGACCCCTTTGACAAAGCGTTAAAAACTTTCTATACTGTTTTAAACACTGTTTTAGACTTTAAAAATTAACTGCCTGCCAAATGGCTGCTAAACAAAAAGAAATCTCTCTTTTGCCCGAAGAAAAAACAGGGCTCCAGTCAACCCTGGAAAAGGCTTTTGACTGGCTGGTGAATACCGGCCGATGGATTATTGTCTTTACCGAATTAATCGTTATTTTAGCCTTCCTCTCCCGTTTCTGGCTTGACCAGCGGCTGGCAGACATCTACGCTAAAAATATCCAAAAAATTACCATCATCGAGGCCGCCTCCGACTTTGAAAATGAATTCCGGACTTTACAAAAACAAACCGACCAAATCGGCTCACTTCAAAAAGAGCAGAAGGACCAAGCAGAGGTTTTAGAAAATATCGTCGCTCTCCTGCCTCCCG
>JAGPNC010000030.1 GCA_018052565.1 Candidatus Shapirobacteria bacterium | reverse complement strand
TTAAGAAAACCTGAAGATAGCCCTGATGCCAACGGGTGCGTTGCTTAATAAAGCTTGACAAATTAGGAGGCGTTTCCTCGCGGGTCGCCATTTGCTCATCATAAATAACGGCAGTTTTGCGATTATTAGCCGAAAGGCGTACCCCAATTTCTGCATCCTCGGTTAAACAGGCAATGTCCCAACCTTTAGCATCCTTAATTACTTCTCTTTTAAAAAAAACCGTATTGCCCCCTAAGGGATTAGCGCCCAAACGAGAAAAGAGAGGCAAAATCGACTTAAACCAAAAATAATACTCAAGGCAATTAAGGGATGAAAACCAGTAAGAGGGCACATTAACCAACTGAACCCCGGACTGAATAATATCCACCTCTTCTTCTAAAAACTTGGTGTTCACCGCGTTAAGAATTTCCGGATGGGGTTCATCTTCGGCGTCAAAAATGGCGATCACATCCTTTTGACAGTATTCTAAGGCGGCATTAAGGCTTTCCGGCTTACTATTGGGATAATTTTTGTAAACCAAAAGATTAAAATTAGGGGGAAGATGATTAAGACTTTCCAAAATTTTCCCCACCGTCTTGGTATCATCATCGCGTGCTACCACCAAAACTTCAAAAAGATTTTTGGGGTAGTTTATCTTTTTCACCGCCGCCAAAGTTTGGGCGATCACTTTTTCTTCGTTTCGCACCGGAATAATTAAAGAAAAAGAAAGTCGGGGCGCGGCAATTTTTTTTGGGATGCGAACTTTTTCTAAGTTTTTTGGTGTTAGCCAGGAAGAAAGCATCGCCCAAGAAGCAAAACCGCCTTGCAGTAGAAGAAAGACGCTAACCAAAAAAATTAAGCCGGCAAAAAAACCGCCCTGAAGAAAAAGGCTAATCGCTAAAGCCAAAAAAATACCAATGGCGCTGATTATTAAAGTTTTTTTCATAAGCCATAAGTTAATCTTTTACAAATTACTAAAGACAATAATAATTTTTAAAATTTTAAAAAGGAACGGGGAGGCAAGGCCAAGAAAAAGAAAAGATATCGCGCGATTGCGATAAATCTCCAAATTCTTGGACACTTGCCTCCCTTGGGGCCGAAAGAGCTAGCTAATCCGACGGGACCGCTGCCGGCACAAATGAGACCTTTCCATCTGTTTCGATGGAAAATTCCCACCCGCGTGGCTCCTGATCGTTCTCGTAGAGAACAATAGTGCCCTGCCGGCAACTGGCGACTTTAGGATCAGGAAAAACCCAAATAGCTTTCGCCTGGTCATTCCACCAATCCTGAGGCCGTCCGCCATACTCTCCCTCCAGGGAGTAGTACCTTGAACCCGGACCGGGGTTGCAGAGGAGTAAATAATCCTCTGTCGCTCCCTGATCCCAGGTGAGACGAAGCTCTACTTCGTCCCGACTTTGCTGCCAGCGTTGATCACGCTGCAGCACCACGCACCATCCCTCCGGGATGAGTACCGCCGAAGCGTTACTCCACACCCCTTCAGGTGCAGTCCCAAGGTCAACAAAAACCGTCTTACAGCAGGATTCCGTTCCGGGAACTGCCGTTGAAGTCGGCTCTGTTGATGTTGATGACACCGCTACGGGTACTGGCTTTGGCCAAAGGTTCCTTGCGCCAATAGCAATCCCGGCAACAGCAATAACCAGAATAACCCATTTCCACCACCTGTCGATTCTCATTTCTTTCTCCTTTCTTTTTCGGCCCCGCCAAAAAGCAAAAATTTTTGCCCCTTAGCGGGGACGAAAAGTTAAAAGGAGATTTTTCGGCCCTCTCTTTCAAAGAGCTAATTCATTAAATAAGAGTTAAGGCTGATCTTAACTTTTTAATGAATTGGCCGAATTCTATCATAAATAATACTATTAGTCAAGAGTTATAGGTCGCACTTCAATATATTGAAGTGGGAAGAAAACGGAGGCAATTTAGACTTAAGAAGATTTTTTCTCCAGATAAATTTCGTCCAGCCAAAAAGTAACCAGAGCGCCTTGACTGTCTTTAATAAGAAGACCGCTTATGCTCCGATCGGCCGCTCCCAAAGCGTTTAGGGGAATTTTAATCTCTTGCCAATTATTAGGCTTAATAAATTCGGCAAGAGAAACTTCCTTTAGGGGCTGGCTATCCTGGTCAACCACTTGCAACACTAAACTGGCGCTAGCGCTGGTCTTAAGAGAAAAAACCAAATTTTGGTAAGCAGAGGTTTCCAGGAAAAGATAACTGCTTAAATAAAAAGCACCATAGGGTTTGTTAATGGCCACCTTAATTGCCTTTTGCCCCCCAAAAACATTTTCTTCATTTTGAAGATCAGCTTGGGCGTCCCAAGAAAGATCCACAAAAGCATTTTCCAAATTATCAGCATAGATAACCAGATTTTGAGTTGCCGGCGGTAAAGCTATTTCCTGAATCGTTTTTTCACGCGCTAGAGCATTTTTAACAATTTGGCCATAGGTTGAGGGGGAAAAATCCATATTATTTACTAAAAGGCAGGGACAACCACTGTCGTGAAAATTCCAGGCTGTCCAGCTTAAAGAAAAACGATCGGCTAAAGAAAGCAGCGCCTGAACTGACTCTTGACTCATCGGCGGATAGCCATCAGCGCCAAATTCTCCCAAAAAAACCGGATAAAAACGGGCAATTTTGCCAAAAATACCCTCAAATTCACCCGCCTTATTATAAGGATTTGTCCGGTAGACAACATTTTCATAAGGAAGGGGGTTATCAAGATAGGAATTAATTTCCCGTCCCCAACCAAGACCGGTAACCATAATCAAACTTTTGGGATGAACTGCCCGAATCGTCTCCACCAATTTTTGATTAGCCTGCCAAACCGCGGCGCGGCTAACATCATGGGGCTCGGCCAAAACATCATAAATTACCGCCGGCTCGTCCTGATAACGTCGGGCAATATCTTGCCACATTAAGTAAGTCTGCTCGTTGGGAAGAGATTCATTTTTACCAATCCAGGGGTTTAAAACAACATAAGCCTTATTCTTCTTGGCCGGCTCAATAATTACCCGGTTAAGCTTGTCAAAAAAAGCTTCCGAATTTTTAAAATAATCATCTTGGTAAATACGAGTGCGAATAACGTTGGCTCCCCAGTTTCTAGTTGCTTCTTCAATTGCTTTTGGAAACCAGGCTTCCTCGCCCCAGCTAAGGCAACAAAGATTAACACCGCGTAAAATTACCGGCTGACCATCTTCATTAACAATAAACCGCCCTTTTGTCGCCAACCATGGCAAAAAATCTTTTTCAGCCGTAAAAGAAGGGGATTCTCGTAGATCATTGCTTTCTTTTGCGGGAAACCAACTTGAAGGAGAAGAATTCTTAAAAACTAAAAAGAAAAGGAACAAAAGAGGCAGGAAATAAAATAAGCCTCGCAAAAATGGAGAAGAAACTAATTTCTTCATTCAAAACCAATTATACCAAGAAAACAAAAAAACGGGGAGAGGAGGACCAAACAACAAGAAAAAAAGAAAGCGCCATTGCTTTCAAGCTTGTCTTTTTGGATTATCCTCTCCCCCAAACCAAGCAGTTTTCAACCGTTAATCATCGCCAAGACTGCGTTCAGCCCTTCGATGATCTCTGCTCTTACGGCGCCACCAATTGTGCCGTCGCTAGCAATCCGGTTTTTCACCGCCTTGATTAGCTCTTCTGGCGGTTGGTTGTTTGCCGTTATCACGGGCATTTCGTCTCCATACGCGTTCGTTATTTGCCCACAGATACTATGTATCTTTTGGCAAACACATCCCGTGAAAAAGACATCACCATCGGCGCTGGCGTCAAGAAAAGCAACCGCCTTATGTAAACAGCTGATAAGCGTTGTTTTCTCCTTTTTTTCCCTGTGGCCATTGCCCTTATGCCCCTGAAGACTGTCTCTGGCTCTGAATGACCCCGACATTCCCTTTCTCCTTTCTAGAGAAAAAATGTGAGAACCAACTCGCCGCTCTGTTAAAGAACCTCCTTTCTTCTTCCCTTGAAGAAAAAGGTAAGCTGATTATAACACCTATTTTATCTTTTTGCCAAACCTTTCTTGAGAATTACGAATCACTTTCTCCCGATGCTGGTTGCGGCAGTCGGGAAGGGGCAGAGTATAGGCCAAGAAGGGCCTTGAAGTGCGGCCGTTAATTGAAAGCTTGGCTAAAACCTGAAAGCGGTCAAGAGAAATAAGATCATCTTCGTCGTAATCAGGAGAAAATTCCCGCGCCAGAACATGGGCGTCTTCGTTGCCGACCACAAAAGAAACCAAGGAGCCAACATTGCCAAAAATGGCGCTTTGCAAAGACGGCTCCAATTGGGCCATATATTGGTTGGCGAAAGTCAAATTAAGGCGGTATTTACGCGCCTCGGAGAGAATTTTAATAAAAGAGGTGGTGGCAAAATTTTGAAATTCATCAACATAAAGATAAAAATCACGGCGGCTTTCCTCCGCTTGGTAAACCCGTCCCATGGCCGCCAGCTGAACTTGGGTAATCAGCATCGCTCCCAAAAGGGAAGAATTGTCCTCGCCTAATTTCCCTTGGGATAAATCAGCCAAAAGAATTTTTCCCTCGTTCATTATCTTCTCCAAATTTATTTTTGACCGCGGCGTTTGGATAATTTTGCGAATTAAAGGCGAGGAAACAAATTGACCCACCTTGTTTAAAATTGGCGAAACCGCTTCCTCACGCAAACGGTCGGGCATTTTCCCAAACTCATTCTCCCAAAAAGAACGCAGAGTGGGACTTTCCAAACGGCTAACTACTTTTTTCCGAAAGCCGGGCTCGGTTAAGATTTTCACCACATCAACCAAGGTTGTTTCGGGAATTTCCACCAAGCTTAAAAGGCTGTTTCTTAAAATATGCTCTAGGCGGGGTCCCCAAGAATAACCGTAAAGCTTTTGAAAAATGGCGACAATGCCAGAGGCAACTAACTCTTTTTGCTCTTTATTTTGCACCTCAAGAGGATTAAGGGGATAAGTGTATTCACGATCGGCAGGGTTAAAGTAGCAAACATCATTAAGACGAGAAGTGGGAATATAATCCAAAAGAATATTAACTAAATCGCCATGGGGATCAATCACCGCCACCCCTTCTCCATTTCTAATATCAGAGATGGCCATATTGGCAATTAGTGTTGATTTACCGGTGCCGGTTTTCC
>JAGPNC010000029.1 GCA_018052565.1 Candidatus Shapirobacteria bacterium | reverse complement strand
CGGCGGTTTTGGGCTCCCACGGTATCGCCCCCTTAAACTTAAGAGAAGCTTTGGTAAAAGCAAGTGGAGAAAAAACATTTGTTGGTTTGGTGGAAAATTCCAGCTGGAGTTGCCCGCACATGCTGGGTCGTTGGCGGGGAACTTGTTCCTGCGATTCTCCTTCGGAGGCGGTTCTGGCCGAGAAAAGAAAACTTTATGAAGAATTAACCGCTTTTAATAGTGAGTTTCGAATTAGCGAAGACCAAGAAAGCGATTTTATGGAAAGAGTCTTGCGGGCAAGAGAGGATCTTTTTGCCGGCAGGAATTTTGAGGCGGAATTTTGCTCTGGTTTAGCAATTAAGGAAAAAAGGCTTTATTTAGGCAAGCTCTACTCTCTCTTAGGTTTTACCAGCTGCGGTTGGTTTTGGGGAGGGAATAATCGGCGAGAAAGAATGATTACCCAAAAAGCGTTGGAAACATTAGGGACGCTGGGTTAATAGAAGCAGGGCTAATCTAAGAATTTGAAGGTAGAGAGGATAAGGTCGAAAATCTCTTCGGCTTCGGGGTTATCTTTGGCACTGTAAGTATAGCTAATTCCTGGCGAGTAGTCTTTTTCGGTGGGCACAACCCAAATCTCTCTCGGATTAGAATCATTTGTGGAACACATCTCACCCGTCGTAACACGAGAAAATTTTTTGATCACTAAATTATTCTTTTTCTCGATTTCATCTAATTTCATGCATTCATTCGTTAGGGGAGAATCCTCACTAGCAATATAAATAATGAAATTAGGATCTACACCGATTATTCTGTAAGGTTCGATGGTCTGGGCTGATGGATATTTAAAAGAAAGATCTCTGTTTTCATACGTTTTCCACTCGGCGGTAGGATCAAGAGTGGGGGTGGCGGGAGGAGTTTCTGCAATCCTCTCTTCCATCGGCGCTTCGGAAGGCAAAGGAGTCACTTGAGCAGTGGTGGTGGTTGATTTTGGTTGAAGAGATTGTCTGCCTAAAAGAAAGCCGCCAACACCTCCAAGTGCTAATAGTAAAATCCCCGTCAAAATCAGGCTAAACTTAAGCTTGGGGTTGGGAATAATTTGGCTGGGAGAGGGAGAAAATTCCTTCTCCGGTTGAGAAATATTTTCTTCCATTTGTTTATATTTTACCTTCTTTGAGAATTTTGTCAATTTCTGTCCTTGCTTTTTGGTTTTAAAGCGTGTACTCTTATTTTAGAATAAAATGTTAAACCAAGAAGTAAATTCTTCCATGGCGGGATTTTGGGGTAAAAAGTCAGCGCTGGTGAATATTTTTCTGGCCGTTTTGACTATTTTTGCGGTGGCCTTAACGGTTTCCACCATCGTGGGGATACAAAATAAAATTAAAGAAGGAAGATATATCGGTCAGGAGATTGAAACCAAAAATACGCTGGTAGTTTCCGGCCGCGGCGAGGCTTACGGTAAGCCTGATTTAGCCTTAATCTCTTTTGCGGTTGTCTCCGAGGCAAAAACAGTGGCCGAGGCCATGGCCCAAAACAGCCAAAAGATGAACGCGGTGATTCAATTTGTCAAAAGCCAAGGGGTGGAGGATAAAGATTTAAAAACCACTACCTTTAGCCTTCGCCCCCGTTACGAATGGCGCGAGGATCTTTCTTCCCAGCGGCAGTTGGTGGGTTATGAGGCGCGCCAACAGCTTGAGGTAAAAGTGCGGGCGATGGATAAAATCGGCCGCCTTGTTGAGGGAGCCTCAGCGGCAGGTGCTAACCAGATAGGCGATCTGCAGTTTACGATTGATAATCGGGAAGAGCTGGAGAGAAAAGCGCGGGAAGAAGCGGTGAAAAATGCCAAGGATAGAGCCAAAGAGCTGGCTTCTCTTTTGGGGGTTAATTTAGTGCGGATTACGAATTTTAATGAAGAAAATCAGGTACCCCGTCCTTATGCCTTAGAAAGTTTGGCGGCGGTGGATATGAAAGAAGGAACAGAAGTGCCGCAAATAGAGACAGGAGAAAACAAGATTGAAATCACGGTGAGTATTACTTATGAGATTAATTAGCCGAGCCGAATTTTTAGAAAAAGAAAGAAACCTCATATTCTCTTCTCTAACTCCCCAGAGGCCTGGGCGTAATTATTTGACAAAAGCACTAAAATAATCTTAATTAAACTTTGGCTTTTATGGGAGAAGAAAAAAAATTAGTCAGTGTTATTATTCCGGCCTTCAACGAGGAGAAAACAGTGGCGGAAGTGGTTAAAGTTTGCCTAAAGACGCCCGAAGTGGGAGAAATAATTGTTGTCAACGATGGCTCGCAGGATAAAACCAAGGAAAGGCTTCAGGTTTTTAGAGATAAGGATAAAGTTAAGGTGGTTAATCTTCCCAAAAACCGCGGCAAGGGTTATGCTGTAGCCCAGGGAATTAAAAAGGCGCGTTATGATTACCTGCTTTTTTTAGATGCCGATTTGATTAATCTCCAGCCGTATTATCTTTCTTCTTTGTCTTGGCCGGTGTTGAATAATCAAGCTGATATGACCATTGCCGCCCCCTCTTTTTTCTACAGTCCCTATTATCTTTCTTGGCCTCTTTCCGGCCAGCGCTGTTTGAAGAAAATTTTTTTTAGTAAGGAAACAGTTGAAAAAATGGAAAAAACCGGTTACGGTTTAGAAGTTTTCCTTAATGAATTGATGAAAAAGAAGAGAGTTGTCGTGGTGCCTTGGGTTTCCGGCAAGCCGCTTCATCTTAAGAAAGTTAAGAAACAACAAAATTGGATAAAAGCCTATGCGAAGGAGAACTTTCAGGTTTTCCGCCAAACAATTGCCAACCAGCGCTCTTCTTATCAGGAAAAAATGAAAACAGGTTTTCTCCGTAGTTTAGCTGCCTACCTTAAGGTTAGCTATCAGCGTTTAAAGGACTACCTTTTAGAGGAAGAGCCCGAAGAATAGTTAAGAAGAGAAAAAATTTCGTTTTGGGCCTGAAAAGAGCGGAAGAGCGCCCTTAAAGTAGGGATAATAAGCTGACTTTGGTAACAGTTGAGGGCCTTTCTTTTTTTAACCAACTGTTTTTCCGATAGCCAAAAGCTGAACCAGCCTTCCCCTTTTGAGCTGATTTGTCGCGGGGGAAACAAAATTTTATTTTTCTTTTTTAAGCTTGGGGGGTAAACACGGAAAAAATTGAAAATTCTTAGGTGGATTGGATATTGATAGAGAGTCCCCTGCCAGCGAATTGCTTTTAAGGTTTTTTTAATAAAAAGGGCAACCGCTTGATGATCGGGATTGCTCTCTTTGCGATGGGGGGCAAAAATTATTGTCGGCTGAAATTCTTCGATGATATCTTTAATGTCTTTAGTAAGATTTTC
Source organism: Candidatus Shapirobacteria bacterium (assembly GCA_018052565.1). Lineage (GTDB taxonomy): Bacteria > Patescibacteriota > Microgenomatia > 0-14-0-10-38-17 > 0-14-0-10-38-17 > JAGPNC01. Next base: position 1,807 of record JAGPNC010000029.1, on the reverse strand, counting down.
CCCGCGATATTCTTGTAAAGTGTCCGGCGAGTGGTCAAGTTTTGTTGTTTGGCTGGCAACTAATTTATTTGGTTTTTTCCATAAAGAAGAGAGGGCCCCGTCGGGATAATCCCAAAAAAGCAGGTTATTCTCTTGCCCGCCTAAAGCCTTGATTGCTTTTTTGGCTTCTTCTTCTCTTACCCGGCCGGTTTCAATAAATTTTTCCGGCGAAAACCTTAACTTTTTATCTTTTAAAAACAGAGAGGGGTTGCCATTACCGCGGGTAACAAAAACAATTTTAAGGGGATTTTTTTGGGCTAAAAGCTGGCTAATCAGACCGCCGGCGGCAAGAGTTTCGTCATCAGGATGGGGAGTAAAGAAAAGCACCCGTTCTTTTCTCTTTATTTTTAGCAAAGAAAGGGAAGGCTTTTTTGAACGCGGGAGCCAACCACCTAGCAAGCCAATTCCTCCTGAAAGAAAAATCAGAAAGAGAACAAGCCATCCTGAAATTAAGGCAAAACTATTGGCAAGACTCAAAAAAGAAAGACCGCTTATTTGGGAGAAAAAAGCCATTCCTAAACTGATCACCAGCAAGATTTTTATCATTAAGTTCCTATTTTAGCATTTTGCCTTATTTTTTAAGATATAATGATTAGCGATGACTTATTTTCAAGCTCTTATTCTTTCCCTGGTTGAGGGGATTACCGAATTTTTGCCTGTTTCCTCAATCGGCCACCTTATTCTGGCCAGCCACCTTTTGGGTCTTGCCCAAACTGAATTTTTAAAAAGTTTTGAAATCATTATCCAATTGGGGGCAATTTTGGCGGTGGTCGTTTTATACTGGCGCACCTTGTTTTCCGGCCGCCGTCTGCTTCTCCGGGTGCTTATAGCCTTTATCCCCACCGGCTTGATTGGTTTTTTTGCTTATCCGCTGGTGAAGGGTTTTCTTCTTGGTAATCTTCAAATAGTGATTGTTTCCCTTGCTTTAGGGGGGATCTTAATGCTGGCTCTGGAGGACTTCTTTAGCCAAAGAAAGCGTCAGAAAAAAATTAAAGACTTAAACCTAGTTCAGGTTTTTTTAATCGGTGTGGCTCAATCTCTTGCTTTGGTCCCCGGGGTTTCTCGGGCAATGGTGACGATTTTTGCCGGTTTGGGGGCGGGCTTGAGCCGCAAAAGCGCCACCGAGTTTTCTTTTCTTTTAGCTATCCCCACCATGGTGGGGGCCGCGGGTCTTGATTTGGCAAAAGTAGGTTTTTCTTTCACACGTCAGGAGTATTTGATTTTGCTGGTGGGCTTTTTGGGAGCTTTTCTGGCGGCGCTTTTAACAATTAAAGCCTTGACTGGCTTTGTTAAGAGCCATTCTTTTCGGATTTTTGCTTTCTACCGGATTATTTTGGCTTTTGTTTTTTGGTTTTTCTTGGGCCGCTAAAGCCTTAAAGCACTTATTTTTATTTTCATTCTGCTACTTTCTTTTCTTTCTTGGGCAAGAAGAATATAATGGAAAAATTAAAAATGATTGGCAAGTTAAAAAAAGCAACGATTTTTTTGGGAGTTTTTGTTTTGGGAGTGGCTTTGGGCGCTTTAGGGGAAAAGCTTTTAACCAAAAAAGAAGAAGAAAATGTTTTTTTCCGCCAGCGCCAGTCGGAGTATCAATTCATTAATCCCCTGCTTGACTTTGCTCCCCTTGAAGAAACCAGACGGGGGGATTTAGTTTTTTTAAGAAAAAAGCTGGAAGAGTTAATCAATACGGCTGTTAAAAGTAACAAGGCTTCCCAAGTGGGCATTTATTTTCAAGAACTAAATTCCGGCGCCTGGATTGGTCTTGGCG
>JAGPNC010000028.1 GCA_018052565.1 Candidatus Shapirobacteria bacterium | reverse complement strand
GGAATTCCCACCAGACGAGAATAGTCAGGAGCAGCCCCAAAACTAATCCCAGCGTTAATTTGAGTGGTAAAACCCAAAAGGGAAAACTTTGCTTAACCAGAGGGCCGTTTTCATCGGCGCTAAATTGGGCCTCGGCTTGGTAGCGGCCTAGAAATTTAAAATTATCAATAGCGCAGGGGCTATCCTGACAATAGATTTGGCGGGTAGTGTCTTTTAAAATATTATCAGGCCGCAGAGAAAGTGAGGTCACTTTTTCCCCTTTATTATCTAAAACAGTTATTTCCCCGAAGGGCTTAAAAAAAGCTTGCCCCGTATTTTTAACCCGCAGCTCAAGCTTGAGAGTGTCAAAAGAATCCAGCAGCTTGCCGAAAAGAAGAGAGGGGGAAGTAAATTCAATAATTTGGGCTTCTTTTTTTGGTTTTCCCGAAGAGGAAACGGTGAGAAGGATGTGGCTGCCGATTTGGCCGACTGCTTGGGTTTGGGTTTGGTTGGGAATATTATTGCTTACCTGTTCTAAAATAAGGCTTTGATAGTAGTCGCCCTCCGGAGCGTTTTGGGGAAGGGAAATTTTTAGGACCAGTTGAATTTCTTCATCTGGCAAGAGTCGCAAGGCCTGACCCATTTCAAGATCGGCGTTTAGAAAAGAGAAATAGTCTTGGCCAAGCCAGCTATCAGATCCTTGGGGATATTTGATCTGACCCTGTTCGCCTTGGGGTTTGAAAGGAACAATTTTTGGGGCAAGAGCAATAGGAGAAGGAGAATTATTTTTAAGCTGGAAAGCGTAGGTGGCCTTCCTGCCCGGCTGCATCATCACCTCAACCACTGGCGGTGAGAGGGAAAGAGAAAAAGATTGGGAAAAGAGAGGGGTAGGTTTGATTAGCAGTGTCAATAACATTAACAAAAGGAAAGAGAAAGAGACGATTGATAATAAAAATATTTTTTTGATCATTTTTAATTTTTAATTTTTTTCTTTTCAGGATAATTGTCATCCTGTCCCCGCCGATGGGATTAAATTATTCTAATTATTCTAGTTAACCGAATTATTCTAAAGAAATTCCAAATACCAAGCCCCAATCCGCCCAGGGCGGATTATTTTTAGTTGATTCTAATTTTGGGAATTGGGATTTAGGTATTCTTTAGGTCAATTAGAATAATTAGAGTAATTAGAATAATTTTTGAGTTTTTTTGATTCCGAATTCCCGTCTTACAAGAGCACAAGGCGGGTGAATTTAGAATGACGGTTTTGTCATTTCCCCATCCTCGTTAATTTTTCCTTTAATACGCCGGGGTGGCGATAAAGATAATTTGGTTTTGGTAAATGCCCGCAGGTTGATCACCGGCAATGTTAATTTTATAAGAGGCGGTCGCTTCCGCATGACGGGTTAAGCTGGTTGAGCTCATCACTATTTGAGGCTCTTCAGAAGGCGAAGCGGTTGGGTCGGCAAATTGACGAAAGCAATTAGGGGAGCAGGCGGGATGGCTAAAATCGGCGGGGATATCGTCGCCGCTCATCCTGAAACCAAAGCCGTAGGTGGTATTTTGCGTCCAAAGGGCAGCCGCGGTTTCGGAAACATTGCCATTGTCGCCCAAAGTGTCGGGAATATAATTTCCCGCCGCGGAAAAGAGAGGATGATTTTCGAAGGCGACCACCTGATAGCCGCCGGCGCCGCCAGCGGAAACGGTTAGGGTATTAGTGAGAATTTTGGGCACCTGAGGGGTGAGCAGGCCAAAATTAAGATTAATTTCGGAAATAGTAAAGGTAAAAGGAGTTTTCCTTTTAAGATACCAAAAACCGGCGCCAACTTGATAACCAGTTGATTCATAGAGGCCAGAGGCAGTTTGGCCAACGGTGTCGGAAACTTGGTAATTATCAGAAGACTTTTTGCCGGCAGTCATGTTGAAATTGCCCATATGGATTTCGTAGCTATCCGAGCGCATCATTTGGGCGCTAGCAGGAGAACACCGCCAATCAGGTAAGTTTAAAAGGAGCAGAAAAGAAAGGAGAAAGGAGAAAAAACGATGGTCTCTCATGGCAAGATTATTTTTTGCGTTGGGTTGTTGATAGTGTTTTTCTTTTTATTCAAGGCAGGTTATCGATATCCTTGTCATCCTGAATGAAGTGAAGAATTCCCATCGGGCATAAAGTATAAAGACAATGGGATTTTTTCGCCCGCTAACTCCGTGCTATCCGGTACGGGGTCAACTGGCGGACACAGGATGACGTATAGCCCCGTCATTTTGATGAAAATCAGAATCTGCCCCCCTTCTTTGGCATTAGGGCAGATCCTGATTTTCATCAGCCCCGTCGCAAATATTATTTGCCACGGGGACAGGATGACGAATTATGTTTATGCTCCAGGCACATTGATCGTGCAGATTCAAATTTTGAATTTTTAATTTTCATTTTGCATTTTTAATTTTGAATTATTGATCTGGCGTCTTGTATCTCTTTGGTTAATTAAAACAATTAAAGCAATTAGAATATTTTTTTGCGAGTTTATTCTATAATCCACCACTTAAATTTGACATCTTTCCCGAGCGGATTATTAAGAGCGGCGGTAAAATAGCCCTCACTCGCATCTTTACTTTTGAGGAAAAGAAGATGATTTTCAAGATCATCTTGAGGAGCTAGGTAAATTGAACAGCGATTACTAATTTTATTATTGGCAATTTTAACTTCCTTCTCTCCGGCGGGGATAACGGCTTCGCCAGCGGTGGCGTTAGGATCAATTGCTGCTTCAATGCTAATGGTTTCTTCTGCCGTTGGGGCGGCGATAATAAGATTTTGGGATAGTCTTGCTTGTTCTTGGGGAGAAAGCTGAATCTCTAAGGGTATCGTTTCTCCTATTGGTCTTTGATTAAGGTTCTCTCCTGCCAATTGCAGTTGGCTGCCTTTTTCTTTTTTGGCTTGGGCTAAAAGATTTTCTAGGGTTTTCACTTCTTGGTTAACTTCCTCCCAAGAAGGGTCGTTTTGGGGTAAAAGCAAGCTTAACTTTTGCCAGGTTTTGATGGCACCTTCCACTTGACCGGCTTTGGCTTGGAGCTGGGCCAAGTTCTTTAAAAGATTGAGATCGGTGGGATCAAGCTGGTAGGCTAAATTAGCATAATAAACAGCGTTTTGATAATTACCATTTTTAGCCCAAAGATAGCTTTGATTTTTGGGGTAGTTGGGATTTTGGGGGGAAAGTTGGCGGGCTTGTTCTAAGTCTGCTAAGGCGGCCATTTCCGCTTGAGGAGTAAAAGAGGCAATTCCCTGATAAATTTTCGCCCGTTGCGCCCAAAGCCGATCGTCTTGAGGATAAAGGGCAAGGCCCTCACTGATGGTTTCTAGGGCCTTTTGGACAAAGGTTAAAATTTGTCTTTTGTCTTCTTCATTTTGATTTTGATTCCGCGACAACTCCTCGGCGCGTACTAAAAATTGCTGGGCAGTGTCAATATAAGCTTGGGCGGTTTTTACGCCCTTAAGGTCGGGGGTGGGGGAGTAATTATCAACCAGGTCCTTGGCTACTGGACTGATAATTGGTTTTTCCTCCTGGGGAGCGGTTAAAACCAGGACAAAAGAAACAACCGTTACCGCGGCAAGAATAGAAGCTAAAATTAAAGTAATTTTTTTCATTTTAGTCGGTTTGTTGGTCAATTAGACTTTTTACTTTTTGGCTTTCTTTAAGAAGCTGCTTGCTCTTGCGATAGGCTTTTTCAAGAATTTCTTTCTGATGAGGCGAAAGATGGGCCACGTCACTTAGGGCTTCGTTTAAAAGTTCGGTTAACTCAATTAAATTATTTTTTAAGGTTAAACTGAGCCAAAGAAGACTAGTAGTTTCCTGGAGGCTAAGTTCTTGCTCGGCAATCTTCTTTTTTTCTTTCAGGGTTAAATTTGTTTTTTCTTGCTGTTCCATTTCCCGGCGTTGCTGGCTTAAAATTAACGAGAGGGGGGTGATTAGAAAAAGAGAAGCAAGTTTTAACCAATCGTTTTGGTTTGAGGAAAAAGGAAGGAAGAAAAGAAAAAGGCTAAGAGTGGTGATAAGAGTAACCAGCGGCGTTGTTAAAAAACCCAGACCTAAAAGAAGAAAATAGATTAGGAAAAAAAGAGGAGAGTTGAGATCGCCATTTTGGCTGATAAGCAAAAGGGCGGCCATATTAAAGACGGTTAAACTAATTAGAGTCTTTCTAAAAATAGCTCCTTTCTTTTTTCTAAAAAAAACTACGATGAAGATTAATAGAAAAGCAATTAATTGGAGGCGGTAGGGAGAGAGGGGAGAATTAACCCACAAGAAAGCGAAAGCGGTAGAGGAACACAAAATTAAAATGGTAAGAGCGGCTTGGTGAGAAAGCATAATACTAAATTAAAAATTCAAAAATTAAAAATCAAAATGAAAATGTAAAATGTAAGATTATTTTTTACCTTTTAGAGTAAGAATGCTTGAACCAAGTATTTTGGAAATCTCGTCTGCTTCCGATAATAACTCATCTGCTTTTCTCTTAAGTTCAACGTTTTCTACCGCCTCCCTAATCAGTAAATACCAATACTTAGCTTCATTGGCACTTTTTAAAGCAATTTCAAAAAATTTAATGTAATCTTTCTTTAAACTTGATGATTTTGCCTCAACAACATTGGCGCCAATTGATGTAACGGCTCTAACAAGCTGGTCAACAATAATAGGCCAGATGCTTCTCTCTTTTCTTAACTCCTCGGCAAATCTAATTGTTCTAATAGAAAACCTAATAAGTCGGCTAATAAATTCCTTTTTGAATTTTTCTTTTTCATTTTGCATTTTGAGATTTGCATTTTGAACTCCTCCTTCTTTTAACCGATACTTGCGTTAAATAATTATGGGCACGATTTATGAGCTACATTTTCTTTCAGATATTATGATAGAATATTTTGGCAATGAAGTCAAAGAAAGAAAGACAGATGATTGACGAGGAAAAATGGCAAGAACGGTGGGAAGAAGCAAATTTGTATCAGGCAGTTGATTTGGATAAAAAACGGGAAAAAGAGTATGTTTTGGTGGAATTTCCTTATCCTTCCGGCGAAGGGCTTCATATTGGCCACGCTTTTACCTTTACGGGCGCTGATGTTTACGCTCGCCAACAGCGAATGGAGGGGAAAAATGTTCTATTTCCCATGGGGTGGGATGCCTTTGGCTTACCCACCGAGAACTTTGCCATTAAAACTGGCATTCACCCCCAAAAAGTAACCGAGCGTAATACAGCTAATTTTCGGCGGCAGATGAAAAAAATGGCCTTTTCTTTTGACTGGAGCCGAGAAATTAACACCACCGACCCGGCTTATTATCATTGGACTCAGTGGATTTTTATTAAGCTTTTTGAAAGCGGTTTGGCATATAAGAAGGCCATGCCGGTTAATTGGTGCCCTTCTTGCAAAATTGGTTTAGCCAATGAGGAAGTAGTTAATGGCCATTGTGAACGGTGCGGCGCCATAGTGAACCAAAAGAAACTAGAGCAATGGGTAGTGAAAATTACTGATTACGCCGAGAGGCTTTTGGATGGCCTTAATAAAGTTGATTTTGTCGAGAAGGTTAAGGCGGCCCAGATTAATTGGATTGGCAAGTCAGAAGGAGCAAAGATTAAATTCAAAACTAAAAGTCAAGAGTTAAAAGTTGAAAGTGAAGTTGAAGTGTTTACGACGAGACCGGATACCCTTTGGGGAGCGACTTTTATAGTCTTAGCGCCGGAACACCCCTTAATAGCTTCGCTATTAAAAGTTAAAAGTCAAAAGTTAGAAGTCAAAATAGATGAAATTAGAAAGTATGTTGAAGGGGCAAAAGAAAAAACAGAGCTGGAAAGAACTGATTTAGCCAAGGAAAAAACAGGCGTTTTTACCGGCCTTTATGCCGTCAATCCGGCCACAGGAAAAGAAATTCCTATTTGGGTTTCTGATTTTGTTTTGGAAAGTTACGGCAGTGGTGCAATTATGGGAGTGCCGGCTCACGACGATAGGGATTGGCAATTTGCTCAAAAATTTGGTTTACC
>JAGPNC010000011.1 GCA_018052565.1 Candidatus Shapirobacteria bacterium | reverse complement strand
GTGGCCACCCCGTCATCAACAATAATAGCCTCTTTTCCCGACAGGTCAGCGATTCCTTCCGGTAAATACTGGCGCAAGCGTCTTCTTACCTCCGCCGTTCTTAGTTTTATCTCCTGATCAAGATAGCCCTTGCTGATTCTCAGGCTACTAACCAGCTCTCGGTTTAAAAAAAGCGATTCGGGAGAGCTCGCAACCGCACCAATGGCAAACTCTGGTTCTTGCGGCGCGGCTAATTTTTTGGCTACCAAAATGCCCACGGGCAATTTAAGGCGCGAAGCTATTTCAGAAGCAACTATCACTCCCCCGCGGGGAATGCCCAAAACTACCGCCTTTCTCTCATCCGTCGCTTCCTTAATTTTGGACGCTAATTTCTGGCCTGCCTCTTGGCGATTAAAAAACATCCTTTTCCTTATTTCTTCTTTTCAATTTTGGGAAGAATTTTTTCTTCCACAAAATCAGTTAGCCAAGGAATTTTATACTCTTCCCCCTGATAAGCCTTAACCATTAACAAAAGCCACAGAGCAAAACATGCCAACCCCCACAAGGGATAAATTAATAAATTGATAACGGGAATTATCCCCAAAATCACCCCTCCGACGGTGGCCACGACGGAAAAAATAATCGATTGGCGGGCATGGAAACGAATAAAAGCGTTTTCTTTCTCGGTAACATAAAAATAGATCCCGGTGATAAGGCCCAATAAATAGGTTAGGGCTGCCTTCGAGTTCTTTTTTTCTTCTGCCATCCTTTTCACCTCCCTTTTTCCCTTTTCTTTTTACTAGATTTTTTCCCAAAAAACAAGAGCCAAAAAGCTAAAACAAACTTATCTGTGCCTCCGGGCTCTTTTTCTCATCCTCTCCCCAAATTTTTACCTCTCCAAATTGGCCATCAAAACCAGGGTTAACAAAAATTTCTCCTCTCCTCACTTTTAAAATTGCCTCCTTAAGTTTTTCTCCGGTTGCTCTTACCAAATCTTCGGGTTTTCTTCGCAGCATTATTTCTCGCTCGGCTCCCAAAAGTGTTGTTAAAATATTGTACTCATTAATAATTTTTTGGCTTGATAAACCAGCATTTTCCACTTGAGCCAAAATTTCCAAAAGTGGCACTAATCTAACATAAGGCGGCCGGGAAGGGCTCTTTTGCCAACGGACGCCAAAATCGTCAAAAATCTCTTCCGGCTTTTCTTTAAAAGAAGAGTCCTTTCTTTTTAAGTCTTCCACCCGCTGAGCGACCCCTAAAGTAAGCGGCCGGCCGCAAACAGGGCAAATTTTCCCTAACTTATTAACTTCCTCGGGAGAACGGCAAATCTGGCAAAGCCGGTGGCCGCTAAAATGATATTTTCCCTCCTCGGGGTAAAACTCAACCGTAAAGCTAATCCCCCCTTCTTCCTCCAAGGCGTTAACAATTTTTTGAAAAGACAACTCCTTTTTGGGAAGACTAATGACTGTCATCTCCCGTCCTAATTTCATCAGGCTATGGGCATCGGAAAAACTAACGATTTGCCGCCCCGCCAAATCTTTAATCGGCCAATTCATCGCCGGATCAGAAGAAAGACCTGTTTCGACCGCTTTAATATAAGAAGCAGCCGCCCCGAAACATTCAGATAAAGAATCAAAGCCAGAACGGGAGCCATAAAGACTATACCACGGCGTCCAGATATGAGCGGGGATAAGACAAATATTCTGATTAACTTCTTTTAAAATTAAGGCTAAATCTCTCGCCGGAAGACCCAAAATAGGCCGACCATCAGAAGAAAGATTAAACCCTCTTTTTTCTAATTCCTGGTTAATTTTGTAAGCGGTCGCGAAACTCGGCACTAAAACCAAAAGATGAATACGGCGTAAACGGCCGCCTTGGGAATAAATGCAGGAAAGCTCGCCGGTAAGAAGAAAATTGACCGCTTCTTCTTTTTTCCCTTCTCCTTTAAGGCAATAAACTCCCTCCCCTTTTTCTTCAAGCATGCTTTCTAACTGACGCAACCAAAGAGGATGGGTAAAATCGCCGCTTCCCAAAACGTCAATGCCCTTTTTTTTGGCCCAAAGAGCCATTTCTTGAGGTACCATTTGGTGAGAAACCGCTCGTGAATAACGCGAATGAAGATGCAAGTCCAAAAAAAATTCTCTTTTCTTTGACTCCATGAAGCTTAAAGATTAAAAACGGTAAAGACAGCCAAAAAATAAAAAAGCACCAAGGCCACCCCCTCAAGGCGCTCAATTTTGTGCTTTGACCAGGCAAAAAAATAAAAAAGAGCAAAGCTTAAGAGAATAAAAATGACCACCCAAAGATAAGAGAGGAAACTGGCGATTTCAAAAGGAGAAAAAAAACTCGCCATGCCTAAAATGAGAGTGTTTTCCAAAACCAGGGGAGCCAAAACTCGCTCAAAGCTAATTTTTGCCCGCGAGGAGGAAAAAAGAACCATCTCCGGCAGGCAAACCGGCAGGGATAAGAGAACAAAACCGGCGACAAAAAGGGAAGGGAAGGAAAAAGAACCCGCCACCGTCACCAAAAGACTAAAGGAAAGCAAGAAAAAAACCAGCCCCAAAACCAATTTTGGCCAAAAAATTCTTAAGCCGCGGCGGCTCTTTCCCCCTTCTAAAGCAATAAAAAGACACCCCAATAATAATAAAATTAATCCCTCCACCCGGCTCATATTTTTGTCCAAAAGAAAAATTAAAGGCAGGGAAAGTGATAAAAAGGCCCAAAGCAATTGGTTTAAGAGGAATTCACCACGACAGATTATTTTTCCTTGCCTTATGGCTACTAATCCCGGGAGAAGAAGAAAAAAAATCAAAACACTCCCCAAGACCAGCCCTAAAACTACCTCTGATAAGCCCAAAGGAGCCAAAATTAAAGTCAGGAGAAATTCTGGTAAAATCATCGCCAGCAGTGCTCTTCTTTTGCCCCCTTGGCCTAAAAGCAGGGTCGCCCAGGAAAAAAATCCTGCCAGTAAAAAAGTTAAAATTATTTTTAAAAAAATCATCCTAATTTTTTTAATTCTTCAAGGGTAGTAATTTCTTCAATGCTCTTATCGTCACGGAAGCGTACCAAACGCGGGAAACGTAGGGCAAAACCAGCCGTATGCAAAGGCGAGCGGGTTAAATTATCAGCCGCAATTTCCACCACAATTTTTGGCAAACACCAAACATCGGGCGCTAGTTCTTTAGGAACTTCATACTCTTTGGGTTTAGCCGTAGTTTTAACCGCTTGAGCCCGACGGCGCATCTCCCGCCAATCATCATCAGAAAGACCAGTGCCAATTTTGGAAACGGTGACAATCTTCTCCCCCTTTCTTACCCCCACCAAAAAGGCGCCAATACCAAAACCGGCTCGCTTCCCCCGCCCCTGGTAGTAACCCATTACCACGCCCTCCACCGTGTCTAAAAGACCGCCACTCTTTTTGGTTTCTTCTTGCTTAAACTTCACCCAGGTAAATCCCCGCTTCCCCGGCTCGTACGGCGCCTGCCACTTTTTCACCACCACTCCCTCTAAGCCTTTTTTAATCTGCTCATCATGATAGCGCCGTAACTCTTCAACATTGTTAGTCAAAATTTGCGGCGAAAGAGAGATTACCTCCCCATCGGCCTTAACTATTTTCTCTAAGATTTGCCGCCTTTTAGAAAAAGGCAAATTAATCACTTCCTCCCCGTTATAATAAAGAACATCAAAACAATAATAGCGCAGGGGGATTCTAAGCAAAGCCTCCTGAACCGCATGCTTTCTTTTTCGTTTAATCGTTTCCTGAAAAGGAAGAAGACGGCCGGTTTTTTTGTCCACCCCAATCACCTCGCCGTCCAAAATTGCCGATTGGGCGTTAACTTCTTTGGGCATTGCCTCGGCGATATCAGGAAACATCGCCACCACGTTTTCCAAATTGCGGGTAAACATCCAAATTTTGCCCTCTTCACGCTGAAATTGAACTTCCAAGCGCGTTCCATCATACTTAGGTTCAACCGCAACCAAATCCCCCTTCCCCGACGCCATCTTTTTAATCATCTCTTCCGCAGTCGGCAGGCGTTGGCAAAGAGAAGGAAGCACTGGCGTCCCCAAAACAATTCTTATCTCTCTCAATCCTTCTATCCCCTTCTTTTTAACTTCCTTGGCAATAAAACCAATATCGGCCCGGCGGTTATAAGCGGCCTCAATTTCCTCCCGCCAACGCTTATCACCGCTTAAAAGCCAAGAAAGAGCATCTAAAAGAGTGGTTTCGGAAAAGCCCAAGCGTAACCGGCCTAATGGGATACGGGTGAAAAAACGTGCCTCAGCGGGAGAAAGCATTTTCAAAAGGGCCACCATTTTCTTAATCTTGCGTTCTTGACTTCCCTGCCCGCTTTCCCAAGCTATCTCTAAAAATCTGTCATAAAGCTCTTTTACGGTTAAAGAAGAAACCATTTCTTCTTCTTTCCTTTGTGCCAATTCCTCGGCCACCAATCCCAAGTCGCCTTTCTTGCCAAAGCTTCCCTTCACCTCCTCCACGCTAACCCCAAAAGCTTCGCTCAAAATCCTCATCATCATCTTTTCCGCTAAATTAAACACTATCCCTCGATAGGGTGGCGCTAATTCACCTAAAAGAAGGTAGCAAAGCTTGTCCGTCTCCTCTACTTCTGCCTTTCTTAAAATCTCGGCTAATATCTCGGTAATTCGTAAGCGCGAGGTGGTTTTTTCAAGCGCTAATAGGTAGTTAGCCAGTTCCCGTGCTTTCATAATGTCGGCGAAATAAAGAAAAAAACTAAAATGGCGGTGGCGATAAAAAGAACACCGCTTAAAAATGAGGCCCAACCCTGTTTCTCTTCTTTGATAATTTTATTTAAGCCTTCGCCAATAAGAGTCAGCCCAAAAAGAGAAGGTAAAATTAAAACCATGTATAAAAACTGCGGGTCAGTAGGCGACATCTTAAGATTAAGAATAAGGCTAAGAATTTGACTTTCCTAACGGGAAAAAGTCAAATGTGAAACTCCTCCCTTGCTAATTCAAAATTCAAAAGTCAAAATTCAAAATTGCAAGTCAAAAGTCAAAAATTTTTGCCTTACTTTTGAATTTTGAATTTTGACTTTTAACTTTGTTATCTTAAAACGTACCTTACTCCTTTCGTCCGGCCTACTTTCCTTATTATGCCCTTTTTGCGTAAATCCTGCAACTCTCGCAAAATCGTGTCGTCGGAAACCATGGGCAAAACCTGACGAGCCATGTTCATATCAATCCCCCCTTTTTGGTTAACCTGTTCCATTAGCTTTACCTGACGGGGAGAAAGAGCAATTTGCTTTCCGCCTAATTTCTGCCGCAGGCTTTGGTCTACCGAAAGCTTTTCTACTTGTTCTTTGACACGGGTTAGCTCTTCTGCCAGCCCTCGGCTAAAAAATTCTAACCAGCCCGTTAAGTCCCTCTTGGCCAAATCCGGCGACTGGTCAGAAGTTTTCTTTAAAAAATAGTAATAATCATTTAAGTTTTTATCAAAATACTCCTCAAGGGAAAAAAGGCGCCGCACATCATAGCCTTCGGCAAAAAGGATTAGGTTGGCAAAGGCCCGAGCAGTCCGACCGTTACCCTCAACAAAAGGATGAATGGCCACTAAAATATAATGAGCTACCCCCGCCCGCAAAACCGGATGAATCTCTCTCCCCTTTTGGGAATTAAGAAAAGAAAAAAAAGATTTCACGAGATATGGCACTTCTATCGCTGGCGGCGCTTTAAAAACTGTCTCACCAGAGGGAGAGCGGACCACAACAGCAGTTTGCCGATAACGCCCACATTGTTTTGGCGGCAAAATGCGATTACAGACTAAGGCATGAATTTTTAAAAAATCTTTTTCCTCATAGAAAAACTGCCCTTTTCTTTTCTTCCCTATCTCGTCAATAAAATCAACTACCTCCCGATAATTAATCACCTCCTGAACCGCCCGATGACCGGCCAAAACTTCCCGACCGGCTATGGCTTGCGCCGCTTGGTTCAAGGAGAGCTCGTTTCCTTCAATATGGGTGCCAAAATGGACTGTTCTTAAAATCGCCTCTGCCTGAAAACTTTTTTCATAGGATGGTACCAGTGGCGCTTTTTCTAAAACTGCCTTGGCCGCTTCGATAGCGCCAATATTTTTTAAAATCTCGGGGGTAATGGTAAATTTAGGAGAAAACATAAAAGAATGGACAAAGGCCCTTTTTTGTCTAGTATAATATAGCTAAGCTACAAGTTGTCCTCTAACACAAATCTAAATTCAAAGTTCAAAAGTTAAAAGTTAAAAGTCCAAGTAAAAATTTAAAGGCAAAACAGAAACTTTTGACTTTTGACTTGCAATTTTGCATTTTGAATTTTGACTTTTGAATTTTTCCTTATTTGCGAAAGATAAAAAGGGTTCTTTATAAATTAACTAAAGTAAAATAAATAAACCCTCTCACTATACTTAGTATAATATATTTCCCATGGCAAAGAAAAATAAGAATAATTATCGGCCCCAAGAGATTAGAAAAAAGGTCCGCCAAGAAGTAAAAGAATTCCAAAAAATCTTGGTAGAAGAGCTAACCCGCTTAATCACTACCTCCTTTGGCCTAATGGCCGCCCTTGCCTGGCGGGGAGTAATTCAGGAATTTATCGATAACTACCTTAAAAAGATCTTCGGCACCGCCTCCGGTCTTATCTCCGAGGTGATCTTTGCCTTAGTGGTAACAATCTTAGCGGTTATTATCACCTGGAGACTAGCAAAAATTAGAGGTCGTCTCTTTAAAGAAGAAAAGGACGAAGAAAACAAATCAACGGAATAAAATAATCGGCCACCACCAAAAAAAATGAACTAAAATGGGAGCCAAAACGTTTTTATTTCTAAGGAAAGAAAAGCCGGCCACTAAGCTTACCAGAAAAATTAGGAAAAAATAGAAAACTATCTCCGGAAAAGGATAATGATAGATAAAAAAAGCCGCGGGGAAATGAATTAAGGTAAAACAGAAACTTGTCAGGAGATTACCTATTTTTTCTTCTTTTAGGGTTTCCAACAAACGGTTAAGCATAAACCCCCGAAAGGCCACCTCTTCACAAAAAGCGGTCACAAAAGAGAGGCCAAAAGCAACCAGAAAAGCCTCGGCTGATTCGTAAGGAGTACTCATAAAAGAAAAAGAGTTGTATTTGAGGTAATTAACCAACAATCCTTCAAGGGTAAGAATTGCTCCCAGACCAATTCCCCAATAACAGGAAGAAAGGATATTTTTTCGGCTAAACCCCAGAGAAGAAAAAATGGGCCGGCCCTCTTTTGCCCCCACCAGCCAAAAAAGCGGGCCCAACCAAATGAGGGGTTTTAATATCCCCTCTTCCAACTCCTCCGGCAAGCGAAAAAGAAAGCGATAAAGTCCCCAAAAAACAAACAAAAAGCTCCAATAGCCAAAAACAAGCTCAAGCTCCTTCATTGTCCCATTCCCACTTTTTTTATCTTTGGTCATTTAAAAAAAGTATAGCACAGATTAATCTATGAAGCGCACGGGACACAACAGGATTAAAGACAGAATAAAACGGGCTTTTTCCTGTTCTATCCTGTGAACATCCTGTTTAATCCCGCGTCCTTTCTCTTACGATGCTATAATCAAACTACGATGAAAAAAAGGACTAAAAAAAGCCCAAAACGCCCAAAGAAAAGAAACCGGCTTACTGACTGGCTAAAAAATCATTTCAAAATTGTTATCATCGTCTTCCTCCTTGCCTCCGTCGGCCTTTTCTATGTATTTATCCTCCGCGATCTACCCTCCCCAAAAACTATTGCCACCCAAACTCCCTATTCCACCCAAATTTACGACCGCCACCATAAACTTCTTTACGAAATTTATGCTGAAGAAAATCGTCTACCGGTGAAACTTGAGGAACTGCCCGATTATGTCATTAAAGCTACTATTGCCATTGAAGACCGTAATTTTTACCAGCATCACGGCTTTTCTACTAAGGGTATCCTGCGCGCGGCCTACAAAACTATTTTCCGGGGTAGTCTCCAGGGCGGCTCAACTCTCACTCAACAGTTGGTTAAAAATGCCCTTCTGACTCAAGAAAGAACCTTACAACGGAAAATCAAAGAAGCGATTTTAACTGTCCTAACAGAAATCATTTATGATAAGGACCAGATTCTAACCATGTATTTTGAACAAACTCCTTATGGTGGCACTGCCTGGGGCATCGAGGCGGCGGCAAAGCGCTATTTTAATAAACCCGCCAAAGAATTAACTTTAGCTGAAGCTACTCTTTTAGCCGGCTTGCCGGCTTCACCAACCACTTTCTCTCCTTTCGGCGCTCACCCGGAACTGACCAAAAGCCGCCAAGAGCTCGTCCTTGATAAAATGGTTGAGGCGGGCTTTATTAGTCAAGAAGAAGCCCAGAAAGCTAAGGAAGAAAAATTAACCTTCACCCCGCTTGGGGAAGATATCTTTGCCCCCCATTTTGTCATGTATGTTAAGGAGGCTTTAGTCGAGCTCTTTGGGCAAAAAATGGTTGAAGAAGGGGGTTTACAAGTAACCACTACCTTAGACTGGGAACTGCATGATTTTGCCCAAAAAACAGTTAAAGAGGAAATCGAAAAAGTAGAAAAACTTGACATCAGCAATGGCAGCGCTCTAATTACTAACCCGAAAACAGGAGAAATTTTAGCCATGGCTGGTTCGCGCGATTATTTTGACCAGGAAATTGACGGTAATTACAACGTTACCACTGCTTTGCGCCAACCCGGATCATCAATTAAACCCCTAAATTACGTTTTGGCCCTTGAGGAGGGAAAAATTACCGCCTCTACGCCCTTAATTGACGCCCCCACCTGCTTCTCTACGGCCGGTCAAAAAGCCTACTGCCCCACCAATTATGATTATTCCTATCATGGTATTACCCAAACCCGCTTTGCCTTAGGCAATTCCTATAATATCCCGGCGGTTAAAGTTTTAGCCCTCAATGGTTTGGAAAATTTTTTGGGTTTTTGCCAAAAGCTAGGAATTACCACCTTTGGTGACCCCCAAAATTATGGCCTTTCCCTGACACTTGGCGGCGGCGAAGTCCGCATGACCGAAATGGCCACCGCCTTTGGGACACTGGCAAATCTGGGTGTTAAAAAACCACTAGTTTCTATTCTGAAAGTGGTTGACCATCAAGGGAAAATTCTTTTAAATAACGAGGAAACGTTGGGCCAAATTGGCGAAAGAGTTATCTCCCCCGAAGCAAGCTATATTATCACCCACATTCTCTTGGATAATAATGCCCGCAGCGCTGCTTTTGGCAGCCATTCCCAGCTGGTCGTTGAAAACCACCCCGAAGTAGCCGTTAAAACCGGCACCACTAACGAAAAAAAAGACAATTGGACCATCGGCTATACTCCCTCGCGATTAGTGGCGGTTTGGGTAGGAAATAACGACAACTCTTCAATGGGCGCGGTGGTTTCGGGAATAACCGGCGCCGCCCCTATTTGGAACAAGATCATCTCCTTTGCTCTTGAAAAAGGGAAATTAGGCCAAGAATGGCCCATCAAGCCGGAGGGTGTCGTTGGCTACTCTGTCTGCTCTGATTCCGGCCAATTGCCTCAAGATTCCGCTTGCCCAACCCGTTTTGAGTATTTTATTAAAGACCAGCTGCCAAAACAAACAATATCTCGGGAAAAAATTTTGATTAATAAAGACACCGGCGAACCTCTTTTGAGCTGGCAAAACGAGGGAAATGTCGAGGAGCAGGAACATCCCATTGTCCGCGACCCAGTGGGGGCAATTTTTTGTCTCGACTGCCCGCCCCCATCAAAACCGGCCGTCTTTTCCTATCCACCAAAAGACAGCAAGGACCGCCGCCTCTAAAACCAAGAAGGATCCAGTCCAAAAATTACGAAAATTTCTCTCTTGCGTTATTAATAATAATACTCTATACTGAACTCAATATGGAAGCGTTTCCTGTCTTTCTCTTTGTCGTTGTCTTATTTTTTATTGTTACGGATTTAAAAATAGTTAATCAATATGAACGAGGCGTGGTGTTAACACTGGGGAAATATACCGGCACGAGGCAACCGGGGTTAACGTGGCTTTTGCGCGGTTTTCAACGAATGATAAAAGTAGATTTACGTATTACTACAATCGATATCCCGCAACAAGAAGTTATTACTAAAGATAACATCCCCATTGGCATAAACGCTGTTGTCTATTTTCAAGTACAATCTGCCGAGGACGCAATTTTAAATATTAAAGATTATAGTCTGGCTGTTCCCCAGTATGCACAAGCAGCGTTGCGTGATGTTATTGGCGGAATTGAGCTTGACCCTCTACTTTCTGAAAGAGAAAAAATTGCAGAAGAAATTCAAAAAATTGTCAGTGCCACTACTCAATCATGGGGAGTATTAGTTACCGATATTAAAATTCAGGATATCGAATTGCCCGCCGACATGAAACGCGTGATGGCAAAACAAGCAGAATCAGAGCGAGAACGTCGGGCTACCATTATCAGGGCAGAAGGAGAATATCAAGCATCCGAAAAATTAGCACAAGCGGCGCAAACCCTAAGCTCTGTTCCTGGCGGTATTCCCATGAGAACTCTCCAAACAATAGAAAAAGTAAACCCTGATCCTTCAAAGACGGTGGTGTTTGCGTTGCCAGTCGAAGTGTTGGAAGGGATAAAAGCAATTTCTCAATCCGCAAAGTCTAATAAATAAACTAAGCGATTACTTTACTTCTTTTAAAAAGGACCCTGCCAACTGAACAGTGTCATAAGCAGAACGATAGAAGTTTTTCCAAATCACAACGATATCGGCATCGTTAAAAATTGCGCGCTGGACTTCCTTTATTGTGTCGCCCCCCGCCACTGCCACTAAGACATTATAATTTCCTTTTATCTGTTTTATTTGATAGAAAGGAATTTGCTTTTCTTTTGAAAATTCACTTTCATCCACTCCTCTGTGAAGGATAACGACAGCGGGAAGTTTCTTCAACTCTTTTAAAACAGCAAGCGGGTTGTCAACGTTCATCATGTCAACCATAGAATCAATGCCAAATTTTTGGCAATCTTCAATAAAACCCTCAATTGTTTCAACAGGTGCCGCGCCAAGACATGTTGCCGCGGAAGCGCCGACGCTAGCTATCATTTCTACCTCACGCGAAGCTAAGTCGGCACATTTATTATCGGCAACAATATAAACTCCTTGGGGAGCAATTGCCTTAATCTGCGAAACTGCGCTTACCCCATAGGTCTTTATCAACGGCGTTCCCACCTCAAGCAAAATTCTGTCTGAAATTGGCAGTTGAGAAATAATCTTTCTCGCCTCCGCTAAAGTGCTATTAAGAGCAATTTGAAGGTATTTTTGTTGTTTCCCCAATTTTGTTGGTCTTGCCAGAGCAGGCTGAGCCGGAATAATCGCTGTGTTTTGACGTATAAAATTATGAGTGTCAAAAAAATTAGCGAGAGGATAACTTTTTGGGGGGCGATTTGTCCCCCGCAAAAAATCAATAAAGGGAGATCGGAATTTGGGACTTTCTATAAACAGAATAAAAAGCACTACGGTAAAAACGCCATCCAGGATTGGATTTATAAGAAAAGCAATAAGGTATACAACGATTATTAATTCCGCCAAATTAAATTTTTTTTTGGTTTTTTTCTCTTTCATACTTCACTTAACTAATTTAAGAAAATCCTGAGCTAGCTTGGCCGTGCTCTCTGGCGATTCGTAAAACGAACGCCAGATAACCACAATGTCGGCATCATTAAAAAAAGCTCTCATAACATCACGTGGCGTCTCTCCACCGGCAATAGATATCAACACCTTATTATAAGTTCCTTTTATTTTGTGAATTTGCTCATAGGGTATACGTTTTTCTTTATTCCTTTCGTTTTCGTCAACGCCACGATGCAAAACTACCATACTTGGAAGCTTCTTTAGGTTTTGCAAAACCTCAAACGGAAATTTTACATTCATCATATCAACCATCGAATCAATACCGATTCCCTCACATTCTCTTATAAATTCATTTATCGTTTCTATTGGCGCCAATCCAAAACACGTAGCCGCAGACGCGCCAGCCTTGGCCGCTATCCCAACTTCCCCCGAGCCCCTATCCATACACTTTAAGTCAGCAACAACATAGCCCTCCTTTTGTATTTTTTCACTCCACCATCTCTTCAGCGCCATTATCCCTTCTTGACCATATTTTTTGATAAGGGGTGTCCCTGCCTCAATAATTATCTTTTCGGAAGCGGGAAGAAGAGCGATCATCTCTCTCACCTCTTCAAGAGACCGGTTAAAAGCGATCTGAAGATATTTTGATTTTTGATTAAGCATAAGAACCACCGCTACCAGCAGCCCCATTATAGTTGATTTTCGATGAATTTTAGTGCCCGCCTTAGAACTTATATTCGTCAGGATGACGTTTACTAACCGCCCACATTCGCCCAAGACGGCGGATCCACCATTTTAGGCGAGATAAATAGAACAATTTATTAAATTAATTTTAATCATACTTAATACTAAATACTCTTTCTTAAATACTCCGCTGCTTTCTCGGGAGCGATAGTGGAAATTTCTATCTGCGCCCCTAACTCAAACCCTGCCCAAGTTTGCGTTTTAGGCAAGATATGCCAGCCAAAATGGTAAAGTTCGCCCCCCTTTCCATAGCAAGGAGAATTTTTGAGAAAAAAATTATAATCCGGGAAATTTAAGCCTTTCCCCAAAGCGCCAAGAGAGGCTTTGAAAACTTCCGCCAGCGACCATTTTTCCGTCTCGTTTATTTTTTCAAAATAAGGCTGATGCTTTTTAGGATAAATTCTTATCTCAAAAGCCGTTCGGGGAGCAAAGGGAATAAAAGCAACAAAATCCTTATTTTCAAAAATAAGCCGTTCTTTTGCCCTCTTTTCATAAGCAATCGCTAAGCAGTGGGGGCATTTTCCATGGACTTGCCAATAATTCTTTGTGTCGGCAAAGTCGCGCACCAGACCAGCATCAAGAGTGGGAATAGCTATAATTTGGGAATGATGATGAGAAATTGAAGCGCCCGCTTCTTCACCTTGATTATGAAAAATAGCCACATAAGAAACATCAGGCTGGCAAGAAAGGGCTAAGCAACGGTTTTGGTAAACATCAATTAGCTCTTTAACTCTTTCAATTTCCATCTGGCCAATGTCTTGATCATGGTCGGCGGTAATTACCAATTCATGGAAACCTTTCCCGTTCATTACCCGGTAGGGGCCCGCTTTTCTTTTTCCTAAGTTTAATTCCGGCAAAAAGGCGGGATAACGATTAGCCACCACCACGGTTGTCCACCCGGAATAAGGCGGCTTTTCCATCACTTTTCCATCACGGTGGGCTAAAATCGGCTTTTCATACTTAGTGATCTGACAAAAACGGCAAAGAAAAGCCTGCGGCGATTTTTTTCTCGGTTTTTTCTTAAACTCATCAGGGCGCGCCGCTCGGCCAGTGGCAACAACTACCCAATCGCCGGAAATAAAATCCTGGCGCAAAAATGATGGAGAAGAGGAATCCCGAAGCTTAATCATCTTTTAAATATAGCACAACC
The DNA here is from genome assembly GCA_018052565.1 of Candidatus Shapirobacteria bacterium. Taxonomy (GTDB): domain Bacteria; phylum Patescibacteriota; class Microgenomatia; order 0-14-0-10-38-17; family 0-14-0-10-38-17; genus JAGPNC01. Next base: position 12,765 of record JAGPNC010000011.1, on the reverse strand, counting down.
TAATTAAAGTTAAAATTCAAAATTCAAAATGAAAACGTAAAATGAAAAATTAAATGTCAAAACTATGCTGCCCTAGCGGGATCCCGCCTTGACGGGGCAACTCAAATCTCAAATCTAAAAAAACACTTTTAAGGCTTTTAAAAAGTTTTAACATTTACCATGTAGTTTTGAGTTTTGCGATTTGACATTTGAGTTTATTTATATTTTAACTTTTAACTTTTAATTTTTTCCGCCAGAGGCGGACCCGCCTTGGGCGGGAACTTTTAACTGTAATTTTCCCTCTCCCTTTTTCTCTTTTCTCTATTATAATAAGGCTAATGGTGGGGGATAAAAGATATTTAACCAAACTTGCTAACCTTCTGGTAATTATTGGTAAGCCTTTCTTTGATCTCCTTGTTTTTTCCTTCCTCGCCATTGTCTTAGTTTCATCTTTTCTCTACCGCACTTTCGTTTTTGCCGTTGGCGCTACATACAATGGTATAAGCATTTTCTTTATTTCCACCAAAAAATTGCTTTTTCTTTTTAGCCAATACAATATATTAAAGAGGGTAAAAAAAACTTACCTAGCAAAAGCTTTTCTCTATTTTATTTTTCCTCTTTCTATCGCCGCTCTTTTTTACTTCTTAATTTTAAAAGATCTTCCCTCACCTAACCAATTGGCGGCTCGTAATATCCCCCAAACAACTAAAATTTACGACCGCCATGGGCAGCTGCTTTACCAAGTTTACCATGACCAAGACCGCACCCTTATCCCCCTTGAGGAAATTCCCGAAAATATCAAAAACGCCACCATTGCCATTGAGGACGCCGATTTTTACCGTCATCGCGGCGTTTCTGTCAGCGGCCTAGCCCGAGCTCTCAAGCAATTTCTCCTTAACAGAGAACCTCTTCAGGGAGGTTCGACTATCAGCCAACAATTAGTTAAAAACGTTCTTTTAACACCGGAGAAAACCTTAATCCGCAAAACAAGGGAAATAATCCTCGCTTTTTTAGTTGAAAACAGGTTTTCTAAAGAAGAAATTCTTGAAATGTATTTAAACGAAATTAGCTATGGCAGTACTGCTTATGGCATTGAGGCCGCCAGCCAATTTTACTTTGGTAAATCTTGCCGCGACTTAAGTTTGGCGGAGGCGGCTTTCTTGGCAGGACTGCCTGCCTCCCCCACGACCTTTTCTCCTTTTGGCGCTTATCCGCAAATGGCCAAAATAAGACAAGAAGAAGTTTTGCGCCGCATGAAAGAAGAAGGCTTTATTAATGACAACCAATTTGAAAGAACCAAAAGCGAAGAATTAAAACTTAACCTCCCCCGAGAAGAGATTCTTGCCCCTCATTTTGTGATGCTTGTTCGCGATAAATTGACCAAACTTTTCCCGCCGCGATTAATTGAAGAAGGAGGCTTGCGAGTTAAAACAACTTTAGATTGGGAAATTCAAAATAAAGCGGAAACGATTGTGGCCGAGGAAGTTAAAAAGATTAAGGATTACCGGGCAGAAAATGGCGCCGCTTTGGTTACTAATCCGAAGACTGGCGAAATTTTGGCCATGGTAGGCTCGCGTAATTACTTTGATCAAGAAATAGAAGGTAATTTTAACGTCACTACTGCCTTACGCCAACCGGGCTCCTCCATTAAGGTAGTTAACTATGCCCTGGCCCTACAAAATGGCTATACGCTAGCTACCATTATTCCCGACACTCCTGTCACCTACCAGCTTGCCGGTTCCCCTCCCTACTCACCCCAAAATTACGACAGCCGTTTCCATGGACCGGTGACACTGCGAACTGCTCTCGCCTCATCTTATAATGTTCCCGCCGTCAAAGTGCTTGCCTCATTAGGGCCGGAAAAAATGGCCAAGCTCGGCCAAGAAATGGGCATTACCACCTGGGATGATCCCTCTCGTTTTGGTCTTTCCCTCACCCTGGGCGGCGTTGAGGTAAGAATGACTGATTTGGCCGTTGTTTATGGCGTTTTGGCCAATTCAGGCAAAAAAACACCTCTTCAAACGATCATTGAAGTGAGTGACAATTCAGGCAAAATTCTATGGCACAATCCCTGCCTTGTCTCGCCGCAGAAGGTTTCTTCAAACCTCAACCCAAAAGATCTTTTTTTTCCAGTCGTAGAGGCGCAAGAACCAGCTTGCCAAAAACAGGTAATTCCGGCGGGGGTGGCCTTTTTGCTCACCGACGTTCTTGCTGATAACTTGGCTCGTCAGCCTGCTTTTGGCGCCAATTCTCTTCTCTACATCCCTGGCCAAAACGTGGCGGTCAAAACCGGTACCAGCAATAATTTACGCGACAATTGGGCGATTGGCTATACTAAAGATTTCTTGGTTGCTTCCTGGGTGGGCAATAATGATAACCGGCCAATGCAGAAAATTGCTTCCGGCATTACCGGCGCCACTCCCATCTGGCGCCAAATTACCGATTTTCTTTTGGTAAAATATCCCTCTTCCTCTTTCTCACCGCCGCCGGGAGTAGTCAAAAAAAAGGTTTGCCAGCAATTTGATCTGGAAAAGAAATCCTGCCTTCGAGAAAAAGAAGAATGGTTTTTGGAAGAAACCGCTACTAAAGAGACGCCCCTTTGACTTTAAAAAACTTATTACATGGGTGCAATTCTTTGTCCGTATGCTGTTGCAGATATTGTTTGCGGAGGGTAAATTTTTTTTAATTGTTCTAATTAACCTAATTATTCTAAAGAAATTCCAAACGCCAAACCCCAAAATTATAAATGATTATTTTATTCTTGGTTAATTAAAATTTTTAATTGAGATTTGGGTATTTTTTAGGTCAATTAGAATAATTAGAGCAATTTTAAAAATACATGATACTATCTTTACTTTTCCTCGCCGTCTTCGTTTTCTAGTAGCGCTTTGGTCAACAATATAAATGCCTCCTGGGCTTCTTCGCGATTATTATCTTTACTCATTAAAACCAAAATAAAGGGTGGCTCTTCGAAGATAATCCCCGCATCGTGTAAAATTCCCTCATCAATCCCTACTTTATGAGCTATTCTCACTCCCGCCGGCAGCGCCGCCGGAATTTGTTCCTCAAAGATCGTGTCGGTAAGCGAATCCAAAATTTCCTCCCGATATTCTTCTTTTAAATCATCCCCCTGCCAAAGTTTTTGCCAAAAAATAGCGATATCCTCCGGCGTAGTTTGCCGCCGCGCGAAAGAGGTATTTCTCATTCCCAAGTCGTTAATGGTTTTCTCGATTACCTCGGCTCCCAAAATTTTTTCCAAAATTGCGGCGGCGGTGTTATCCGATTGCTTACCGCAAAGATGGGCTAAATCCCGATAAGTATAAACTACCCCCACTTCTTTTTGATAAAGACTGCCTGCTCCTGCCACTTTATCTTCCTCCTTAAGAACATATTTCTCTTCCAAGTTAATTTTCTCCTCCCGTGCCTGCTGATAAAGAGTATAAATAAGAGGAAGTTTAATGAGAGAGGCAGCGGGAAACGATTCCTTTTCCCGAAGCGCCATCACTTCTCCTGTCCCAAGATTAAGGTAATAGAGACCATAAATTCCCCGTCGACCGGCCAAAATTTTTTCAAGTTCTTTTACTTTACTTTTTTCGGCGGGCGTGGGAGAAGGACTGAAAGCAGGGCTGGGACGAAAAACCACCGGCTGAGTTATTTCCTCTATTTTTGGTAATACTTGTTTCCCTAAGTAGATTAAAAAAGAAACGCCCGTAGTTAAAAGAAGCAAAATGAGAATCATCAAACGCCTTTTTCCGCCCGCCTCCTTTTCTTCTTCTTCAAAACGGATTCTGCCGGAAGCAATTTCGTTCTCGCGAGATTCTTCTTTTTTAAAAATCACCTTGAAGATAATTTTAATAGTTGTCCTTTATTTGGTAGGCCTGTTTTCGCTCCTAAGGCGCTAACCACCAGCCCGCTGGTAATCATCGCCAAACGTAAACTCTCTTTCAGATTTTTCTCCCAACAAAAGCCCGCAAGTAAGCCCACGGAAAAAGCATCTCCCGCGCCGGTGGCATCAACCGTTTTTCTTTTAAAAATTGGCTCTTTAATTAATTTCCCCCCGCTCGCTAGACAGGCGCCCTTTGCCCCTCTGGTAACTACCGTTATCTTAGCCGGGCAACGTTTTATTGCCTGCTGCCAGTCTTTCCCCCAAAAAGCGCTTGCCTCCTCTTCATTCACAATTAAAACTGTCAAAAGAGGAAGGAGCGCTTTTATTTTTTTTCTCTCTCTAATTTCACGGCCACCGGGATTTAGGGCAATTCTGCTACCTCTTTCTTTAGCCCAAAAAGTAATTTTTTCAAGAAGAGAAAAATTGCCCTCAAGGGAGGAAAGATAAACCCACTGGCTAGCGGGTAATTTCAGGAAAGGAAAAATCTTCTCCTCCAGCCGGCTTTGTCCACGGGAAACCAAAATGATTCGCTCGCCGTTATCACCTACTAAAATAGTTGAATAATCAGTTTTATCACCTTTAATTTGAAGCAAAAATCGCTGGTCAAATTTCTCCGCCATTAATTCTTTAGCTAACCACTGGCCGGGCAGATCGTCACCAAAACGAGCCACGGCCGCTGTTTTTAATCCTAAGCGAGAAAAGCCTACCGCAGTATTAGTGGCACCACCACCACTTTGAAAAAAAACCTCCTCCACTTCGACTTTACCACCCTCAAGAACCAATCTCTCCCTGCCTCTCTTGCCAATTTTAAAACCCGGCGAGCGCAAGAAGACATCAAGGGTGGCTGAACCGATGGTAATGATGTCAAGCATGGTTTTAAAGTTAAAGTATAAAGGAAAGTCAAAAGTTAAAAGTCAAAAGTCAAAATTTCAAGTTAAAATTAAAAATTTTGAATTTTGAATTGCAATTTTAACTTTTGAATTTTGAATTTTGAATTTAGCCACCTTAAAATAAGAATAACACCAAAACAAAAGAAAATATTATTATAAAACTCAAGCTTTCCCCTCTCCCCACAATGTTTTGGCCACTTTTTCCGCCATCAGAAGGGGGTCCTCGGCTTGCCAAATGTTTCGTCCTACCACCGCCCCACTTGCTCCCGCCGTCAAAATATCCTGCACCATTTTCAAAAAATCACCCTCTTTAACTTTCGGCCCTCCCTGCACCACTACTTTTACTTTTCCCGCTGCCTTCACCACCCAAGAAAAACTTTCCGGATCCCCCGTATAGGGAATTTTTGCCATCTCTGCTCCCAACTCTAAAGCTACTCGTGCCGCATAAGAAAGCACTTCGGGGCTAAATTCCTTTCCCAAAACTGCCTTCCCACGGGGATACATCCAAGCAATCAACGGCAAACCACGCTTATCCGCTTCTTGCTCAACTTGGGAAAACTCCTTCATCATCTGGCTTTCATAACGGCTCCCTATATAAATAGTATAGCCTAAAGCCGAGGCCCCCAAGGAAACTGCCTCTTCCACCGAACAAAGAAGTGGAGAATAAGGCTCCGGATCGGCCGCCAAGCTTGTTTTCCCATTAAGCTTGATAATTAAGGGAACGCGGTTAATACCGGGGCGATAATATTTCTCCGCCACTCCTTTTTGAAAAATCACCCCCGTAAAATAACCGCTTTCCGCCAATTCCAAAATTTTTTCCGGGTCAACTGATCTTTGGTTAAAGTCAGCGGTCCCGTGCTCCATACCGTGATCGTAGGCCAAAAAAAACGCCCGGCCATCTCTGGTAATTTTTTCTAAAGACGATATCATCCGCTTTTTAATTTTAATAACTGGGCCACAGTTATAATAAAAGGCCAAGTCCTGAAACTAAAATCTCCAGAGCAAAGCGCAAAGATTAGAAATCAAAACCTAAATCAGAGTTCAAAAATGTTTTTAATTTTTGGTTTTTGTCTTTGAGCTTGGTTTTGAATTTTGATCTTTGATATTTGATCTATTTTTTTATCAGTTTCTCCCCTTCGCGCTTAATTCCTTCTTCAGTTAGACCATATTTTTGATAAAGCTCCTCCGGCTCTCTGGCCGATTCGCCGAAAACATCGGGAATGCCCATTAATTTTGTCGGCACGGGATATTCCTGGCTTAAAAGCTCTGTTACCGCTGCCCCTAGGCCGCCAAAAACAGAATGCTCCTCGAGGATTAACACCCGCCCGGTCTTTTTTGCCGAGCAAAGAATCGTTTCCCCATCAAGTGGCTTAACGGTGGCGCAGTTAATTACCTCTGCCCTCAAGGCGTCGGCTACCGCCAAGGCCTTGGCCAAAATTGGACCGCTTCCCACCATGGTCAATTTCTCCCCCGGCCGAAGAATCGTTGCTTGCCCAATTTTAAATTCTTTGCCCTTCTTGGTTAAGATCGGCGTTTCGCTTTTACTCAGGCGCAGATAAACCGGCCCCCGATAGGAAGCCATCGCCAAAACCGCTCCCTCTGCTTCATTAGCATCTACAGGCGATAAAACCACCATTCCCGGTAAAGCGCGCATCAAGGCAATATCGGCCACACTTTGTGCCGAAGAGCCATCGCCACTATTTGAGAATCCTAAATGCGAACCAACCAACTTTACGTTTGCCCCATTTTGGCAAACCGACACCCGAATTTGGTCAAAGCAGCGGCCGGGTAGAAAAACAGCAAAGGAAGATAAAAAAGGAATAAACCCCTCAAGCGCCAAGCCAGCGGCAATGGCCACCGCGTTTTGCTCGGCCACACCGATGTTGAAAAACCGCTCCGGAAAAAGACGAGCAAATTTCTCTACTCTCGTAGAAGAGGCCAAATCAGCCGTCAGCGCCAAAACCCGTTCGTTTTTTTTGGCCAACTCCAAAAGAGCCTCGCCATAAGCATCACGCTGGGAAGAGAAAATAGTATTAAGTATCATGTATTATAAAAAAGTTAAAAGTTAAAATTCAAAAGTAAAGCAGAAATTTTAAACTTTTGACTTGAAATTTTGAATTTTTAATTTTGAATTTTAACTTTACTCTAATTCTCTCATCGCTTCTTCATATTCTCTCTGAGTTAAGGCGCAAGCATGATAACGCTTTTTTCCTTCCATAAAAGAGACTCCCTTACCGCGTACTGTTTGGGCAATAATCGCTGTCGGCTGGCGATGAGTTTCCTTAGCCTGGCAAACCGCCTGAATTAATTCCCGATAATCATGGCCATTAACTACCAAAGCCTGCCAGCCAAAAGATTCATACTTCTTCGCTAAGGGCTCTAGAGATAATTGTCTTTCTGTTTTCCCCCCAATCTGCATGCCGTTACGATCAACAATATTGATCAAATTTCCCAATTCATGGTGAGAAGCAAACATTGCCGCCTCCCAAAGCGAGCCTTCATCGTGCTCCCCATCAGAAGTTAAAACAAAAACAAAATAATTTTCTTTTTTTAGGTAAGCAGCTAGGGCCATTCCCGCGGCTACTCCCAACCCCTGCCCCAAAGAGCCGGTGGAACACTCCACAAAAGGAGCATAGAGCCGACTTGGATGACCCTGAAGCATGCTGCCGAGGGAACGCAAATTCTCAAGCTCTTCTTTGGCAAAAAAACCGCAAGAGGCTAAAACCGCGTAATAAGCCGGGCAAACATGGCCACAGGAAAGGACAAAACGATCGCGGTGGGGATCGGCTATATCATGGGAGTTAAAGCGAAGACAGCCACCAAAAAAAAGAGCAACCAAAATATCAGCAGAAGAAAGAGAACCGCCCGGATGACCCGAACCCGCCCGATAAATTTCCTCGATACTTTGACGCCGCACCTCGCGGGCTTTTTTCGCTAACTGTTCGGGGGGGAAAGGCATAACTAACTTTTAGTATAGCACAACTTACCTTTCTCTGGCGAAGCGTTTAACAGCTTCGTTAGCCTCTTGGGGTGTTTCCACAATTTCGTAAACCCGCATTTCTTCAGGACGCAGCAGCATATTTTTCTTGAAAGCCTCGATAATTTCTTCCCAAAAGCGGCCAAAAAGAACCATCGGCTTGTGGTTGCCAAAATAAAGCCGCGCCAATCCCCACGCCATGCCAAACTCGGAAATAGTCCCCGTGCCGCCGTTAAAAACCACGTAAAAATCCCCTAATTCCAAAAGTTTTAGGGTACGGCTAACATAATCTGGTGTCTCAATTAGTTTGTCTACCCGATTTTGCCTGTCTCGGCCTTCAAAGTTAGTCATTCCCACGGGGTTAAAACAGACTCCGATTGCCTGACCGCCCCCCCGATGGGCTCCCTCAGTGGCCGCCCTCATCACCCCCGGGCCAGCGCCATTAATAATATTAAAGCCTGACAGGGCCAAAAGTCGGGCAGTTTCTTTCGCCTCTTGATAAAGCCCTTCCCCCTCTTTTGCCTCGGAATAGCCAAAGATAGAAACGTTCATAAAAAAAGATAAATGGCTAAATGTTTAATTCCTGATTATTATGGGTAGCTTACCAGTGTCATCCTGATGGAAATTAGAATAAAATTATCCTAATTATTCTAATTAACCTAATTTCTAAAGAAACCCCAAATACCAAAATCCCAAATGGTTTTTTATTTTATTTTTTGGGATTTAGTGTTTTGGGTATTCTTTAGGTCAATTAGAATAATTAGAGCAATTAGAATAATTTTAATTTTTCTTAAAATGCCTCGTTTTTTATCAACCTCCTATTAATTCTTCCAGTTCCCTTAGCTTCTTTTCCGGATTACCTGCTTTCCAAACAGCATTGCCCACACAAAAAACTTCTGCTCCCGCCTCAAGACAGGGGATAATGGTTTCCCTGTTTAAACCGCCATCAACAGCAATTTGAAAATCCCACCCCTCTTTTTTCCGCCAAGAGAAAAGAGCGCGAATTTTGGAAAGAGCAGATGAAGAAAATTTTTGCCCTCCTTTTCCTGCTTCAACCGCCAGCACCAAAACTTGATCGCAAAGGTCCAGCGCCTGTAGTTTTAACTTTTCCACCGGCGTTTTAAGATCAAGCGCCAACCCTGCTTGATAGCCCTCTTCTTTTGCGCGGCGGGCAAATTCCACCTGGCTGGCCATTAGCTCGACTTGGCCAATTACCAAACCCGTTGGCTCTGGTAAATCCTTATCGAGATAAGAAACCGGCTCGGCCGTCATCAAATGCCAATCCAATAAAAGATCATCTTCCGGCTCAACAAAGCCCATTAAATCAGCGGGGCTAATTGTTGGCGGCCGAGAAAACCACCGCTGAACAATATCAATTTGAACCCGAGAGACTTTATTTTTTAAAAAAGCAATTTTCTCTTTTGCCTCATTAATATCGGCCGTCAAGATAGTGGGAACAATCATCTTTCCTGGCATCACTTTACTTTTCGCCTAACACCGAAACAATAAATTTGGGGCTACAACGGGCTGTAACTTAATCCTTCCGCCAAAATAACATTACTTCTAGATCATTCTGAATTTAATTCAGAATCCGTTTTAGTGCCCTAACGCCAGAAGGCAGATCCTGATTTTCATCAGGATGACAAATTATGCCCCGGCATGACCATCTTTTTCCGTATCATTTCATTTCTCATCCGTTTTATTCGTTTCTATTCGCTCTTTTCGTGTATCTTCTCCGCCATCTCGACTAACCGACAAGAATAGCCCCACTCGTTATCATACCAAGCACCTAAATAAACCAAATCATCGCTGACCACCTCGGTGTTGGCCGCATCAATAATTGCCGAAGCGCTCTCACCTAAAATATCAGTCGAAACCAGCGGTTCAAAACTAACCTTTAAAATTCCCCGTAACACTCCGGCCGCCGCCTCTTCCAGCTTTTGGTTAACCTCGTTAATGGTAGTTTTCCTTTTGGTTTTAAAAACAAAGGTGGAATAAGAACCGCAAACCACCGGCGCGCGCACCGAGAAAGCAGCAAAACGCCCCGCCGCCGGCGGATAAGCCGCCACCACCGACTGCGCCGCCCCCGTACCAGCGGGAATCAAATTTTGCGCCGCCGCCCGGCCTTCCCGCCAATCGGGCGAAGAGCCGTCAACCAGCTGCTGTGAGGCCGTATAGGCATGAATGGTGGTCATCACTGCCTCAAAAAAGCCAAATTTCTGATCCATTATTTTCACCACCGGTGCCACGCAGTTGGTGGTACAAGAGCCAATGGAAATTAACTTCTCCCCTTGATATTTTTCTTCATTTACTCCCAAAACAAAAGTGGGAATTGCCTCGTCTTTTGGGGGAGCGGAGATAATCGCCTTTTTTGCCCCGCCTTCAAAGTGGCCTTCCGCTTGGCGATCGCGAAAAACACCAGTACATTCTAAAACTGTTTCCACCTTGTAATCGCGCCAGGGGATCCTCTCCGGCTCCCTTATCGCTAAAATAGGATATTCCTCTTCGTCGATCTTAAGGCGCCCAATTTCCGACCCCATTTTTGGCGGCAAAACACTTACTTCGTGGCCAAAATGACCATAAACGGTATCGTATTTTAAGAAATGAGCCCAACCGGCGGCATCCATTGAGCCGGAAGTGTTAATCGCCGTCACCCTCACCCTCTCACGATAGTTTTCGATAATGGTACGCAAGGTTATCCGGCCAATCCGGCCAAAACCATTAATAACAAGATTAAGCATGATATCAAGATTTAAATGGCTGAGGCATGATAATTAATCATCATCATGATGAAAACCAAGATCTTTAGAAAATTCAAAATGCAAAAGTCAAAATTCAAAATTTAAAGTCAAAAGTTAAAAGTTTTTACTCTACTTTTGAATTTTGACTTGTACTTTTAACTTTTAAATTTTGACTTTTAACTTTATCACCCATAACATAACATAAATAGGCAAGCAAGACATCATGAAATGATTATTAGCTCTCTTTCTCGTTTATCTTCTTAACGCTTCTATCCCCACCAGCGTTCCTTCAGACAAATAAGCCAACATGGCGCCCCCGCCGGCGCTAATATAATCCATCCTATCAGTTAGCCCTAACTTCGTCAAGGCGGCCTCTGTGTCGCCCCCGCCAGCTAAAACAAAAGCCTCACTATCAAGCGCCGCCTCAAAAAGAGCCTTTGTCCCCTCAAAGAAACCCTCGCTGGTATTCCCGATCGGTCCGGCAAAAATCACCGTCCCCGCCTTCTTAATTTCCTCCTCAAATTGCTTAATCGTCGCCTTATCTAAATCCTGCCCATCCTCTCTCAACTTTCCCAAAATAATCTTTTCTTGACTTTGAACTTTGTCCGCCAGAGGCGCACCCGCCTTGGGTGGGGTCAGCCTTGGGCAGAGACCCGCCTTGGGCGGGAACTTTGAACTTTTAACTAATTTTCCTCCCACCAAAATTTTATCCACCCAAGAAGCCATTTTTTGTGCCACCTCGATTTTGTCCTCTTTGACCCCACCTACCACCAAAACCACCGGCCGTTGGGGCGAAAAGCGTACTCTTCTTAAAATTTCTTCTTCTTGGCAAAAACGAAAACCGGCCGCCGCCGGCAACAACTTAGGCAACTCCACGATTGAAGCGTGAGAACGATGCGAGCAGGAAAAGGCCTCGTTTAAATAAAAATCACCCAACTTGGCCAACCTTTTGGCAAAAACAGGGTCATTTGCCTCTTCTCCCGGATAAAAACGCAGATTTTCCAAAACCAAAATTTCTCCTTTCTCTAAATCCCGAACCGCTGTTTGGGGCTGGCGGCCTAAAGCCCGTGGGCAAAATTTCACCTTTCCTTTATAACCAATCAAGCCGAAAGAAAGCTCATTGAGTTTTTGAGCCACTGGCGCTAAGCTGAACTCTTCCTTTCTTCTCCCGCCAGGATCACCAAAATGAGAAAGTAAAATAATTCTCGCCTTGGCGTCCAAAAGAAATTTAAGCGTTTCCATCGAAAAACGAATCCGGCTGTCATCGGCCACCACCAGCTTTCCTTCTTTCTCCTCCAGGGGGACGTTGTAATCCATCCGCACCAAAACCCGCCGGCCGGAAAAGTTAGCAAGAGAATAATCAGTTAATTTAGGAAAAGGCATAAAAACAAGTTAAAATTTAAAATTCAAAAGCTAGCAATTCGTAATAAATGCAAAATTCAAAAATTAAAAGTCAAAATGAAGATGTAAAATGTAAAAAGAATTTTTTGTTTTTAACAATTTTTGCATTTTAATTTTTTATTTTGCATTTTGAAATTTGGGGTTTGATTTATCTTTTAACTTTTTCCGCCAGAGGCGCACCCGCCTTGGGCGGGGTCAGCCTTGGGCAGAGACCCGCCTTGGGCGGGAACTTTCAGCTTCTCTATCCTTCTTCTATGGCTTTCTTTTCCATCAAATTCCGTTTCTAAAAAAACTCTCGCGATCTCTCGCGCTTCCTCGAAGTTTAAAAAATCAGCCGGCAAGGAAAGACAATTTATATCATCATTTTCTCGCCCATGCTTCACCTGCTCTTTATTAAAACCCAAACCACAACGTAGATGAGAAAACCGATTAGCGGCGATGGCCATTCCAATGCCGGAACCGCAAAACAAAATTCCCCGATCCGACGCTTCCTTCATCTTTCGCGCTAGTTTCAAGGCAAAATCAGGATAATCGTCCTCCATCTCAAGCCGCCGATTACCCATATCCTTAACTTGATAACCCTCTTTTACAAGCCAATGCTTAATTTTTTCTTTAAGGTTAAAACCTCGATGGTCAGCGGCAAGATAAAGATGCATAAAGTTATCTTTAATATACAACGAGAATATAACTTTAATTCACCGTCTTGAAAAAAGGCGCAAGCCCATTTATATTGGCAAAAATAGCGATTTTTTAAAACTTATTTTTTATTAAATTCTCCTTCTTCATTTTATCTAAAGATCGCTATTTTAGCAAATTATTTTAATAAGCTAGATTTTCTCCCTTTTTAAAAACGTCATCTATCTGCGATTTCCCAAAACCCGCCATCACCAT
>JAGPNC010000010.1:21714-28755 GCA_018052565.1 Candidatus Shapirobacteria bacterium | reverse complement strand
GGTAAGGCCCTTGGGCCAGGACTTCTTCCACAGAGGGGACGTTTGTTTCTGCGACTGTTTCACCTTGCTCGGGCATGATTTGATTATATCAGCATATCCGGCCGCAGAGAATCTCCCCTTGGCCGCCTGCCGGCCAACACCGATCGACGCGCAAAGCTATCTATCTTGCTATGTTAACCATCCTTAAACATCAGAAGAAGAAAGCGCCTTTAGTTTTCGACTTACTTCGCGAATAACTAATGGCGGCAGTTCTCGCCGATTTTCTTTAAGATAAGCCTCCACCAACCCTCGCTGGTTTTTGGCCATCTCCCGCAACAGCCAGGAAATTGCCTTGGTGATTAACCGATCTTTTTCGTTCTTTAAATTATCAACCATCGCCAGAGCAAGGCCGGCTAACTTTTCCTCTTTCAACTGACGGTTAGGCTTAACCAGCAGTACTAACGAAGCCCTCCTTTTATTGATATTAGCGCTTTGATTTAATTGACGGATAAGCTTTTCCCATGCTGGCCAATTAGCCAACATTTCTTTAGCGCCGAAGTTAGACTGGCAAAGCGAATCAACCTCCAACCAGCCAACAAGATGATCAAGCCATTGATCCAATTTGGGAGGGGCGATTTTTCGGCGATAAGCCGCTTTTTTCTCCAAGAGGAGACCGGCCAGCTCTTTCTCGTTTACCGACTGACCCTGATAAAGAGAATCAAGAAGGGCAATAAATTCCGGCAAGGAAATTTCTGGATGGGCTTTTAAAAAATCGACGACTAACCTTCTTTCCTCCTTTCGGCCCAAGGAATAAACAAAGTCGTGATGCCCTTCATGGCTATTTTCCCGCCTAATCTCGTTGGAGTTCTCTTCTACTCGTTTCCTTAGAATCGTCAAGACTTTCCGATGAAATTTGTCCATAAGATAAGCCGACTATACCCGTGCTTTTCTAAACTTTTCTCCGCTTTCTCGCTATTTTTCTATTATTAATATTGATGATTGCGGAACAGAATAAGATCAAGGGCGTTAACAACACCGTCTTTATTCAGATCATAATCAGCATTACTCGTCCCCATCGCTTTCTCTATTTCTTCTTCATTAACGAGAACAGCGGTTGGCTCCAATGGTAAAGACAAAGTAGGAGTGAGCTCTTTGTTTTCAGAAGTTGTCGGCGTAATTGTATATTTTTTAGTAAAAAACGCATAGGGCTGTCCCGCATTGTCAAATGTCTCTTGGCCTATCCTAATAACAAAAAAGTAATTTGTTTCCGGCAATAAGCCTGTTAACTCAATTCGGTGATCTGTTGTGGCTACAGTTTCCGCGCTAACCAAAAGGAAATCGGTGGGGGAAGTGCCATAGCTGACTAATCCCAGGGTCGGCACTTGCGTAGTCCAAACAACCACCGCTTTCTGCTCGGTAATATCGATCACCTCAACTCCTACCGGCTCATTTTCGGCTTGAGCTCCTGACCTAAGAATGGCTTTTTCTGAACTTAAAGAAAAAGCTATTGCCAAAATTGCGGCCAGAAATAGCACTATCCCCAAGATCAAATATTCATTTCTCTTCATTATTCTAAAGCTTAAAATAATAAAATTATTCCCGTTAAAATTACTATAATTCCAAAAACAATAAATCCACTTGTTTGGACTATAGACCCTGTCACTGGTATTGTCGCCCGAGAGGAAAGAGGGGAGGAAGAAGAGGACGGAGAAGATGCAGAAGGAGAGCTAATATCTGAGCCAACACCCACCGGAAAGGCAGAAATTCCCGGAGTTGCCGTGGGGGAAAAAACGCCATTGGCGGTAGGATTGCCTGCGCTCATCGAAAGACTATAAGAGCCGCGATTATTTTCGCTACAAACAATAATGTCCCTGCTCGTCGTATTTTCTATAATATTAGAATCAGCAGTAGAACCGGCAGAACACTTAAAGGTCAATAAAGCACTCCCCGAGAGAGAAAGAGGCAAAAAATTAACCACGGCTATTAGTCCGTCTGCCCCATTATAAACTCTGCCCGAGTCCGCATAAGAAAAATAGGCGCTTATTCTTACTCCCCCCTCTTCATTATTGATCGAGGAAAAAATCTGACTAAAAGTGGTTCCTTCGGTTACTTCTGTCGCCCTAAGCATATTCTTAGGAAATTCTAAATAAATATCGGCCCCACCTACTTCTTGCCCTCCCGTGTCTATTCTTACTTCTATATTAAAATCATGAAAATAATTGCCAGAGGCGGGTGATAAAAAGAGATGAGGACCAGCGGCAAGCGCCTCTTCTCCGCCCCAATTTAAAATAAAGAGCATTATAATCAAAAAAAACATTGCCCTCTTCATTTTTCAATAACGAATGAAAATAATAAACTAGCTATAAATACCACTTCTCTACCCTATTAAAACACGGCTTGAATTATCTAAAATCACCCGAACCATTAAAGGCAATTTCTATTGCTTACGCTCATTTTTCCAGTAAAAAAACGGAAAGACCAGATTTTGCTCCCCCGTTAGAAAGGCGGTTCATAGCTGGTAGTCCTAACTATTATTTTATTTTGCCCTTAAAAGCCAAAAATACGCTAATTAAAGATTTTTTTTATTTATCTTCAAAAATAATTATAGCGAGTTTTCTTCTAGCATGCAAACAAAGAAGGCAACAACAATAATCCGTTAAAATTTCCCCTTTTCCGTGGTTATAAATAAGATTATCATCAAAATGGTTGATGGTCGAAGCAGGCCAAAAAATATTTAATAAATTTAAGGGAAAAACGCGGCAAATGAAATTCTCCGTTCAGCCCCGATGTTTTTTTCGTAATTTTTTATTTTTCATCTTTCAGATTATTATTAATCGCTTCATTAACAACTCTCATGTCTAAAGTATTTATTATTCCATCAAAATTCAAATCGCTTTTTTCAAGGCAATTCTGATCCTGCGGAGTTCTCAGGCAATTAGTTACTGTAATAGCATCAAGAGAATTTGCTACTCCATCCTGAGGAGGAAGATCCCCCCCGAGAAGAGGATAACCGCTAAAATCAAGAACGTTTTCTCCTTCATTTAAAATAATTCTTCCTGAAGAGCAAGGACCTGACTGGCCACTATTTTGACAGTATTTAGCCTGAAAGTGTTTCGGCCCTTTTATCAAAAAGTAATATCCGTAATCAGGAACGATTTTTGAGGAGAAGGGCATCAAGTCTGACTGATAAATCCCATGACTGTCGGCGGCGACATTAACTTCCGCCAGCTCCTCGAGAAGATTATTTTCCTTGCCCACCTGCACCCTAATCTTTTGATCGGGCCCTTTTGTGTAAATTCCAGAAAACCTAATTTTAAGTTTAATTTTCACTGTTCCAAACGACGGGGCAGGAAACACGGCGATACATTCTCCTTGTTGACAATTCTCGTTGTTAGCACAATCACTTTCCACTGAACAATTTTTTCCGACTTTTGGCGTTTCTGATAAACTGTACACTCCCGCCTCGCTCTTGGCAAAGATATTTTCTCCAACCGGGTCGGCGACGTACGGCAAGGAATAATTATTGATAAAAGCTATCTCCGTTCTATCTGATCTATCTGACAGAGGATTATTTTTAGCAGTTATTTCAAATTGGCCCAGAACTACTACCCCGGAAGAAGTAAAAAAAAATGGTTGGCTTCCGCTGGCAATACCACAACCAAGATAAATATAGCCATTATCGCTGTCAATAAAATTCTCAGCTATTGTTGGGAAATCCGAACCACAAATAAGGGAAAAAACATCGATGACGTTTTTATCATAAGAGAGCTTAATGTTGGCGGCGCTGACTTGTTGAAGTTCAGGGCCCTCGAGTAATATTCTTATAAGAAAAGGCTGGCCCGCTACCACCAAACCCTGAGAAGGTTCGAAACTAAGTCTAATCACCTCTTCTTCCTCCGCTCTCCCTCTGATTTTCTGTCTTTCCATGCTTAGTCTTACCGTCACGGGAATGAGAAAGGTTAAGCCCAAAAGAAATACTATTCCCAACAATCGCTTTTTAGATATTTTCGCATTCATTAGTTGTTGTAAGTTTCCTTTTCCACTCGCCAATTTTTTAAAAGCTTCTCAAGGTCCTTATTGTCAACCCGTCCATCGGGGACGATATCCGCTGAATAATGCCCCGGTCTTGGCGTAGGCATCATTTCCAAAGAAGAAAGACTACTTAAGATGATAGCTAAATCGCCGGCATTGATCAAGCCGTCGGGATCACAATTTAAATTGCCAAGATTGCCGTTAGGGCAAGGCGCCCATTCCCCTTGCGCCTTAAACAAACCTTTTTGAGAGTTGAATGGTAATGAGGTTTTACCTGATTTTATAAAAATAAAGTTTGTGTTATAAGCATAAACTTCCTCTCGAGGCAAAGTAGCATAGTCCTGATTTCCGCGATGATCGATTAACCAAAGAAAATTACCGTATTCGCCTTCGCCAAACGCTGGTTTAAAGGTGACCTTCCAGGTCACTCTTACTGTCTGGAAATTAACAATCTCCACTTTCTCCAAATTAACATCAACATAGTCATTAGACAAAGTTTTCCCTAATTTTTCCCCTTCCCCCCAACGGCCATTAACATTCGCCGGAAATTTATCATTATATAAATAAAAATAATCTTTTTTAAAACTGGCGCTACTGTCTTGATAATCAGCAAAACAATACATCACTCTCAAGCGATTAGGGGAACGACGCCAATCCACATGATCATCAATAATTAGCTGAACGCGGTTGATTTCAGAAACCCCCCTCTGGTTATAAAATTCTGCTACGTATTTGACTACTGCTGGCGATGAAGAAATTTCCTGCTGGTCAATTATCTTACTTGACCTCACCGGTTGCGATAGGTCTAATGTTAACAGACCAATATCATGAAATAAAAAGCTATAATAATTCTCCATAAAATTATTCTCCTTGGGAAATTGATCTTTTCTCGCGCCAAAATAAACTCGCAAGTAATTAGGCCGCCGTGGGTCAACTACCGGCGCCGGCAAATTGATAAGGCCTCTCTGACCTAGCGACCAAGGAATCTGATCCCAATTTATTATTTCTTGACTCTGCTCTTTTAAGGGCCAATATTCGATTGGTTCTTCGCTAACTAGCGGCTTATCCGTCCAAGCTGCGCGAATCGCATGAGCGCCGCCGCCGATAGAATTAAAAAAAATAATATGCCAACCGCTTTGCTCATGATAAAAATAAGAAGCCCCTTCGGCCACTTTTGCAATAGAAAGATTCTCTTCCGGATTAAAGATTGGCTTTTTTCTTACTTTCCAGGGGCCAAGAGGCGAGTCGGCTAACGCAAGACCAGCATTGATGGCAAACCAACCGTTTTTAGCATCGACGCTACAGGCGTTGCCGCAACCATTGCCGCCCGTGCCTTCCCAAAGAGAGCGAAACCGGTGCGTCTGTCCCGTAAGAAAAACAACCCATTTGTTATTGATAAACTGGGGAGCACCCATCGGAGCCAAGTAATCACATCCATAGGGATATTCCCTTGTTCTCTCCTTGCCGTCGTTACATTTTGCTAAACTCTCTGCGGGAAGATCAATTACTGGCCCGCCTTGGCTCAAACGAGTGAACGGTCCCAAAGGAGAGTCTGCCTTGGCGAAACCGCTTCTTAACGGTTCGCCATTTTCTAATTGCGCCCGAAGATCACGATAGCCAGGCCTTCTCTTATTGGGTTGACCCTTATCTAAATTAGCCGGATGCCCCGCCTCCCAAACAAAGGCATACCATTTTTGCTGATATTTAAAAACATTAAGATAAGAAAAAGAGGACCCCACCCATCCCGGTCGTTCAAAATTTTCCCAAGCGCCCTTTACGCCCAGGGATTTAATCAGACCCTTTTTAACGAAATTTACCCCATCGCCCGAAATGGCCACACATGTTCTCCAGCCAATTAGCTCTTCTAACAACCAATTATGAAAATCCTTTTCTACATAAGGGCTAGGGGCAATTTGTTCGTCTTTAGTTTTCCTTTCTAAACTAACGCCATCCCAGTAAACTATCGCTTTCTGATCAGAAACTAAGGAAATAGTAATATCTCTTGCATTAGCGTCGGCTATAAAATCTATCCAAATTTGCTGCCACTTTCCATTGCCTTCTTTAACTACCATTCTGTCTTTATTGATAATCTTGTTCTCAAAATAAAACTGGGGATCATCGCGATATTGCTGAACCAATAATTTTACCTTGACATTGTCATCCGCCAGGAAATAAGCGCTAGCAAAATAACGCTCATTATTCTTAACTCCTAAACCACGGGGAATCGCAAGATTCTCTTGAGAGTTAGGTCCTCCTTCAACATAGTTATAAAAATAATCACCGCTAAAAGCTCCTGCCCCTTCCGTTCCGTTTGTGACGACTTTCAGGCTTCTGATTCCGAAAAGCGCCTTTTCGGTTGTTGAAGAAACAGAAGCATTCCAACCGCCCCAACCATTAGCCAATAGATTCGACTCAAAGGAAGAATTTATTAGGTCTTCAATACAATCATAATAAAGATAGTAAGTATTATTGTCAAAAAGAGCATAAGGATTCCTTGCTCCCAAAGAATCATGATAATTGGAGTCGCCATAAAAGATAATTGGCGTCGGATAAACCGAAGGCTTAGGTAAAATTTCCTGGGCAGCAAGAACTATACTGTCGATATATCCCAAATTCTTCTTTGAAAGCAAAAAAAATAACAAAAGCAAAATTATCGTTCTAAAAAAAGAAGGATCGCCTTCTCTCGTAATTAGTCTTGGACCGTATAAGAAACGTCTAAAAAATAGAAAATTGCTCTTTTCTTTCATGATTGCCATCTCTTACCAATTTATAGTTATTTTCTGGAAAAGATCATAATCGACGGAAAAATAGATACCCGCTCGCTTGATATTTCATTCCCCCAACTTATCCGCTTAGTTTTTCCAAAAAGTTATTTAATCAAAAAATAAGAATAGATTAACGATTCGTGATTGAAAAATAGGCTCTATCGCTTTCGGAGCAACTCGACCAACCCGCACAATTAATGTCGCCATACGCTTCTCCTATCGGTGCTCTGCAAAAAGGACAACCAGAACATTTGCCAACCGGTGG
>JAGPNC010000010.1:0-21614 GCA_018052565.1 Candidatus Shapirobacteria bacterium | reverse complement strand
CTCACCTGCTCGCCGTTAGGATTATTACCTTTTCCGCTAACACTAAGAGTAATCCTTTCTCCTAATTTCCCTGACGCCGAGGGAGAGATAGAAACAGAACAAGTTTTAGTTGGAGAAGAAGGAGTCGTGATTGAAAAATAGGCTCTATCGCTTTCGGAGCAACTCGACCAACCCGCACAATTAATGTCGCCATACGCTTCTCCTATCGGTGCTCTGCAAAAAGGACAACCAGAACATTTGCCAACCGGTGGTTCATTTGGCAAATCGCAATGAATAATATAGTCGCCAGAGGGCAAGGAAGAAGAGGCATAAGAAAAAGAGCAGGGAGTTTCTTGATTCGTGGTGAGGCAATTACCAAGAAGATAATGATATTTACCGTTCTCATAAATTCTCTCTTTATTCTGCAAGTCGGCCGGCAAAGGAGAAATCCTCTCCCCATTTTTTCTTTGCAAATAGAGTCTCACCTGCTCGCCGTTAGGATTATTACCTTTTCCGCTAACACTAAGAGTAATCCTTTCTCCTAATTTCCCTGACGCCGAGGGAGAGATAGAAACAGAACAAGTTTTAGTTGGAGAAGAAGGAGTCGGCGTTATCTGGGGCACTCCCTCTCTCGTCCATTCTATGCCGCTTAAACCGATAAGATTAAGATCAAGATTTAATGTCCCATTAGCATTTGCCATTACGTTCACTTCTTGGCATATCTTTCCAGAGGGCAAGCACTGAACCTTTAAAGAATAATATTTTTGAGGAGAAAGATTCTTAACAATAAGCTCTAGTTTGCCATTCAATCCATATTTAAAAGCAAACTTTTCTCTCGCACCGCTATTGCCAGCAACAGTCATTTCTAATCTATGATTATTATTATTTTGAATAAAAATGTTATAAAGTTGACCCGCCACATTAAGATTCTTTAAGAAAACCTCTCCCTTTAATAAAAGCTCATCAGGAATATGGGGCTCAATTGTTAACATATCTACTCTTGGCCGAATACCAAACATCCCCTCAATTAGACTTTGCGCCAGCGATACTCCCTCTAAATAAGCTAATGATAAAGAATGTGCCCGAACCTCTGCCGGAAGTGCTTGCGAAAAGTAGGGAACTTTTTCTAGATATTGGTATTTCTGCAAAATCTCATAGGCCAAACTCTCTTTGTTGTTCTTGAATAATCCTGATAAAACGGCGCCAACGGCGCCACTATAAAGTCCAGGCCCATGCCAATCAGTTTGGTTACTACACCAAACTGAGCGATCTTTATAAACAGTTGAGTCCAGAGAATACAGACCATAATTACCAATAAAATTTTTGAATCTGGCTAAAAGCTTGTTTCCTTGTTCAGGGCTTAGAAGATCGTCATATTGTAATAAAAAATAAGGAGCAATGTTATAAAAATAATTAGCATCGGCACTATTCTTACGCTGGCAAGAAATAGCTCTTTCGCAAGCCGGCCACCAGCTTAGGGTTTTAAACCAACCCGCATTATTATCCCAGAGAACGCTATTAATTCTATTCTTAATGTCCGTAGCTATTTGTAAAAATTGTTTTTTCTTCAGCTCTAACCCCTCTTTTTCTGCTAATTCTGCCATCTGCCTATAAGCTTCCACCCTTTCAAAATTCGGAGAAACTACTTGACCAGTATATTTCCCTCCCAGGTTGCAATTAATAGCATGGCGGGTATATTCGTAAAGATTCCAATCATTGCCAAAATCCTTAATCAAATCATTCTGGGGAAACTTTTGCTCATCAAAGCTTAAGATCCTCAAAAGATGGTCGAAAACAGTAATGCCCCCAATTTTTTCTTTTAAAAAATTATTATCACCGCTGATAGCGATATATTTATATACCATGTCGATAATCGAAACTGATTGGTAAGCATAAAATGTATCACATAAATGATCTTGGCCAATAAAGTCTATCGCGCGACAATTTCCATAAATAGAACTATTCTGTAAAAGAAGCTTAAGTTGATTTTTCCATTGCGTCCCATCAGCCATGGGGAAAAAACCGCTCGTGCCTAATAACCAAGGGAAAAAACCAATTGACTGGCCATAACCCGCCGCTTCGCCAATAACGCCGATGGTTTCCCAGCGATTAACCAAATAGGTAAGCACGGAATTTTTAAAAATCGCATTAAGAGATTTATCGCCAGAGCCAAACTGAGGATAAGAGGAAAAAGTTTTTTGAAGGCGATTGTTCCACCATAAATCAGCCTCCTGTTCCACATCTTTATTTCTAAATATATTAACAACGTCCATAGCCCTTTGCTCACTTTCGCCTAAACCAATTATCATCGTAATAGTTTTGCTCTCTAAATTGCTTCCGGCAGGACCAAGCTTGGTAAAATCACTAACCAAGCCAAAAGCAGAACCGGGAGCATTGCTATCACCATTCTGATTCTTTAGCCGCCCCATTTGACAGTTCTCTCGAAAACTATTATATATAGTTGATTTGCTGTCGCTTAATTCCCAAGACAGAGGATTCTTGTCAAGAGCAATCACCATGGAACCCTGATAATTCTCTCCTGTTTTTAAATTAGGCGTAATTAGGCCTCCCACTGCTATTATCCGTTTTTCTGAGTCGTATAAAGCCCTAGATCCCTTGGGAGCTGCCGGTTTTCTCATTAGCCAAACCCATGGTCCATTAGCGTGCATCGAATCAGAATTTGAGTCGTAACCCCTTATTAAAGTATCAAAAGCGGGAAGGAAACCTAATAATAATACCCTGAAGTTCTGCTCCATGTTAGTCTTGTTCTTGAGGGTCAATTTTAGAGCAAACCCCCTTTGAGCTGGCAGAGGAATCCTTACTCCCCTTACTTCAATTTTTTCATATGCCTTTTTGACAACTGTTTTTGACGGATACCATATTGCCTCCTCTGTAACAATATCGGTAGGACTCTCTGTAAAACAATTAGCGCCATCGGAAAAAACCAGGCCAAAATTAAAACCACGATTTTCCCATTCCCCTTTGTTCGTTCCAAAATCAGAATAAAATGGTGGTGCCCAAAAAGAACCTAAGTGACCAGCATATATTTTCCCCGAGCCATCGTCAAACTCTGCCAATACAGTCCCCCCCCGAAAAGAGTTGAATATCCTGAGGACTACTGAAGTTGCCCATCAAGTCTTTGTACGAAAAGCGAAAATCATTCACAGAAAAATACACAGGCGCCGGCGGTTCTACTGCTTCTTGTTTTAAAACCGTTTTTTTTAAAAAAAATTTTTTGACAAAAAAAACTGTTAAAACGCTCACAAATAACAACATAACTCCATGAATATAAACTTTCTTTTTCTGAAGAATCTGGAAAGACGAAAGGAGCTGATTTCTCAACCAGGAAAAAATCATATTTTCCATATTTTCATCGAACTCGTTTTAAAACTCCAAACTAATGGTAACATAACCACTGTATAAATCAACCCCCGTTTAATTCAACTTAAATATCCACCACTTCCTATGGTAAAATATGGAAGTGAATCAAATAACAAAAATTACAATTTGCCAGGAATTATTTGAAGAAGGGTTATCCAAGAGCCACATTGCAGACAAATTGGGAGTAAACAGGGAAACTGTAAGAATATGGTTGGGAGGAATAGAAAATTCAGGATTAAATGGCTTCCCTGAAGAATATTTAAATTGTGAAAAAGGAGAAAGAGCCAAAAAAAATTGATGCTCAGATTAAGAACTGGATCTGGAAATTAAGAGAGGAAGAAAAAGATTGTCGCGCCCAGAAGATAAGAAAGTTTTTAATTGACAGGTATGGGGTTTCTCTTTCTCCAACTACAATTTACAAAGTTCTTTCAAAAAGATATAAATTAAGGAGTAAATGGAAGAAAAATAAGATAAGAGGGAGCGCCCCATGCCAAAGCTCAAGAGAAGTAATACAGATGGATTCGGTAGACTTTGGGGGAATATTTGCCTTCACTGGAATTGATATCTACACAAAAGAGGCTGAGGCAAAATTATTTCCAAGTCTGAGAGCACTTGATGGATTAGATTTCCTTGAATATTCTTTTAAAAACAGGAAATATACAGATCTTCTCCAAACTGATGGTGGACCAGAATTCAAGGCTGAATCTAAACAAAACGTTTTTCGGGTTTGCAAATAGGAACAGAGTGGCAAAACCATATAAGAAAAACGAGCAAGGCTTCATTGAAAGCTTTAACAAATCTTTAAGAAAAGAATGTTTAGGTTCGTGGGAATATAGACAAAATTAAATTACAGATCTAAATTAAGAACTTGAAAGTTATTTATTTTGGCATCATAACACCAAACCACAGATGTCATTAAACACGCAAACACCAAATGAGTTCATTAAAAGCTTAGGGCGGATATTTAACTGAACATACCGGGCTTTTGGCAACATCTGCCTTATTTTTGGTTATGCCTTTATTTTATTCCTCTTGCATAAATTTTTTATCTTTTTGAATTTAAAAAAACTTTAAATATGTTATAGTAGGTCTATAATAGCGCTCTATCTAACTAACAGGTTTTTGAGTTTTTTCAAGTTCTTACCGACTGGTTTAAGCCGCAGCTAGATCCCAAAAAAACACGAAATAATCTTTTTAAGATAATATTTACTAATTAAGCAATTATATCTAGTCATTTTCTGTCTTGAGTTTTTTTATCATTAAGTTTTTTATCATCAAGAGAGAATAATAATTTTAACTCTTGTTTCCTTTCAGAATTGCTAAATTCTTCTAAACAAAATGAAAAAGAGAAATAAAAGAACGATCCTCTCTCTTGCTGTCATTGGCTTCTCAATCATAACAATCATTTTTATCGCAATTGGCCAAAAAGTTAGTAATAATTATCTAATTAAAGTTAAAGGAGAAAATAAGAATAGGGCACTTAGGGTTTCACAAGACGGAAAAATTGTTTCAGATAATAGCCGAACCGAGTACGAGGAGTATATAAAACCCATAATCCAATACTGGTCCGCCAGTCAACAAGAAGACGGTAATTTCCATGATCCGCTAGAGAAAAACTCTATCCCCGCTAATCAATATGGAACCTCTCATTTGGGTGCGTCGTTAGTTTGGTATGGATTAAGAACAAACCAAGTCAATTTAATTCAAAAAGGAATAAAAGCGATTAACTGGCATATCGACCATTTTGACGATTTTCACCGCCCCTTTAATGGTTTTGCTGTCGCTTATGCTTATAACCAGTTAAAGACCACAAGCTATTTCGATGAATTCATTAAAAATAAATGGGAAAATTATCTCCGAGAAGCTATTTTCGCTCCATCAATATCAAAGGTAAATTACGAAAGTAACTGGGCGCTAATGCAAGCTGCCTTCTTTGGGCAACTATATAATACTAATATTGAATCTTTACAGGCTAACTCAACCAACATTGAAAATTTTCTCGCCAATAAAAATTATTGGCTTAACTATTACGAGCAATTTTTCAATAATACTTACCATTCTCAGGGAATTGTTGACGGTGGTTATACCGGAGATCCAGGCACATGGCCAACCGCCTACCATTCTTTTTCTGCGGCCTTGCTATCAAAGTACCTAGCAGATAGCCCTTCTCCAAACAAAACGGCAAAAGAAGACTTAATAAAAATTCTGGATACGACATTAAAGCTTATGGCTCCCGACGGCGATATCGCCTATTATGGTAGATCAAACGAGCAATCGTTTGTGCTGGCTTCAAATATTTTAGCCTTTGAATACGGAGCCAAAATTGCCAAAGGAAATGGCGATCATCTGAAAAGCTCATGGTATAAAAGGGCGGCTCAATTATCTTTTGAAAGGCTTAAAAGATATCATCGCATCGGGAAAAACGGTAATTATATTAATATTGTCCCCAAGCTCGATAATCAATTTGACAATCAAGGCTTAGATTATTATGCAAATCTACCAACATACAATGGGCTAACAATACTGCTTCTTGCCATGGCAATCGATATCACCAGTCCCGATATTATTTCTATGCCATTGCCATTAGAAGATCAATCGAGCACATATTCTTATCTCCTGCCTACCGTCGGCCTTTCAATTATTAAAAACAAAGAAACATGGATGATTATCGCCAACGGCAATCTTGTTTACGAGATTGTTAAAAATGGCGCTAATAATGCCGATCTCCGTTATGATACGGGCCTTATTAAGGCCAAAAAGTTTATCAAGGGGAAATGGCACGATCTTGTTTTATCAAGGCCATACGGCCAAGGAGCCCGCTATTCATTAATGCCAAGAGGGTTCTTAAAAAACGGAAAGGCTTTTATTATTCAAGGAGAATCCCAGCAAATAAAAGACTATAGCGTCTCGATGATCGCTTCTCTACGTGAAAGAGAGACGGGTAAAGATTTAAACGAGAAAATAGAAATTAAATGGGAAATTACTCCCGAGGGAATAAAATTAACCTTGCCTATTTACCCGGAAATCGTAAAAAATATCTATATCCCTAATCTATTCAATACACCCCCCACAATGATGCCATCAATAAATAGTTTTGTTCTATCCGATAGCGTTCATGAGTTACTCGTTAACTCAAATAACATTGTTTTTGAGCAAGATCCGGTTTTACTCAATAATTCCGAAATAGGCAATATCTATTTTGACAGATTTGAAATCGCCAATCAAGATAGGAAAATAATTATCACTTATAGTCTTTATCCGAAAGAAAACAACCGAATAGTTCTCTATTGGAGAGATACACCGATTGATAAACGCATAAAGTTAGAAGAAAAATACCATCTCAAATGGATCAACCACGCTAATTTACCCAAAGGAATGACTTTAGCAACAGCAAGAGCCTTGGGTTTTATCGGCAATAATTACTGGCCAGCATATGCCGTCTACGAATGTGAAGATAACGCCAAAGATATCTTGGACCAACCAGATTTTTTATTATATAAGAAACCACCAGAATTAGATAATAATCATTTCCTAATTTATTGGGGTTCGACCAATATCTCCCAGATAAACGCGTTAGAGAAAAAATATCAGCTAAAGTGGGAAAAACACGCTGGCCTGCCAGAAAACATGACTCTTTCCTCAGCAAGAGAAAAAAAGTTGATCGGAAATAATTATCGACCTGCCTATTCTGTCTATAAAGGCAACCCCCTTATCCTTGATAATCCCGACTTAAAAATATATGCTCAACCGATCGAATTACGATAATTTTTTTCCGCTCTCAACAACTATTTTTTTATTCCAACTCTCTCCAAAAAATAAAAATACCTAAACCTCTTCGAACAGCGCCCGACGATATTTTTTAGTTTTGGGGTCATAAATATAGATCCGGCCGCATTTACAGCTTACCTTTTTGGTCCCGTCTTTCCGGGCTTCTTCCTTCCCGTCTTTTAAAGGATTGCCGCAACCAACGCACCGGCCTTGCGATAAAAGCCAAGCCTGTACTGGGGCAATAATATTTTTAAACATTTTCACCTCCCTTTTTAACTAGAAATGAGGCTAAGATTTCTGCTGCTGCCGCCGCATCCGCTTCTTCTCTTCTTTTTTTCCTCCTGCTTCCTGTTTCCAGCATTGTAGCAATTCCTGCTCTGGTTGTCAAAGTTTCATCTTCAAACTCACAAGGCAAACCTAACTCGCTCTCTAAGTTGCCCTTTAATACCTCTATTTCTTCTCTTAAATCCTCCGACCAACCTAAAACTAACTGGTCAATTGCCTCCTTTTGGCAGATTTGGCCAATTTTTCTAACTACATCTGGATTATTCGGCAAACTCCCGAGCGGTCGCGCCAAGCCCCTCTCGCCAAACGCCAGACCTATTCTTTTCTTACCATAATCAATCCCTAGGTAGCGCATGAAAAATAAGTCAAAATTTAAAAGTCAAAAGTCAAAATTTCAAGCTTAAAGTTAAAAGTTTTAGTGCAAAAGTAGAAAACAGTAATTTGTAACTAGTGATTCATAATTAAGAAAAAGGTAACTCTGTCTTCATTACGGGTTACGAGTTGCTTATCTTTAAACTCTGCATTTTGCCTTATTTTTATACTTGATACTTAATACATAATACTTAATACTATTTTTATTTCGCCAGCCTTGCCCGCACCACCAAACGGCGCAAATATGTCCCCGGCGGCACGCAGGTTACCAGGCTGAGATAAGAATCATCATAATGCTGCTCCAAGATGGCCAAATCATCAGGGGGAAGCTCGACCATTTCGGAGACTAAAAATCGATAGCGCACCCCATCAAAATCAACCAAAATCTCATCGCCAATTTTTAGAGTGGGCAGGGTAGAGAAAATGGTCATATAGTCCTTGGGGTTAAAAAATTGCGGTAAAACAGAATGGCCAAAAATAACCGCATTGCCATAATTACCCGGATAAGCCGTCCCCCCATACTGAACCAAATTACGCGACAGATCTTCTCCTCCCACTTCCACGCTCGCGTTAAAAATCCCCAACTTGGGAATGCTTAGATTGTAATAACGAATTTTGCCCACATTATTCTGCTGAAACCCCACCGGCAACCAGTTTTGAATCTCGGCTAAGTTTTGGTCAGCCACTCCCACTACCCCAAAAAGAGGTAGTCCTTTTAAATCATTGGCGTCCCTAAAATAAGGAGTAATAATTTTTTCCTGCTTGAACTGAGAAGCAGAGAGTTGGTAGGAAATAATCGGCCAGCCAGCATAGGTAATAATCATTATCCCTAAGGTAAAAACTAAAACCGGCAGGGTTTTGAGCAATTTCCCCAAACGGCTGGATTTCTTTGGTTGAGCTTTAATATAAGAATACATCGTTACAAAGTTAAAAGTTCCCGCCTAAGGCGGGTCTCTGCCCAAGGCTGACAGGCCTCTGGCCTGCGCCTCTGGCGGAAAAAGTCAAAAGTACAAGTAAAAATTCAAAAGTAAAGACAAAACTTTTAACTTTTTTCCGCCAGCTGGCCCCGTACTATTTCGGTGCGGGGCTGGTGGATTAACTTTTTACTTTTAAATTTTGAATTGTCATTTTGCATTTTGAATTTTGACTTTTGAATTTTTTTTCTGACTTCATCTGCTTCACATTGATTTTCCAGAAAATCGTTCTCTCCCCTTATTCTTTCGTCTTAATTTCTATCTTAATCCTTTCTTCCCGATGGGGCAAGGTTAAAAGAAAACCGGGCAGATGAGGGCTAATTTCTATTTGGTAATCTTCTACTGAAGGCAAAAGCCCCGCATAGTCTTCCGCTACCGCGGGTCGTTTGCCTTTTAACTTCTTTTTCACCTCTTTCTCGTCAATCTGTGGGTAAAGGCTGGCTTTGATTTTAACTTCAAAAGCCTGTTTTTCCTCCTTACTCTCTTTATAAAAAAAATTAACTTCTTTTTCTTCTCCTAAAGTAAATCCCGGCGGGATTTTTGGCTTTAAGCGCTCCTCAGCTAACCTATTCAGATCTTCTTCTTTAAAGGCAAGCCCCCTCACCTCCAACTTAAGGTTTAAAAAAACCTCCTCAGCTTCATCGTCTATCTTATGATCATAATCTTCAGCAACAATCTCCTCTTTAAGGCTTTCGTTAATCAATTTTTTCCCTTCTCCCAAGTTTTGCACCAATTTTTCCCGGCCCTCTTTAGAAAGCTCCTCTTTTAAAAATTCTTTCAAAGAGGCTAAATCCTTCTCCGCCACCACCTTTACCTTGCGACTGCTGCCACCGGAAAAATCTTTCTCGTTTTTGGCAATAAAATCTTTTGTAGAAAAATCATTAACCTTAAACTCTACTCCTTTTGTCAAATTATATTGGGGGCCGATGTCCGTTGCCTTTACCCTCACTGTCTTTTTCCCGGGGACAAGGGTGTAATCCGGACCAGCGCTGGCTGAAGCCACTTTCACCCCCTCCTCTGTTTCAAATTCTAAATCCTGGGGGGTGGTTAATTTTGTCCCCGCCTCCAAAGTTTCCTCAACTTCGGTGCGATTATAAACGGTTACTTCTCCGGTCGCTTTTTCCCCCACCTCTTTCTCGCCACTCGCTGCCATACTTTTCTTTCTCTCCACCGTCACCGTCACTTCTTCGCCCGGGATAATTCCTTCCTCGGTGCTTGCCGCCGCCCCGGGAACCACCACCACAGTAAAACTTTCTTCTAAAAATCTGGGCGAAACAAAAAGAGTTACTTTTGCCTGCGGCCAAAACCACCAAAGCAGCCCCAAAACCGCCAAAAGAAAAAGCGGCAAAAGATATCGCCAAGAAAAGCGTCTTGCTTTCACGCTTCTTGACCAAAAGCTACCTATTTTACTAAAAAAGCTAACGAGCTTTTGCTTTTTGGAGACAAAATCTATCTCTCTTTCTTTCTCCTCTGCTTCTTCTTTTTTTCCTCCGCTAACAGGAAAATCATCTAAGCGCGCCACATCTTGATCCTTTAAGAATCCCGGCAACTCTCCTTCTGGCAAAACCTCTGCCTCTTCTTTTGGTGCGGCAAGATGGGCTAGCCCCCCTTTCTCTAAAAGATGGCTGGCGGTTTCCTCAATTAAGGCCTCTAAAAGAAAAGAAGAGGGGAAAAGCTCTACTTTGGGAAGGTGCAAAAAAAGACTCCCTTCTGGCTTAACCCAAGGGTAAGAAAGAAGGCGCTGGCGCATGGCCTCCTGATCACCAAAGCCCCAAAGAAGAATCCGTGGCGGGAAAGGTTCTTCCCTCTCAAAAGAAAAAAGCCCTTCTTCCAAATCGGAAATAAGGTTATCACTCCGTTCAACTTGATAAACTCCCTCCAACTTTCCCTGCCAAAAAAGCGCCACCTCAATTACTTCTTCCCCCACTCCTACCAAAACAAAATTAAGGAGATTACCTTCGTTTTTGGCAAGAGAAGCGCCAATGACTTTTTCCTGGGTCACAAAACCTAACGGGGTGCTTTCTAACCTTTGGCAAATCTGTCGTAAAAGGCTTGCCTTCTCCTCTTCAAGAGTTTCCTTCGCCCAAGAAAGGGGAAGGGAAAAAATCACCCCCTCAATCTTTTTTTCCTCCTGTCCAAGAACCTTAAAAGCGTTCTCTAAGCTTTTTTGAGCTGCTTCCGGCAGGTCATCTTCTTTCTGGTAATATTCCCGGCTGCCGCGAGCAAGAACGCTTGCCCGCTTTTCCTCCTTTTCTCCTTCAATTGTCCAAAGGCCGCCAATTACCTCGTTAAAACCAATTGCAAAGGCAGCAAAAATGGGTTGGGGCATAAAAAGTTAAAATAAATTATCACGGTTTCATTTCTAACCGCCTCCTTAAATCAGGAAGCACCAACCAACTTAAATTCCCAATTAAAAATTCAAAAGTCAAAATTCAAAATTGCAATTAAAAAGTTAAAAGTTTTGTCTTTACTTTTGAATTTTTACTTGTACTTTTAAATTTTTCCGCCAGAGGCGGACCCGCCTTGGGCGGGAACTTTTGACTTTCTTTTTACAATCACGTGTTTTATTATTATTCTGCCAAAGTGTGTTCATCTTCATTCCAACATCCCGTAAATTCTTCTCTTCCCCGACCCGATACTTTCTTCTTTAATAATTTTAAATTTCCCCAACGCTCCGGTGCGCTTAACATGGGGGCCGCCGCAAACTTCCCGAGAGAAAAAATCCGGCTCATTTCCAATAGTATAAACTTTTACCCTCTCTTTGTCGTATTTTCCTTCAAAAAATGCCAAGGCGCCCATTTTTTTTGCCTCTTCGAGGCTTACTTCCCGAAAACTAACCGGCAAATCTTCTTTAATTTTTTTATTCACCAGGCTTTCTACTTTTTTAATTTGCTCCCCGGTTAACTTTTGGGGATAGGGGAAATCAAAGCGCAACCGGTCGGGAGTGATATTCGAACCCGCCTGGTGGACGCTTTCTCCCAAAACATAACGCAAGGCCTGGTGCAAAAGATGAGTTGCTGTATGAAGTTTAGTAACTGCCAAAGAATGGTCTTCTAGCCCGCCTTTAAATTTTTTAGTAGTTCTTGATTTTTTCTGATGATCTCTTGACGCTTTGGCAAATTCCTCCTCAAAATCTGGGCTAACATTAACGCCTGCCGCCACAAATTCTTCCAAGACTAAGTCTTGCGGCAAGCCGAAAGTGGTTAGAAGATGAAAAGCCTCACCGCCGCCAAGGGGTGTTTCTTCCTCTCTCTTAAAAGAAATCAAACGCCTGATTTCTTTCTGCCCGCGAGAAAGCGCTTCCCTAAACTTTTTCTCTTCCTCTTCTAAGATATTTTCAATAAGAAGCCGTTTCTCGGACAAAAAGGGATAACGTCTTCTGTAAATTTCCTCCACCACCGTTACTAACGATGGTAAAAATAATGGCTGATCTTTTTTCTCCCCTCCCAATAACTTTTGTTTCTGCCACGAAGCTCGCCTGATAAGACGCCGCAATACATATCCCTGTTCTAGGTTAGATGGCAAAACTCCATCAGCAATAAGAAAAACTGAGGCCCGCAGGTGATCAGCAATTATTGCCATTGCCTTTCGGGACTTTTCTTCCTCCCAACAACGATTACTTAAACTTTCAATTTTTTGAATAATCGGCCAAAGTAAATCAGTTTCAAAAACGCTTTCTTTTTCTTGCAAAACCATTGCCATTCTCTCTAACCCTGCCCCTGTGTCTACACTCTTAAGCGGCAAAATTTCATATTGACCATTGAGGGTACGATTATATTCCATAAAAACCCCCGCATTCCAAATTTCCAAAAAGCGATCGCAATCGCACCCCGGTTGACAATCCTTGCGTCCACATCCCCATTCTCTGCCTTGGTCAAGGTAAACTTCGGTACAGGGGCCACAGGGGCCACTTTCCCCTACCTGCCAGAAGTTTTCTGCCGCTCCCAAACCAACCAAATGATCTTTTCCCACTCCCACTGCTTGCCACGCCTGGGGCGTTTCCGTATCAGGTGTAATTTGCGGAAGAGCCTTATCGCCGGCAAAGTAGGTGGCCCAAAGTTTTTCAGGGGGCAAGCCTATCTCTTTAGTTAAAAATTCCCATGCCAAAGCAACCGCTTCTTTCTTGAAATAATCGCCAATTGACCATGAGCCCAACATTTCAAAAAAAGAAAGTGTCCGCCTGTTTCCCCCTACCCTCTCTAAATCGGTGGTGCGAAGACAACGCTGAACATTAACTAATCGCCTTGCCGGCGGCTCCTCTTTCCCTAAAAAATAGGGCTTAAATTGCACCATACCCGCGCTGGTAAAAAGAAGGGTGGGGTCATTTTCCGGTACTAAGGAAATTTGGGGCGCTACTTGATGCTGATGGCGGGAAAAGAAGTTAATAAACTTCTCGACTATTTCTTTGCTTTTCATTTCAGGGGTTTATTATTCCGCTTAAAAACTCTGCTTTTACCGGCTTTACTGGATCTGTCGCCTGTTGAAGCAAGATCTTGAGAGGAAAGGGGGAATACTTTTTCTCCTTGGGAAGATAATTGATCAAAATCTTCCGCTGAAAGCTGGTGAATAATTTTTAAGATTTTTTCTTTTTTAATTTCTTTACCTTCCAAAAAATAAGCCAAAGCTCCCCCCATTAAGACCCCTAAGCCGAATCCAGACCAAAATTGGTTTATTTCAATCTTCTTTTTTTCCCCCATTTTTCTTTTCCCCCTTCTCTTCTTGCTTTTTCTTACTTTTACCAGAAAAAACTTCCAAAAAAGAACCTAAGCCCTCAATAAAACCGCCTATCCCCAAAAATGGCCGACTTAGTTTCTGAGAAAAAACTAAGAAGGGATTTAACGCTTCATTAAAATTTTTAATCGCCTTCTTAACCTCTTGGAGAATTTGAAAAATCTGTACCCCAATCACCGTCAGAAGGGCTGTTAAGATAACGATCACCACTACCAGCAAGACTTGCAAAGCACTTTCCATAAAAATAAATAGCTAAATGGTTTCCAAATTCAAAAATCAAAAATCAATCCGCCAGCTGGCGGACAAAATGAAAATTCAAAATGTAAAATTTTGCATTTTTCCTCTTTCATTTTGCATTTTTTTCTATCTCTAAATCAGGTGCCACAAACAACAGCTCTTTATCTCGACGAGGCCAGAACCTCTTCCACCTCTTTCCTTTATATCCCACTTTCTCCCTCTTTGTCAATTGCCACAATAAAAGCGTCTTTCCAACTGGCTTTTTCTACCCCGAGGGTTGGCCGCCTCCAGTAGAATCACGTTTTCCCCTGCCAGGCATTCCCTTTCTTGCCAAAAAGAACCGTCAGGAGCAAGCGTTAACGGTTGCCCTTCAATCGTGACCACATCTCCTCCTTCTATCCTTCCCTGAAGCGCCACCCGGTAGCCATTAATCTTTTCTCCTTCCCTTGGCGAGTCAAGAATAATTTTGGGAGCATTAAAACGAAAAAAAAGTTGGCGACTCACAAAAAAAACAATCACCAAAATACAAATCATCCCCAAAATTGCCCCTATTCTCTCCGTCGTTAACCACGATTTTTTCGTAGTCTCTATCCTCTTTGGTATTAGTTCTGGCGAAGATGAAGCCGGAATAAAATCACGTCTAAAAACGGCCACCAGTTTTTCTCCGTCCAGGCCTAAAATTTCTGCATAAGAACGAATTAACCCCTGGATTATGGCCGGCCCGCCGGCGATTGCCTGATAACGATCCTCCTCCAGAGAAACTAGATATTCTTCTCTAATTTTTAGCTCTGCCGCTAGGGAGGAAATTTTTTTCTTTCTTTCTTCTCGTTTGCTTTTAAGAATTTGTCCCGCTGTCTTCATTTTCCGAAACAATTAATTTTTCTTTATTAACCAAAAGTTCTCGCGATTTTGAACCGTCAGGAGGGCCAACAATGCCCTCTTCTTCCATTTGGTCTAACAGCCTCGCGGCTCGGTTATAGCCAATACGAAACCGTCGTTGTAGTAAGGAAGAAGAGGCGCGATTCTCCTGGAGGAAAAGCTCTACCGCTTCATCAAAAAGCTCGTCACGCTCCCCGCTGGCAGTAATCACGGTAGCCCCCTTTTTCCCAATAGGCATCTCAACTACTTCTTGAGTATAAACTGGTTCAACACCCATATTTTTTACAAAATTAATTAAATTTTTAATTTCCCGATCAGAAACATAAGCCCCTTGAATTCTCAAAGGTTTAGCCCGGTCAGGAGGCAGATAAAGCATATCGCCGCGCCCCAAAAGTTTTTCTGCCCCGGGAGTGTCCAAAATCACCCGAGAGTCAGTCATTGAGGCTACTGCAAAAGAAATCCGGCAGGGAATATTGGCCTTAATTAAACCCGTTAAAACATCTACTGACGGCCTTTGCGTAGCAATCACCAAATGAATCCCGGTGGCCCGCGCCATTTGCGCTAACCGACAAATGGCTGTCTCCACCTCCGCTGGCGAAAAAAACATAATATCTGCCAGCTCGTCAATAATAATCACCAAATATGGCAAAGCGGCAAAGCCGGCTTTCTCATTATAGTCATCAATATTGCGCACCCCTGCTTCAGCAAAGAGCTTATAACGATTATCCATTTCCTTAGTCGCCCATTTTAAGGCCGAAACCACCTTTGGCGGCTCAACAATCACCGAAGAAAGAAGATGGGGGATCCCTTCATACTGAGTTAACTCAACCCTTTTGGGATCAATTAAAATCATCTTTACTTCCTCTGGCGTAGCTCGGGAAAGAAGCGTACAAATCCAAGCATTGAGCAAAACGCTTTTCCCAGCACCTGTCTGGCCCGCAATCAAAACATGGGGCATTTTGCCAATATCAGCCGCCACTACTTGACCGGAGACGTCTAAACCCAAACCCACCGTCAGCCTTGACTTTGACTTTTTAAGAACAGGAGAAGCAAGCATCTGCCGTAAATTTACTACCCGCAGTGAAGAGTTAGGTAACTCAATTCCTGCCAGAGAACGGCCAACGATTGGCGCTTCAATCCGGATCTGCCCTGTCGGCGCCGCCAAAGCTAAGGCAAGATCATTACTTAAGCTCAAGATTTTGGAAAGTTTGGTTCCCGGCGCCACCCTAATCGCATACTGTGTCACCGCCGGTCCCGGGTTAACTTCCACCACTTTTGCACTAATGCCAAAAGAATCAAGCGTTTTCTCAATAATATCCGCATTTTTATTTACTTCGGCGGCGGTTAATTGTTTCGCCGGCGGATTGGGATCCAGCAAGCTTAAAGGGGGATAATGCCAAACCCCAAGCCGTGCTCCTGCTAGAGGTAGCCCTTCTTTTGGCCTTCCCCCCTGACTTTCAGCGGATATCTTTGTCAACCCCGTTTTTTCTTCTCTTCCTTGGCTTTCGAAATCAGAGACAAGAGGAGTCATCTCGGAAACAGGAGGAAATTTATCTCCCATTTCTCTCTTTTTTTTGGGGGTAAAAATTTCCTTAACCTTTTCCCAAAAGGCCATCAAGAAATCGCTAACTTCTCTTAAGGAAACATCCCAAAAAACCAAAAACCCCGCCAGAGAAAGAACAAAAAAGGCAACCGTACTACCCGCTCCCCCTAAAAAAGAAGCTGTTTTTTGGAAAAGGAAATGACCGGCTTGCCCATTTTTGAAGAGCCCTAAAAGAGAGAAAAAGAAAAGAAAACTGCCCAGAAAAACATTAAACGAAAGGAAACTTAAATTAATACCGGAAAGAAGCAATCCTAAAAGAAGAGTCAAGAAGGGGAGGAAAAAAGTTCCTCCGCCGAAAAGAGTAAATAACTTTTCGTTGGCTTGGGAAAGAAAATGCGTTTGCCTCAAAAAAGAAATCATTAAAAAAGCAGTCAGCAAAAAGAAAAAGAGAGAGAAAACCGAAAAAAAAGTTCTTCTCCCCATGCCAAGCCTCAAGCCTTTCTTTTTTTTGGGCCGTCCCCGCTTTTTTTTAACCATAGATAACTCTTGTATTAATTATTATGTATCAAGTATTAAATAAATAAAACTCAAATGGCAAAACTATCCGCCCAAAACGGCGGATCCCAGCCAAAGACTAACAGACCTCGGGTCTGCGCCTCGAGCGGACAACTCAAATCTCAAATCTAAAAAAATATTTTTAAGGCTTTTTAAAAGTTTTAACATTTACCATGTAGTTTTACGATTTAACATTTGAGACTTGACATTTAACATATAGTTTTGTCGCCAGCTAGCGGATTGAATTTTTCCGCCACAGGCGCACCCGCCTTGGGCGGGAACTTTTAATTTTCTACGGAATTCGACAATTTAATACTAAAAAATAGAGAGAACTTTGTTTTCTATTATCTATTGTAGTATTCTTTCCTTATTCTTTCTAATACTTCATTATATTGTAGTATCTCTAATTTCTCCTCTTCTCTTTTTTTATATTCTATTGAATCGCCAGTTTTGGGAGAAATAACCAAACGAATAGGAATACCAATCAAATCCGCATCGGCAAATTTTTCTCCGGCTGAAACTTCTTGGCGATCATCATAAAGAACCTCAAGCCCGTCCTCCAAAAGACGGCTAAAAACTGCTTCTGATTTTTCAAAACCTTCTCCTAAGGAAATTAAATGAACCTGATAAGGGGTAATACTTTTAGGCCAAATAATCCCTTTCTGATCATGATGGACCTCGACAATTGTCGCCATTGTCCGTCCCAAGCCAATGCCATAAGAACCCATATAAAAAGGCCTCTCTTTGCCTTTTTTATCAACAAAATTCGCCCCTTTCATCAAGTGAGTATAGTGATAGCCTAATTCAAAAATGTGGCCCACCTCGATTCCCTTAATTTCCTCAAGCTCCCCCTCTCGACATTGGGGACAAATGTCACCTTCTCGTGCGCTTGCGATATCCGCCAATAAGGGATAAGAAAAATCCCGACCATAATTAACATTAATCGTATCGGTTTTTGCCTCTTTTTGGCCGCCGATAAAATTTTTCACCATCTTTAAACCTAAATCGCCAACGTAAACGACTCCCTGATGACCCCAAGAATGAACCCAACCATGTTTGGTCCCTATTTTTTCTAAATCTTTTGCCGTTGCCGGCTCAAGGACAGCCGCTCCTAAAACCCGTTTCAGCTTTGCCTCATTAACTTCTTGATCGCCACGGAGTGAAGCAATAATGATCCTCCTCTTTTCGTCTTTATAAACAACATTTTTTAGGAAACGCCAAAGTGGCTGGTGGTAATGTTTTATATTATCATCCATCGTTTCCACCCATTCCGGCTGAGAAACCACTTCGAGCGGCTTTTCCTCTTCGTCGGAATTAAGAGGCGCTAAGTAAGCTTGTGCTTTTTCCGCGCTAGCCTGATAAGAACACTGGCGACATTTTAAAACCAAATCTTCTCCTCTCTCGTGGGGAACAACAAATTCATGGCAACGATCACCCCCGATATACCCACTGTCAGCTTCCACCACCAAGAAGGGTAAACCAAGCGCCTGAAAAATTTTTTCATAAGCTTGCCAAAAAAATTGATAAGTTTTAGCAAATTTTTTTTCGTTCTCGTCAAAAGAATAGGCATCTTTCATAATAAATTCTCGCACCCGTAACAACCCTCCCCGGAAACGTAACTCGTCGCGGAATTTCGTTGAAAATTGGTAAAGATAAAGAGGCAAATCCCTATAGGAAAGTTTTTTCTTGCGAACCAAATCCACAAACATCTCTTCCGCTGTCCCACCTAGGGCAAACTCCGCTCCCGAGCGGCTCTTAACCTTAATTAATTCAAAAGAAACCGATGTGGTTCGCTTCGTTTCCTCCCATAAAGAAAGGGGATGTAAAATCGGCGTTATCATTTCCTTTCCGCCGATATTGTCCATTTCCCTTCTTATTACTTCTTCAATTTTACGGTGGACGCGCCAGCCTAAAGGAAGAAAATAATACTCCCCCGCCGAGCTCTCTTCGATAAATCCTCCCCGAAGCAGGAGCTGGTGGCTTGTGGCCACTGCCTTCTTAAATGGCTTTTTGCTGGTTTTGCCAAAAAATTTTGAATAGCGCATCACTAAAATTAGAGGCTAATATCAACTAAAAGCACCATGGGTCGTCGACCCGTCGTTTGGTAAAAAAATTTTTCCAGGGAGTCCTGAATATTTAATTTCAAATCCTGCCAGGAAAGATGGCCACTGTGAGTCAAAATAGTTTTAATCTCTTCCCTAGCGCCATTAAGAATTTCCTTACTATCTTGAAGCTGGCCATAAAGAAAACCGCGGCTCACCAAAAGGGGATCCATTAAAAGTGTTTTCTTCTCCTGATCTACGGCCAAAATAGCTACCACCAAACCTTCGCGAGACAAAATTTCCCGATCACGTAAGACCACATTGCCGACATCCCCTACCCCTAAACCGTCCACTAAAACATTCCTGATCTCTATTTTCCCCCCGATTCTCACCTGGCCACCACTAAGAGAGATCGTCTCGTTTTCTAACGGCAGAATAACTTGTTTGGGAGAATAGCCCATCTTTTGAGCCAAAATAGAATATTGTTTCATCTGGCGAAAATTACCGCCAATGGGAAGCAAAAACTTCGGCTTAACAAGGTCAATAAGCAAAGCCAAATCTCCTTGGGCCCCATGGCCGGAAACATGCAGATCCTCGGAAATATCCATATAGGAGACTTCAGCGCCCTGCTTAATTAGATCATCAATTAAAGCCTGAATAAGAGATTCATTGCCGGGGATATAATCACTTGAGAAAACGACAAAATCATTTTTCTCCACTCTAAAATGAGGGTGTTGACCCGAAACAATACGATCAAGCGCCGAGCCGACTTGGGCCTGCGAACCGGCTACCAACAGCGTTAAATTTTGAGGGGGAAAATTTTTAGCCCGTTCTGGTTTAATTTCGTTTTCGGGAGGAAGACTAATATAACCAAACTGACGGCCAATTTTTACTGCCTCTTTAACCGAACGACCTACTAAAACTATTCTGCGATTAAATCGCCTCGAGGCTTCAATCGCCGTTTTTAAACGGCTGATGTTGGAAGACATCGTCGTCACGATAAACCTTCCCTTTGCTTTTCTTATCTCCCGCTCAAAAATCTCTACCAGCGTTTGCTCTGAGGGAGTATAGCCTTCTCTTTCCGCTCTCAAGCAATCAGAAAGAAGCAAATCTACCCCTAAACGAGAAGCTTCAACCATTTTTTCTACGCCAATCTTTGTTTTGTCAACCGGCGTCCAGTCAAATTTAAAATCGGGCCCATGATAAACATTGCCAAAAGGAGTCTTGATTAAAAGATGACCCGCTTGGGGGATGGAGTGGGTAATAGGCAAAAGAGTAATTTTAAAATCGCCTAAAAAAATTTCCTTGCCAAAAGGCGCTTCTTGCAAATTAGCAACCACTTCCGCCTCTTTTAGTTTTTCCTGCGCTAAAGCCAGAGTTAGGGGAGAGCCAAAAACCGGTAGATTGGGAAAATAGGGCAAAACATAGGGAAGGGCGCCAAGGTGATCTTCATGGCCATGGGTGAGAAAAATACCCCTTATTTTGTCCTTTTTTTTCTTAAGGTAAGAGATATCGGGAATAATCAAATCAATTCCAAACATTGATTTTTCAGGAAAACCAATACCGCAATCGACCACCAAAATATCTCGTGGCGTTTCATACACAAACATATTTTGGGTAACTTTTCCAAAACCGCCCAAAGAAAGAATTTTTAACTCCTCTTTTCCCGAAATCATATCCATTGTTTAGCTATAATTTATTTTAAGCTTAGTCAAAAAGCTATTTTAATTATTGAAATTCAAAAGTAAGGCAAAAAAACTTTTAACTTTTGACTTGAAATTTTGAATTTTGACTTTTAAATTTTTAATTTCTAACTTCGATAGCCTCGTTGCTTTATACTCTAAATGCTATTTGATTAAACCAATCTTAGTTGTTCTTCCTTTTTGCCCTGGCTATTTTCTTCGTTTTCTTTTATAGTCGTTCCCTCTTCGCCGTTAATTTTTCTTAAAAAATCGCCCAAGCGACGAAAATCTTTTTCTTCCTCCTCCATTATTTTACCATTACGCAGGGCGGCAGCGGGATGATACATGGGAAACAAAATTAATTCTTTCCCGCCAAAGTTAACCAATTGCGGCCGGCCATGAGCCCGAGTGATCGAAACATCAGGAAGAAATTTACCTAAAGAAAATCGGCCTAAACTCACCACCACTTGAGGATTAATAATTTCAATTTGGCGGTCTAAAAAAACCTGGCAGGCTTCAATTTCCTCAATTTTCGGGTCGCGATTTTGGGGTGGCCGATGCTTTAAAATATTAGCGATAAAAACTTCTTCCCGCCTCAAGCCCGCCTTGGCTAAAAGCTTATCGAGCAGCTTCCCGGCGGCGCCGCAAAAAGGAATCCCTCTTTGGTCTTCCCAAAACCCCGGCGCTTCGCCGATAAACATCACCTGAGCGTCGCTATTTCCTTCTCCGGGAACAGCTCGTGTTGCCTTTTTCCCCAATGGACAGCGCCGGCAATTCTTAATTTCCTCTGCAATTTGCAATAAGGCTTTTTGTTTCGTCATTGGCTAAATAAAATAACTAACTTATAAATCATTTTTTATTTCTCAATTTTCAATCAATTTACATTTA
This sequence comes from Candidatus Shapirobacteria bacterium, assembly GCA_018052565.1. GTDB lineage: Bacteria > Patescibacteriota > Microgenomatia > 0-14-0-10-38-17 > 0-14-0-10-38-17 > JAGPNC01. The sequence goes on along the minus strand of JAGPNC010000010.1, from coordinate 298 downwards.
TTCAATGAGACAATTTTTAAACAAAAGACAATCTTTAAAAGAAAAGAAAAAGAATAAAAAAATGAAAATTAATTCATTGTAAATTCAATGAAAATTAAAAATTTAAAATTGAAAATTAAAGACAGATCCTGACTTTCGTCAGGATGACATTCATAAACAGTCCGCAATAATTAAACAATTTAGCAATTTTATTATTTTTACCACATCGGTAAATACTCCTTCACATTCTCGGCGGTAATCTCAAATCTTTCCCCCTCGCCGCTAACCACTTTCTTGGCAATTTGTCGGCAAATTCCCT